>JAIFKU010000131.1 GCA_020049495.1 Accumulibacter sp.
CTATGTTTCTCCGACGCCGACCTCATGGGTTTCGCCGCTGACCTCGCCAGCCCCCGTTCCGTATCGACGACTGAGCGAAGCGCCGTGGTGGTCGGTCGTCAAACGAGTGGTCGGCGAATCGCAGACGGCCAGGGACGAACTGGATCCTCAAGGCGGCTTGCTAATCGCCTGCGCCAGTCGCCCCTCTGGCGATTCGCTCAACGTCAAACTGCTGACTCGCCAGGGTAGTGCCGCCTACGCCGAAGTGGAGACGATGGGCTTTACGCCGAATGCGACGGTCACCAACGCCATCGATGAGCAGGCGACCCTACTGACCGTCGGCAATGGCCAAGACCTGGACGTGGTGAAACTCGACACCTTTGCCTATCTCGACAACGAGATCGTCGCGGTCAAGGCGATCAATCTCGTGGCCGGCACCGTTACGGTGGATCGCGGCGTGCTCGATACCGTGCCGGCACCGCACCTGGCCGCAGCTCGCATCTGGTTTGCCGATGCGCTGGAGGCACTGATAACCGAGCAATACCTGTCCGGCGAAACACTGCAGGTCAAGATGCTCCCTGCGACGGGACTCGGACGACTGGCTGAATCCGCCGCACCGGCAGACAGCTACACCTTTGCTGGCCGAATGATTCGTCCCTATCCACCGGGGAACGTCAAGGTGAATAACGTGATGTGGCCCACGGTAATTCTTGGCCAGATTGCTTTGACGTGGGCTCACCGCGACCGCATGCAGCAGACGGTTTATCTGGTCATGCAAACGGAAGCCAACATCGGCCCCGAAGCCGGCACCACCTATACGGTACGCATCTACAACGAGAACAACGGGCTGCAAAAAACCGTCACGGGCCTCTCGACAACGGCCTGGTCCTACCTCACTACCGACGAAGCGACAGACAGCGGACTGGGCCGCATCAACGGAAAACTCAAGATTGAAATTGAAGCGGTGCGCGATGGCTACGCCAGTTGGCAACGGCAGACGCGCAGTTTTGATCGCGCCGGCTACGGGCTCAATTATGGCAAATACTATGGAGGCACGTAATGGCAAGCACTGACCCCAATCTTGGACTCACTTACGGCTGGACGCTTGGCGAGTCGGGCTGGAACACCGGCATGGATGCCAACCTGAAACGGCTTGGCGCGGTGGTCGGACTCTCGGTCAAGGATCGGGATCTGATTACACCGCCCGCGAGCCCCGTCGACGGTGATCGCTACATCGTCCCGGCCGCCGCCACTGGCGTCTGGGTCGGCAAAACTAACCAGATCGCCGTCCGTGTGGCGAGCGCTTGGGAATATTACGTCCCCAAAGTGGGCTGGCTTTGCTTTATCGAGGACGAGGCAGTTCTGTCTGTCTACAAGGTCGCCGGATGGAGTACTGGCGTCGCGATCTGATCTGACGAATTTGAATCCACAGAACCCGCCCTTGAGGCGGGTTTCGCTTTTGGCTTCGGCATAACGCGGCTTCGCCGCATGAGCCTACGCCGCAATTTCGTTGTCTGGAGGACTGAAAACATGAGTGAAGCACAAATCGAGCGACGCAATATGGTGACGTTGCCGCATGAAGAGTTCGAGGAAATCCTGGAGCGAGCCGCCGAGCGCGGTGCCCGTCATGCACTGTCGGAAGTCGGCCTCGATGGACCGGATGCTGCCCGCGATATCCATGAGTTGCGCGGACTTCTGGACGCCTTTACCGAGGCCAAGAAAACCGCCGGACTGACCATGGTGAAGATGCTGGTTACGGGCCTGGTGATGGCGCTTCTCGCTGGCGCGTTCGTAAAACTCAAACTGTTCGGAGGTGCGCAATGATCGAGACCTTGCTGGGTGGCTTACTGGGTGGTGCGTTTCGCCTCGCGCCGGAAATTCTGAAATGGCTCGATCGTAATGGCGAGCGCAGTCACGAATTGTCCATGCAGGACAAGGCGCTGGAATTCGAGAAGTTGCGTGGAGCGCAGCGCATGGGTGAGATCGGAGCGAGTGCGGACGCGGCGTGGAATACGGGGGCTATTGAGGCGCTGAAGGAAGCCGTGGCGGCACAAGGGCAACGATCTGGCGTGCGTTGGGCTGATGCGTTGTCGATCAGTGTGCGGCCAGTGATCACCTATTGGTTCATGGCGCTGTACTGCGCGGCCAAGACGGCGGCGTTCGTGGCTGCCGTGACCGCAGGCGCTGGGTGGGGTACGGCGATACTTCACGCTTGGACTGAAGCTGACCAGGCGCTTTGGGCTGGCGTGCTCAATTTCTGGTTCCTTGGGCGCGTTTTCGACCGGGTGAGGTCATGACAACCTCGGTGATCGAAGTGCCACAGGCGGCAATCGATCTGGCCAAGCAATTCGAAGGCTTCCATCGCGTGCCGAAGAACGACCCCGGTCGCGCGTATCCGCACATTTGCCCGGCTGGCTATTGGACAATCGGATATGGCCACCTTTGTGCACAGGATCACCCGCCAATCACTCAGGACGAGGCCGAAACCTATCTGGACCGAGACCTCGTGACAGCATTGAACGCAACGCTGCGTTACTGCCCTGTACTGGCCGCTGAGCCAGAAGTGCGTCTGGCTGCTATTGTCGATTTCACATTTAACCTTGGAGCGGGGAGGCTTCAGGCGTCGACATTGCGCCGCCGGATCAATCAGCGCGATTGGAACGCATCGGCGAAGGAACTTCGCCGTTGGGTATTGGGTGGCGGGCGCGTGTTGCCGGGCCTTGTTATTCGCCGTCAAGCAGAGATCCTGATTCTCCGGTAGCGATTAAGGCGGCAGCGCCACATCACACAACCATTTGACCCCGTCATCATCTGCCCCCATTTCGGGTGCGGGTGAAGGCGGGGTCTTTTGTCGTTTGTGGGCCAGAAATTTGTGCGATGGTCTTGGCTTTGTTCGCGAACAGCGCCTTCATGGAGGCATGTTCAGATTGCCCCACACACCATGACCCCGCGCCTCCTGACCTCACAACAGGCGGCCGAGCGTCTCGGGCTACCGGTGCAGGCGCTCTACAAGCTGCGCGATGCCGACGAAGGGTTGGCCATCACCCAGACCGGCCTGCAGGTCGGCTACCAGCTCGAGGACATCCAGGCTTACGAGCGCCGCGAGATGCTGGCCCTGTTCGAGCAGACCCTGGCCGCCGAGCGTCCCTTACCGCTGATCCGGGCGATGGCCCAGCTGCTGCGCTCACCGCCGCCGGATCATGGGTTGCCAGCAACTGAGCCAGGCCCGCAACCCAAGCCTGCGCCGTCCTCGACTTCGGCCAAGCTCAAACCGGTCCCCTCGGTTGCTCAGTCCTTGGGAAAATCCGTGACACCCCCACCGGCGGCCAGCCATACCTCGGCCACATCAATGGCCTGGTTCCTCCTGCGCAGCAAACCGCGCCAGGAAGCGGTGGCGCTCACCAACCTGGTGCGACAGGGCTACGAGTCCTATCTGCCCATGTTCGCCGCAGAAAAGCTGGTCCGCCGCAAACCGGCCATCCTGCAGGAGCCCATGTTTGCGCGCTACCTGTTCGTGCGCCTTGATACCTCGGGCCAGGGACAGAGCTGGTCACCGATCCGCTCAACGGTCGGCGTGAGCGAACTGGTGCGCTTCGGCAGCCAGCCTGCACGGGTCGAAGAGTCTCTGATTGCCGCCCTTCACGAGCGAGAAAGTGTCCAGCAGGCAGATCCCAAGGCCTTGTTCACTGCCGGCGACAGCGTCCTCCTCACCGAAGGCGCCTTCGCTGGCCTGGAAGCGATCTACCAGATGAACGATGCCGAAGGGCGCGCGATGGTGCTCCTCGACCTCTTGAGCAAGCCCGTAGCCATGACGATCGACGCGGCCAGTCTGCTCAAGGTGGGGTGACGAATGGCAGCAGCGTCACATTATCTCGACGGTATGCCCCACATGACCTTGATACGACTTGGCCTTCGAAGCAAACATAGTCCAACACAACAAAAGCACTGACCGATCATGGCCTTCGAAGAAATAACAGCTGATACCAACCCAAACACCAAGCCCTTCCGCGCAGCCCAATACGTGCGAATGTCCACCGAACACCAGCAATACTCCACCCACAATCAGGCCGACAAAATTCTCGATTATGCGCAACAGCGCGGCATCGAAATCGTGCGCACCTATGCCGATGAAGGCAAAAGCGGCCTCTCCATTGGCGGGCGCGCCGCCCTGCAAAAGCTGATCGCCGATGTCGAATCGGGCAACACCGATTTCAATCTGATCCTGGTCTACGACGTCAGCCGCTGGGGCCGGTTTCAGGATGCGGACGAGTCGGCCTATTACGAGTACATCTGCAAACGTAACGGCATCAGCGTCGCCTACGTCGCCGAGCAGTTTGAAAACGATGGCTCTCCCGTCTCCACCATCGTCAAAGGCGTCAAGCGCGCGATGGCCGGCGAGTACAGCCGGGAGCTGTCGGCCAAGGTCTTCGCCGGTCAATGCCGCTTGATCGAACTGGGCTTCCGGCAGGGCGGCCCAGCCGGCTTCGGGCTGCGCCGATTGCTGGTCGACCAGAGCGGCGCCATCAAGGCGACCTTGAAACCGGGCGAGCACAAGAGCCTGCAAACCGACCGGGTGATCCTGGTGCCCGGGCCCGAACAGGAAGTGGCCACCGTCCATCAGATCTACCGCTGGCTGGTCGATGACGACTTGCCGCTAATTGAAATTGCCCAGCGGCTCAATGACATTAAGATTTACACTGATCTGGGTCGCCCCTGGACATACAACACCGTGCGGCAGGTGCTGAGCAACGAGAAGTACATCGGCAACAACGTCTACAACCGGCATTCCTTCAAGCTCAAGAAGAAGCATGTCGACAACCCACCGCAGATGTGGATTCGCAAGCAGGGGGCGTTTGAAGGCATCGTGCCACTCGACACTTTCATGGCCGCCCAGGAAATCCTGGCCGAGCGCAGCCGCCGGTTCTCGGACGCGGAATTGCTCGAACACCTGCGGCAGTTGTACCAAAAGCGCGGCACCCTCTCGGGCCTGATCATCAATGAAGCGCCAGCACTGCCCAGTGCTGCCACCTACATCCAGCGCTTCGGCAGTTTGAGCGAAGCCTACGAGTTGGTAGGCTTTCGCCCGGGGCGTGATCTGGAATTCCTCGAAATCAACCGGCGCCTGCGCCAACTGCACCCGGAAATCGTCGAGCGCACCCAGCGCATGATTGCCGAGTTGGGCGGCGAAATCTGGCGTGACCCCAAGACCGATCTGCTGCACCTGAATCAGGAGCTCATCATCAGTCTGGTGCTGGCGCGCTGCCAGCAATTGCCCAATGGCCTGCGGCACTGGCGGATCCGGTTTGACCCGAGCCGCTATTGCCCGGACATCACGGTGGCCGTACGACTCGACCCCGGCAATGCCACCGAACTCGACTACTACCTGTTGCCGCGACTGGACTTGCCCAGTCGCGAGTTGCAGGTCACGGCACACAACAGCGCCGAGATCGAGTGCTTCCGGTTTGACGATCTGAATTTCTTCTACGGAATGTCCGAGCGCGAGCGCCTGCAGCGGCGCATCTGCAGCATCTGAATTTACCCCCAAGAAAGGAGCTCCCCATGACCACCTACCACCCCGACCAACCAGCCCAACTGCCTAGAAGGAGGTCCTCATGCTGACCGGCACCCCCGAATCCGTCACCCTGATCCCGATCGCCCGGGTTGAAATCCTCAACTCGCGCGAACGTAATATGAAAATCTTCGAGGAGATCGTCGAGAACATCAAATCGATCGGTCTCAAGAAACCCATTACCGTCACCGAGCGACTGGGCGACGATGGACAACCAAAATACCTGCTGGTCTGCGGTGAGGGGCGACTGAACGCCTTCCGCATTCTGGGCGAGACATATATCCCCGCCCTGGTGGTCGATGTCAGCGATGAAGACGCCTTCATCATGAGCCTCGCGGAGAACATCGCTCGGCGCGGGTACCGGCCCCTGGAGATCCTGGCCGACATCGAGATCCTGCGCAAACGCGGTTACGACGCCGAAACCATCATCCAGAAAACCGGCCTCTCGCCCAAGTACGTCAAGGACATCGTCTTCCTGCTCGACCAGGGGGAGGAACGTCTGATCGAGGGTGTGCAGCGCGGCGCGATTCCCCTGACCACGGCGCTCGAAATCGCACGCGCCAAGGACGATGACGCAAACCTGGGCGAGATGTTACAAGAGGCCTATGAGAATGGCCAGCTCAACCGGCGGCAAATCATCGAAACCAAGCGCCTCGTCGAGAAACGGCAAGAATATGGGCCCGGCTCCCCGAACGTCGGCCAGATCAAGCCACCCGCCTCCAGCTACAGCCTGGTGCGCACCTACCAGCGCGAAGTGGAACGACAACGCAAGATGGTCCTGAAAGCCGAACACGCGCACCAGCGCTTGCTCCTGGTGGTGCAAGGCCTCAAGACGCTGTTCGCCGACGAGAATTTCTTCAACCTGCTGCGTGCCGAAGGCCTGGATACCCTGCCCAAGTACCTGGCCGAGCGCATCGACAACCTGAATGGAGCCCCAGCATGAATTCCGCCACCAACGCGCAACCCAAGGTCACGCCGATGTATCCCGGCATCCATCACGCCGACGATGCCGAGGACGGACCGAACCTGCCCAAGGCCCCGCTCAACACCTTGCTGGGATTTGATATGGAGACCTACCAGATCCCGCTCGATACCCTGATGCCCAGTAAGCGCATCCCGGACGGGGTGATGAGCACGCGCAAATACAAGCAGATCGTCTCGTCCATCCATGAAATCGGGTTGATTGAACCGCTGTCGGTGATCCAGTACGACCCGGCCAAGTCCGAATTCGTGCTGCTCGACGGCCATTTGCGGGTGCTGGCCTTGAAGGATCTGGGCGTCCATGAGGCCCCCTGCCTGCTCGCCAAGGACGACGAGACCTACACATACAACCACCGCATCAACCGGCTCTCGACCATCCAGGAACACTACATGATCCGTCGCGCCATCGACCGGGGCGTGAGCAAGGAGCGCCTGGCTCGGGCCTTTGGCGTTAACCTGAGCTCCATCAATCGGCGCATTAATTTGCTGGAAGGCATTTGCCCGGAAGCGATCGCCCGGTTGCAGGACAAGCAATTCACGCCCGATGTGACGCGGGTGCTGCGTAACATGAAAGCCGCCCGGCAGGTGGAAGCGGTCGAGTTGATGGTCGCCAGCAACACAATCACGGTGGCGCATGCCGAGGCCCTGCTGAAAGCCACGCCAATCGAGCAACGTACCAACTTCAAACCCGCCGAGCGCGACAAGCAATTGGCACCCATCGAGCAGATCGTCAAACTGGAAAAGGAAATGAGCCAGGTCCAGACCCAATACAAGGACGCCGAAGAGAACTATGGCTCCGACCTGCTGAATCTGGTGGTCGCCAAGGGTTACTTGACCAAGCTGCTCGGCAACGAAGCGGTCAAGAGTTACATCTTCCGGCATGAACCGGAAATCCTCGAGCAGTTTGAGCTGGTGGTGAATACGGTCAGCATGGAGGAAGCGGTGCAGCAGCAACTGGAGGCCGAAGGGGAGTTCGAGGAAGACATGGACAGCAATGCCCCGCCAAGCGATGAAACCGATCCAGCCGATTCTGAAAATGACAATGTCTCATGCATCGAAGGAGAAACCACACCAAACGAATAAAACAGATTCATGAATAAAACAGATTCATTGCCGCGCTGCAACCCGAGGGGTAAAATGCTGCTAATCAAGATAACCTTTGGGGGTGGCGATGCACTGGTATCTCGTTTATACCAAGCCCAGACAGGAAAAGTGCGCGCTGCAAAACCTCGAATCACAGGGCTATCAGTGCTACCTCCCAACCCTTCCCTCAGAAAAACTCCATCAGGGCATCCTGGCGGTGACAGACGGGCCGCTGTTCCCACGTTACCTGTTCATCCGCCTGGGTCAGGGCGACTCGGCCAAA
>JAIFKU010000048.1 GCA_020049495.1 Accumulibacter sp.
TTTGCTTCTGAAGGCATCGCTTTTGTGCTCGTTGGCGGCGAGATTGACATTGATCTGCTCGATCCCGGAAATTCCCTTTTCCGCAATGAAAAGAGTCACTCGGCGCGGGTTCGGCGCACGGTAAGCCACGTAAAGTTTCATGAAGTATCCCTAGAAGACAATGAATTCGGTCGACGCTAGGGAAACGCTGAAGTATTCCAAATCCGTCATTCCGGCGAAAGCGCCCCGCAGGAAGTGCCCTTGGGGTGCCGGAATCCAGAAGAATCAACGAACTGGACCCCGGCTTTCGCCGGGGTGACGAATAAATCAGCCTTTCCCTAGCTGTTTTTGGGCAGGCGTTCATTTTGCGGAAAGAGATTCTTGCGGGCATCGTCGTCGACTTCCGTTTTGAAGACATGTTGCGTCTTGATGGCCTCTGCTCTTTGTGCGGCAGGCCGGCTGTTGATCTCGTCGAGCAGGCGCTTGACGTTGGGCAGTTTGTCGAACCCTTCGTCCCCGAGAACAAATGGAATCACTCTTGCCCAGCCCCAGACGGCCATGTCGATGATGCTGTATGCATTACCCACCATGTAATGATGGTTCGCCAGATGTTCATTGAGAATATTCCAATGGCGCCATGCTTCAAAATCATAACGATTGATCGCATAGTCAATCGGCTCCGGGGCATAACGCTTGAAGTGCACTGCCTGCCCGGAATAGGGACCGATACCTGTGGCTACGAACATCAGCCATGACAGTGTCTCTGCCCTGTTTTCCGGAGTATTGGCGGGCAGGAACTTCTGATACTTTTCTGCCAGGTAGAGCAGGATGGCATTGCTGTCAAAGACCCTGATGTCGTCATCCAGAATGGCCGGGGTTTTCGCATTGGGGTTGATCTTCAGAAACTCCGGCTTGTGTTGATCGCCTTTGCGTGTATCGGTAACGACCAATTCGTAGGGAACTTCGGCCTCTTCAAGGAACAGGGCGACTTTGAATGGATTCGGCGAAGGGT
Organism: Accumulibacter sp.; assembly: GCA_020049495.1. Classification (GTDB taxonomy): domain Bacteria; phylum Pseudomonadota; class Gammaproteobacteria; order Burkholderiales; family Rhodocyclaceae; genus Propionivibrio. Next base: position 992 of record JAIFKU010000048.1, read on the forward strand.
GGAAAAACAGCTTGATCATGATTGGTCCTTTGAATTGAATGAGACGGATATTTCGTTACATCAGTGTATTGCCTGAAAAACAAGCATGCAATAGACCAACATTTCGAGGTAGGGCAATGGAGGACAAGGCACACGCTGCAATGCCGGGAGGTTGGAACCAAAACTGTCGATCAATGTCTTGACTATTGAATAGCGTGAAGCTTTCTCCATGCGGTACCCGGGAAAACATGCCTGTTCGTGCCTCTAAACTTACATCAGGAGGACATCATGGACCTGGACCTTGCCGAATTTTATGCCCTGCTTACGATTGGCGTGATCACGCCTTATGCTGCCGAGGCTACGATGAACTGGATGAAACGTTCCGGCCGTTCGAAATCCGTCGGCAGATTTCTCCGTAGCCAGTTCTCGCAATTACCGAACTAGGTTTTTCCTCACCATCGTCAGTTGATGTCGCGACACAACGCGGCAAGGCCTGATTTAGTTTGTTCAGAAAGTTGCCATCCAGCCGGCGGTCGTCACCAGTACGGCAGCCATGCTGCGGTTGAACCAGCGCAGGCGCCGGCCCGCGTGCGCGGGGTCGGCCAGCCACTGACGCAACAGCGTACCCGCCAGGGCATAGGTCAGGTTGCTGCACAGGCCGAACAAAAGCATCAGCGGCAGAATGATGATAAAGCGCTCAATGGCATCGGTTCGCCCTGCAAGCCAGCCCGCTACCACGGTGAGCGCCAGCATCCAGGCCTTGATGTTGAGAAACTGCAGAATCACGCCTTGCCAGAACGTGACCTCAAGCTGTGCGGCGTCGGCCTGCGCCAAAGTGTTTGTCGTGAGCAGCTTGAGGGCCAGCCACAGCAGGTAGCCCACGCCCAGCGCCTGAATGCCGATGCGCAGAGGCGGCACGGCTAGCACCACGGCTCCCACGCCACTGGCGCACAAACTGAACAGCAGGCCCCAGCCGACCGGCACCGACAGCACAAAGCGCAGCGCGCGCTTCAAACCCAGATTAGCCGCCAGCGCAGTCGACAGGGTGGTATTGGGTCCAGGCGTGAAGCTCGCCGCCGTGCACAGCAACAACAAGGCGGTGAGTTCAGCGCTACTCATGATTCAGCCTGATGGTGATCATGGACTGACTTATCGTTGATGACATCACACAATTTGAATTCAGGCATGCAGAAGCCACTCGCCATCGCCAAGGCTGTCCATGTCGACGCAACAGCTCTCGATGGCGACGGATTCACCCTTCAGGCTGGCGACAAGATCACGGGTGGTCGAAGCCCGGGTCAGCATCAGGCAGGTCGTCTGGCCAGCCAGAACGAAACTGGCGTGCCAGCAGCCAGGCCGCATGCATACCCCCAGCCCGGTGCCAATGCGGAAAGCGCGTAACCGGGTGAGGTCTGGCAATCGGCTCTGATCATCCTGGGTTGGACACACGACGTGCACAATCTCACCGCCGCCAAGCGGAATGATGGCCTGCTCGGTAAGCCAATGCACCTCAAGCGCACGCAGACGCAGACTGTCGTTACGGTAGTTCACCCACAGGATTTCGGTTTCGCCGCCAGCGCCCGGATCGAAGCCATGCACATGCCAGAAATCGCTTCCGGGATGAGTAAAGGCCGTTGCTGCAGGATCGGTCGGAAATGGACAACCGAGCAGCCAGCCGTACGGTGAGAAAGCGTCGTCGTCCAGACTATCGATCGGGATCATTCTTTCACGCTTCATGCCGTCTCCTCTGCGGATTGCTGAATTGACAAGAAATCATTGTCGCTGAGGCGATCAAGAAATGAATAACGATCACTGAATATGGATTGCCGTTTTATCCCGTTTTGGACTTCGACGCCCTGGCAAATCTGACCAGCGCCTGACCCTCGGTGATTTCGCCGATGACTGCCGCGTGATCAAAGCCCTGCTGAAGAAAAATCGAAAGCACCTCGGTAGCGACTTCCGGCGCGCAGGAGACGAGCAAACCGCCGCTGGTTTGCGGATCGGTGAGCAAGGCCCGCTCCACATCACCGAAACGCTTCCTGTCGAGCACAACATGCTTGCCGTAACCCGTCCAGTTGCGCGCAGAAGCACCGGTCACGCAGCCACGTGCGGCGTAATCCAGCGCATTGGACAGGATCGGCAGGGCGTCAAAATCAAGCACCGCCGTCACTCCCGAGCCTTTGCAGATTTCGACCAGATGGCCGAGCAGCCCGAAGCCGGTCACGTCCGTCATGGCATGCACCCCCGCCAGACAGCCGAGGGTAGCACCCGGGGTATTGAGTTGCGTCGTTGTTGCAATCATCGTGGCGTAGTCGTGCGCCGCCAGCATGCCTTTCTTGAATGCCGCGCTGTACAGGCCAACCCCCAGACCCTTGCCGAGGATCAGCTTGTCGCCCGCTTGCGCACCGGAATTTCGCCTGACGTTGCCGGGATGCACCAGCCCGATGGCCACCAGACCATAGATCGGCTCCACCGAATCAATGGTGTGGCCGCCGGCAATCGGGATTCCCGCCTTGGCACAAACCGACTCACCGCCTTCAAGAATGAGGCGAATGGTGTCCAGCGGCAGCGTATTGACCGGCATGCCGACAATCGCTAGGGCAAACAGCGGCTTGCCGCCCATGGCATAGACGTCCGAGATGGCATTGGTGGCGGCGATGCGTCCGAAGTCGTAGGGATCATCGACAATCGGCATGAAGAAGTCGGTCGTCGCCACAATCGCCTGATCGGCATTGATCTGATAGACCGCCGCATCGTCACTGCTTTCGATACCCACCAGCAGCTGCGGAGGCACCAGCGAAGGCACGCTCTTGGCCAGTATTTTCTCAAGTACGCCAGGAGCGATCTTGCAGCCGCAGCCCCCGCCATGCGAAAGCGAGGTTAGCCTGAGCGGTGCGGACGCTGCGTCTGAAGGTAGTGGGTCTGTTTTCTTGGCCATTATATCGGGTCGATTGATTTATGAATCTTGAATTCTAGATCACATCAAAACCGGCAGCTTCGATGGCTTCCCTGAATTGGGAGGCACCGACCCTGGCCGGATCAAAAGAAATGCTGGCCTGCCCCGCTTCGAGCGAGACTTCGACCTTATCGACGCCGGGCAGGGCCTGCAGAACACCCGTCACATTCTTCACGCAACCCTGACAACTCATGCCGCCGACAGTTACTACAATCCGTTCCATTTCCATGCTCCTGTTTTCCTTACGTGTTGGCTGCCCGCCAGCGTTTGAGCAGCAGGGAATTGGACACCACCGACACCGAACTCATGGCCATCGCCGCACCGGCAATCACCGGATTGAGCAAGCCGAAAGCCGCCAGCGGAATCCCGAGAATATTGTAGATGAAGGCAAAGAAGAGATTCTGCCGGATTTTACCGAGTGTCGCACGTGAAAGCAGGATGGCATCAGCGACGCCGTGCAGATCGCTGCGCACCAGGGTGATATCGGCCACCTCGATGGCCGCATCGGAACCGGCGCCCATGGCGAAGCTGACATCGGCCGCGGCCAGTGCCGGCGCATCGTTGATGCCATCGCCGACCATGCCGACCACGCTGTTGCCGGCCTTGAGCGCATCGATTGCAAGCGATTTGTCGGCCGGCGAGATTCCGGCGCGGAAGTCATCGACACCCACCTGTCCGGCAATCGCCGCCGCCGTCAGCGCATTGTCGCCGGTCAGCATCACCACCTTTACGCCCATCGCCTTGAGCCGCGCCACGGCGGCCCGCGAGCTCGCGCGCAGCGGGTCGGCAATAGCCAGCAAGGCCAGCGCACGCCGGCCTTCAACCAGAACGACCAGCGTCTTGCCGGCACCCTGCAAGGCCGCCATCGACTCATTGGGCAGCTCAAGCCCGGAAAACCACTGCGGTGAACCCAGGCGCAAGCGGCGGCCGTCGACCTCACCCTCGACGCCCAGGCCGGGAATCGAGCAAAAATCCTTGAGTACCGGCAACGCCACACCGGCTTCCTGAGCGCGCTGCAGAACCGCTCTCGCCAGCGGGTGCTCGGAGCCTTGCTCCAACCCGGCGGCCAGCCTCAGCGCTTCGTCCGGTCCGACGGCCAGCGTCAGCACGTCAGTCACCACCGGCTCTCCACGCGTCAGCGTGCCGGTCTTGTCCACGGCCAGCACGCTTATTTTTTCGGCGTGTTCAAGTGCCACGGCATTCCTCACCAGAATCCCGGCGCCTGCGCCCTGCCCGGTACCGACCATGATCGCCGTCGGCGTCGCCAGCCCGAGCGCGCACGGGCAGGCGATGACCAGCACGGCCACGGCATTGACCAGCGCTACGCTGAACACCCCGCCGTAAATCCACCAGCCGGCATAGGTGAGCAAGGCGATGGCACAGACCACCGGCACGAAAATCGCCGAAATGCGATCGGCCAGACGCTGCACCGGTGCTTTGGAGCCTTGCGCGTCGGCCACCAGACGGATGATGCCGGCGAGCAGGGTATGTTCGCCAACGCCCGTGGCCCGGCAGCGCAGCATGCCTTCGCTGTTGGCGGTGGCCGCAAATACGCGGTCGCCGGCGTGCTTGGCTACCGGCATGCTCTCGCCGGTAAGCATCGCCTCGTTGACGCTCGATGCCCCTTCGATCACTTCGCCATCAACCGGCAGGCTCTCGCCCGGCCGGACGATGAAGATGTCACCCGGAACGAGCAGGGCCGCATCGAGATCGATCAACTGCCCGTCACGTTCGACGCGTGCCGTCTTCGGTTGCAGGCGCACCAGCGCCTCGATGGCCGCCGTCGTCCTGGCCTTGGCCCGCGCTTCGAGCAGCTTGCCGAGCAGCACCAGCGTAATCACCGCCGCCGAGGCCTCGAAATAGACCGGCAAGTGGTGCATGCCGCCCAGCGTCACAATCAGGCTGAAGAAATAGGCCGCGCTAGTACCGAGCGCCACCAGCACATCCATGTTGGCACCGCCACCGCGCAGCGCCTTCCAGCCGCCGTCGTAGAAGCGCCAGCCAATCCAGAACTGTACCGGTGTCGCCAGAGCAAGCTGCAGCCAGCGTGGCAACAGATCCTGATGCCCGTGTCCGCTCAGGTCGACACCATTGAACATCGTCGCCATCTGCGCCACCAGCGGCAAGGTCAATACGGCAGCGATCCAGAAGCGGCGCAGTTCGGCCTGATAGACGGCCAGCTTGCGCGCCTTCTCATCCTCGCGCGAACGGTCATCGACGACCCGCCCGACGAATCCGGACTGGGCGATGGCCGAAAGCAGTTGCTCCGAACCAACGACAGCAGGCAGGTAGCGAACCCGCGCGTGTTCCGTGGCCAGGTTAACTGCCGCCTCGACGCCCGGCAGCCGGTTGAGCACCTTCTCGAGTCGTGTCGCACAGGCTGCACAGGTCATGCCCTCAATGCCGAACTCGAGCGTCTGCAGGGGTACGGTAAATCCTGCCTTCTCGATGCTGGTGACGAGTTGCTGCGGCGTCGTCGCGGCAGACGACAACTCGACACTGGCGCGCTCGGAGGCGAAGTTGACACTGGCCACGACTCCCGGCAAACGGTTGAGCACTTTTTCGATGCGCGCCGCACAGGCGGCACAGGTCATGCCGGCGAGCGGGATATCGAGATGGCGATTGGCTGCAGAGGATTCGGTCATGGCGTGCATTATCCTCCTACACCTGGACAAGCAGCCGGATCGCGGCAAACAACCCCCACAGACCAAAGCCGAGAACCAGCAGCCCTGCCGTGATGCGCACGGCAGGCTTGCTAGCATAGCCTTTCAGGCGAACGGCCAGCAGACCGGCAAGCAGCAGGTTGGGCAGCGTACCCAGACCGAAGGCCAGCATCATCCCTGCGCCGTGCAGCGCGGAACCGCTGGTCAGCGCCGTGACCAGCGCGCTATAAACCAGGCCGCACGGCAGCCAGCCCCACAGCAGCCCGAGCGGGAAAGCCTGCGCCACGGTACGCGCCGGCAGAAACCGCCGGGTCAGCGGCTGCACATGCCGCCACAATTTCTGTCCGCAACGCTCGCTAAAGGCCAGCGCCCGGGTAATGCCCATCAGGTACAGGCCCATCGCAACAAGCATCAGGTTGGCCAGCACATAGAGAATGAGGCGCAGCGGCAACTGGCCGGACAGCGCCAGGCTCGCTCCGCCGAGGGCACCGGCAATGGCGCCGGCCAGCGCATAGCTGGCGATGCGACCGGCATTGTAGGCCAGATGCAGTTCTGGACGCGAGCCGGCCCCCAGCGAAAGCGCTCCGACAATACCGCCGCACATGCCGATGCAGTGCGCTCCGCCGAGCAGGCCAATCAGGAACAGCGCAAGATAGCTGGATTCAGGCATGGGACGCCAGAGCAGAGAAAGAAAGGAGTTTAACCTATTGATCCGGCCTGCAATTGTATGAAGCCGTCCCCCAGGAGGACTTCCTTTGGGGCGTCACCCCGGCGAAGGCCGGGGTCCAGGAGATAAATCCACGCTAGCACTGGATACCGGCACCCCAAGGGCACTGCCTGCGGGGCGCCTTCGCCGGTATGACGGTAGTTTCATACTTCATAGGGCCGAAGCATTAGCGGCGCATCATGCCTACTAGGCGCCTGGCGGCAAGTTCGTCTGTTCGCCATTCAGCAGCCGGTCTGACTTGCGCTGGTGAGTCGCGGTGTAGATCCCGCTGGCCATGAGAATGGCGATCCCGACCAGCGACCAGGTGTCCGGGAAATCCCCGAATGCGACATAGCCAAGGGCCGTAACCCAGATCAGTTGTGTGTAGCTGAACGGCGCAAGCCGTGATGCCGGGGCATGTTCGAAAGCCTTGATCAGGATCAGATGACCGAGTCCGCCCAGCATGCCGAGGATAACCAGCAAGGCGGCGTGCAGGGCATTTTGCGGAGCTACCCAGGAATAGGGCAGGATGGCCGAAAGCAGCAGGCTACCGACCAGTCCGGAATAGAATATCGAGGTATAGGGGCTCTCCAGACCGGC
>JAIFKU010000146.1 GCA_020049495.1 Accumulibacter sp.
ACAGTCTGCGTGGTCAGCGCATTGCGGTGGGCGAGGAGGGCAGCGGTATAAGGGGGCTGGCGCTGAAATTGCTGGCGGCCAACGAGATTCCCACAAACAGCAGGAACCTGGTACCGCTGGCCGGTCTCGGCGCGGTCGAAGCCCTGCAGCGCGGGGATATCGATGCGGCCTTCATCGTTGCCGCACAGGAGGCGCATGTCGTGCAGAAGATGTTGCACTTGCCCGATGTGCGGGTGATGAGTTTCAGCCAGGCCGACGCCTATACGCGGCGTTTCCCTTACCTGTCCAGGATCGTTTTGCCGCGCGGCGTGGTTGATCTGGTCCGCGACACGCCGCCAAGGGATACCGTTCTGCTGTCAACAACCGCCAATGTGGTGGTGCGCGACGATTTGCACCCGGCACTGGTCAGGCGAAGTGAACGGCAAGACCGGGTTTTTCCAGCGCGCGGGCGAATTTCCATCCTACAAGGATCACAGTTTCGTCCTTGCAGACGAAGCACAACGCTATTACAAATCCGGGCCGCCTTTCCTGCAGCGCTACCTGCCCTTCTGGATTGCCGTGCTGGTCGAGCGTCTCTTCGTCCTGATCGTGCCGATCGTCGTCCTGCTCTTGCCGCTGCTCAAGGTTGCTCCTTCGATTTATAGCTGGCGGGTACGCTCCAAGATATTCCGTTGCTATGGCGATCTGAAATTTCTCGAGAACGACTTGCGCCAGAACTACGACCGCTCCCGCCATGCCGACTATCTGGCCAGGCTTGATCGCATCGAGGAAGACGCTTATGCTCGCAACATTCCGCTGGCCTTCAGCGACCTGCTGTACACTTTGCGCGAACACATCAATCTGGTACGTAAAAAACTGCGCTATCTCGAATCCGGACGAAGAAACGACGACAAGACATGAAATCCTTTCTCATTGCCAACCCCAAGGGCGGTTCGGGGAAATCGATACTGGCTACCAATCTGGCCGGCTACTTTGCACGCTGCGGTCATCAGGTCATGCTCGGAGACACCGACCGACAGCAATCGGCGCGTGAATGGCTGGCTATCCGTCCCGGCATCCTGCCGACTATCCACACCTGGGACATAGAGCAATCCCTGCCGGCACGGCCGCCCAAAGGCACCACACACGTCGTGCTGGATACCCCTGCTGGGCTACACGGCAAAGCGCTCGAACGGGTGCTCAAACAGGTCGGTCGCGTCATTGTTCCGGTTCAGCCTTCGCTCTTTGACATTCTTGCAACACGCCATTTCCTCGAAACCCTGCTCGAAGAAAAAGCCGTGCGCAAGGAGCGTGCTTTTGTCGCCGTGGTCGGCATGCGCGTCGATGCGCGCACGCGCGCCGCCGGCGAACTGGATCGTTTCCTGGCCTCCTACGATCTTCCCGTCCTTACCTGTCTGCGCGATACGCAGCTCTATGTTCAGGCCGCGGCAAACGGCATGACCCTCTTCGATCTTTCCGCGGCCCGTGTCGAAAGGGATATGGAGCAGTGGCAGCCGATCATTGACTGGGTTGACGCCTAGGGACGCGCTGAATTATTCGCTTCCGTCGTTCCCGCGCAGGCGCCCCGAAGGTAAGGCGAAGCCGTCCTGAGGAAGTACTCCCGGGGTGCGGGAACCCAGTAAATCGACATTCTGGATCCCCGCCTACGCGGGGATGACGACTACTTCAGTTTTTCCTTGACTCAGCGACGATCGCCCCAATCGCGGTGGTGATGTCTCGATTCGCTCCGGTAATAACCCCCGTCGATGTAATAAACCGGCGGCTGAACCATGCGCGCGGGTTGGGTGTAATACACCGGCTGTGGCGGGTAATAGGTTTGCTGCGAGTAATACACCGGGGGTGGCGGGTAGTAATCGACACGCTGCTCGACGCGCGGACGGTATTGTTGTTCCGAACCGATGGCTGCACCGGCTGCCGCCCCCAGCGCGCCGCCGACAAGGGCGCCATTGCGGCCGCCGATAGACCTGCCGACGAGGACGCCGGCACCGCCGCCGAGCAATGCACCCAATACCGCATCATTGGCCATGGCGACGTTTGACACGAGAAGGCCGAGTGACAGAGCCATGGTGATGCCCAGTTTCTTTTTCATGATTGTTCCTTTCGTACATGGTGAGTACAGCATAGCCAGAATTCCGGAATTGTGTGTGGCGATGGAGTGATCATTTTGTAAATGTCTGTTGCTGGAAAAACGGAGTCGTAATTATTTGTAAGCCGGGTCGGCAAAGCCGGCGCAGACGCGTTAACGCCACTCCGGATTGAAGCAGCCCGGGATACGCTGGAGCGAGTTTCCGGCTTGAGTGGCGTTCGGCCAAAAGCTGTCCCTTTTGCTGTCGCGCATCGGAGTAAAATGCCCGGATGCCAGAAACGCGCTTTGTCCATCTCCGCCTGCACAGCGAATACTCGGTCACCGACGGGATTGTTCGTCTTGATGATGCGGTAGCGCGTGCCGTGTCCTGCGGCATGCCGGCGCTGGCGCTGACCGATCTGGTCAACTTCTTCGGGCTGGTCAAATTCTATTCGTCGGCACGTGCCAAAGGGCTCAAGCCGCTGCTCGGCTGCGACGTCTTTCTGGCCAACAAGGCAGACCCGGATCGCCCGCATCGAATGCTTCTGCTTTGCCGTTCGCGCCAGGGTTATCTCCAGTTGTGCGAACTCCTGACGCGCGCCTACCTGGCGCCACGCCTGCGCGGCCGCGCCGAACTAAGCCGTCAGATGCTGCGCGAGGTCGGAGTCGATGGGCTGATCGCCCTCTCCGGCGCGGGTTGTGGCGATGTCGGGGAAGCCTTGCTGCAGGGTAATGCCGAACAGGCGGCAAGTCGTGCTCGCTACTGGGCGAGCCTGTTCCACGGGGCCTACTATATCGAAGTGCAGCGCGTGCACCCGCGCGGACACGGGCCGCAGGAAGCCCTGATTGCGGCCAGCGCGCAACTGGCGATCGAACTGGATTTGCCGCTGGTGGCCACACATCCGATCCAGTTTCTTGAGCGCGACGATTTCAAGGCGCACGAGGCGCGCGTATGCATCGCCGAAGGCTACATGCTGGGCGACGCGCGGCGTCCGAAGCTGTACACCGAAGAACAATATTTCAAGTCGGCGGACGAGATGGCAGAGCTTTTTTCCGACCTGCCGGAAGCCCTCGAGAACTCGGTCGAGATCGCCAAGCGCTGCAATCTGCAGATCACGCTCGGCAAGAACTATCTGCCCGATTTTCCGACCCCCGAAGGCATAACGCTCGATGATTTCCTGTGTCGTGAAGCGGCGAGCGGCCTTGAAAGGCGTTTGCTGCAGCTTTTTCCTGACGCTGCCGAACGCACGCTGCGGCGCCCGACCTATGATTCCCGCCTGAAGACCGAGACCGACACCATCGTACAGATGGGCTTCCCCGGTTATTTCCTGATCGTCGCCGACTTCATCAACTGGGCCAAGAACAATGGCGTTCCAGTCGGGCCCGGCCGGGGTTCGGGCGCCGGCTCGCTGGTGGCTTATTCGCTCGGCATCACTGACCTCGATCCCTTGCGCTATGCCCTGCTGTTCGAGCGCTTCCTCAATCCGGAACGCGTTTCGATGCCCGACTTCGACATCGATTTCTGCCAGGACAACCGCTGGCGCGTCATCGAGTACGTGCGCGAAAAATACGGGGCGGCGGCGGTGTCGCAGATCGCCACCTTCGGCACCATGTCGTCGAAGGCGGTGATTCGCGATGTCGGGCGCGTTCTCGATTTGCCCTACAACTTCTGCGACCAGCTGTCCAAGCTGATTCCGCTGGAAACCAACAAGCCGTTGTCGCTGGCCAGAGCCATCGAGGCCGAGCCGCAACTCAAAGCCAAGATCGACGAGGAAGAGGAGGTACGTGATCTCTTTGATCTGGCCGCCCGCCTTGAAGACCTGACGCGCAACGTCGGCATGCACGCGGGTGGCGTGCTCATTGCCCCGGGAAAACTGACCGACTTCTGTCCGCTGTACTCGGCCGATGCCGGCAGCTCGGTCGTTTCGCAGTTCGACAAGGACGATGTCGAGAAAATCGGTCTGGTGAAATTCGACTTTCTCGGCCTGCGCAATCTGACCATCATCAAGCTCGCCGTCGATTATGTCGAGAAGCTGACTGGCGTACGCCCCGATCTCGATGCGCTCAGCTTCGACGATGCCAAGGCCTATCAGGTTCTCAAGGACGCCAACACCACGGCCATCTTCCAGGTTGAATCGGAGGGCATGAAGAAGCTGCTCAAGAAGCTGGCGCCCGACCGCTTCGAGGACATCATCGCCGTGCTTGCGCTCTATCGTCCCGGCCCGCTCGGATCGGGCATGGTCGATGACTTCATCCTGCGCAAGAAGGGGCAGCAGAGGATCGATTATTTCATCGACGATCTGAAGGGCTGTCTGGAGCCGACCTACGGCGTAATCGTGTACCAGGAACAGGTGATGCAGATCGCCCAGATCATCGGCGGCTATACGCTCGGTGGCGCCGACCTGCTGCGCCGTGCGATGGGCAAGAAAAAAGCCGAGGACATGGCGCTGCATCGCGACCTGATGCGCGAAGGGGCCAAGAAAAAAGGCTACGACGAAAAGCTCGCCATGCAGCTGTTCGACCTGATGGAGAAGTTCGCCGAGTACGGCTTCAACAAGTCGCATACCGCCGCCTACGCCGTGGTTACCTATCAGACGGCCTGGCTCAAGGCGCATCACTGTTCGGCCTTCATCGCGGCCACCCTGTCGTCGGACATGGACAACACCGATGCAGTGAAAATCTTCTACGACGACGCCATCGCCAATAAGCTGAGCGTCCTCGGGCCGGATGTGAATGCGTCGGAGTACCGCTTTACGCCGGTTGATCGAATGACCATCCGCTATGGTCTGGGGGCCGTCAAGGGGACCGGCGAGCAGGCCGTCAACTCGATTCTCAAGGCCCGTGCCGAAGCGGGCCCGTTCAAGGATCTCTTCGATTTCTGCCAGCGCGTGGACAAGCGCATGGTTAACCGGCGCAGCATCGAAGCGCTGATCCGCGCCGGTGCGTTCGATGTGCTCGACGACCACCGGGCGCGCCTGATTGCCTCCGTCGGCATTGCCATGGAAGCGGCCGAACAGGCCGAGCGAAATGCCATGCAGGTCAGCCTGTTCGATGTGTTCGACAGCAGTGCCGGCGCGGAACACGGTCCCCTGTACCGTGATGTGCCGTACTGGAAGGAGCGGCAGAAACTGACCGAGGAGAAACTGGCGCTCGGCTTTTTCTTCTCGGGGCATCCTTTTCACGGTGTTCAGGCCGAGGTTTCGCGCTTTGCGCGCAAGCCGCTCGCCGCCCTGCAGGCACGCAAGGAGGCACAATTACTGGCCGGTCTCGTGGTCGGTGTGCGCACCAAATTTACCGCGCGCGGCAAAATGGCTTTTGTGCAGATCGACGACGGCACGACGTCAATCGAAGTCTCAGTGTTCAACGAAATTTTTGAAGCCGAGCGCGCCAAGATCAAGGATGACGAAGTGCTGATCATCGAAGGCAAGGTGCAGCGTGATGACTTTGCCGGCGAAGGCAAGGTACGCGTGATCGCCGAGCGCCTGCTGACGTTGGCCGAGGCACGCGGCCGCTTTGCCCGGCATCTGCACCTGTCCCTCAACGGCCAGGCCAGCGGGACCAATGCGCAGGCCGCCGTGCAGCGTCTGCGCGCCCTGCTGGCCCCCTATACACCCGGCAACTGCCCGGTACGTCTGGCCTACCGCAATGCCGACGCAGTCTGTGAATTGACGCTTGGTGACAGCAACCGGGTGCGTCTTGAGGACGATCTTCTGGCGGCGCTCGGGGACTGGTTGAGCAGCGACAATGTCAGCATCGATTACAGTTGAAACTCTTTCTCGAAAGGAAGTGCAGATGGTTCTGATCATCTTGCGCCGGATCACCGGCTTCATGCTGGCCGGCTTGTTTCTGGCGGCGTGTGGCAGCCAACTCAGCATGGAGAATTACAACAAGCTCAAGGTCGGGCAGCCTTACGACGAGGTGAAGAAAATTCTCGGGGAACCCGCGCGTTGCGACGAAGCGCTGGGAATCCGCACCTGCCTCTGGGGTGAAGAGCAACGTAACATCAGCGTCAATTTCGTCGCCGGTCAGGTGATGCTGCTGTCGGCCAAGAATATCAAATAGCGCATCAGGGTGCCGCACCTCGGACCCAGGGCAAGGGCCTGCCGGGAACTTATCTCAGGATGGCGGAAACGGCACCCAGGATGGCTCCAGCGACCAGCCCGCAGACCAGCAATACAGCGGTATAGGGCAGCGCCTTGTCTTGTGGCGATTGCATCATCACCGGAATACCGAGGAAGAGCAGGTAGATGGAATACAGCGAGGCCAGCAGCCCGAGTACCGAGAGTCCGGGAATGATCGAAAAGACACCGCCGACCAAGCCCGCCGTGCTGCCGTAGGCCACCAGTTTCAGTGCACTCATCAGGTTTTTTTGCCCGCCGAAGGTCGGTGCCAGGGCGTCGGCGATGAGGGCGAGCACATAAATCATGGCCAGGGACAGGGCGTAACTGACGACCATATTGACCAGGCCATACACCAGTGGGACTCGTATTGACTGACCGAAGGCACTGACACCGATCAAAGACATGCCGATGAAGCTGGCAAAGGCGGGGATCAGCGCGAGCGGCATGATGTACTGTTTGTAGAGCACGATGGCATCGGTCGACTCGCCGGCGATGACCGGCCATGCCTGTTTCGGGGTAAGCAGGATCTCCTTGACGCGTTGGACGATATTCATGGCTGACCTTTCAGCAACGTTAACAGGAACAACGGTACAGAACTTTCCGGAAACAGCGAAGAAGCTTACTCCTGTTTCGGGTTATTGAGGTGAAAGCTTGGCGTAGACCAAGGCGATTGCATGAATGTATTTGTCATGCCGATATGGCTCCATATGGCCAATTTATCCAAAGTAAGTGTCGTCCCGGCGAAAGCCGGGACCCAGTTTGTGCCCCAAAAACCTGGATTCCGGCTTTCGCCGGAATGACGATGCTAAATTCAGCCGGCTGATGACGAATTTAACGGCATTCATGCAATCGCCCTGACGCAGACGATTGACTGTCCTGGACGCGCATGTCGTTGAAAATCCGGGCAGAAAAAAGCCTCGCCTGCGTTGCCGCAGACGAGACTTTTCAATGATTTGCCCGAACCGGTGCCTGGGCGGTGATGCAGAAGGCTTACAGTTCCTTGGAGTGAGCCGCCAGGTACTCGGCGACGCCCGCTGTCGAGGCCTTCATGCCAGCCTTGCCCTTGTTCCAGCCGGCCGGGCAGACTTCGCCGTGCTCTTCGGTAAATTGCAGGGCATCGACCATGCGCAGCATTTCATCGACATTGCGGCCGAGCGGCAGGTCATTGACCACCTGGTGGCGCACGGCGCCTTTCTTGTCGATCAGGAAGGAGCCGCGGAAAGCCACGCCGGCAGCGCCGAACTCGACGTCGTAGGCGCGACAGATTTCGTGCTTGATGTCGGCGATCAGCGGGTACTGCACCTGGCCGATGCCGCCATTGTTGATCGGAGTGTTCTTCCAGGCGAGGTGGGTAAATTGCGAATCGATCGAGACGCCGATGACTTCAACCCCGCGTTGCTTGAACTCGGCCAGGCGATGATCAAAAGCGATCAGTTCGGACGGGCAGACAAAGGTGAAGTCGAGCGGGTAGAAGAAGATCACGACATACTTGCCATTGGTCTCCTTGGACAGGGTGAATTCGCGGATTTCATTGTTGCCCATGACGGCGGTGGCGGTGAAATCGGGGGCTTGCTTGCTGACGAGAACGGCCATGGTTCTTCTCCTTGAGTTGGTGTTGTTGAAAAGACAGTAAATAAAAGGCTCGAGTACCGAATCCAGTACCACTTAGTCAGCATAGCCTCTCGGCAAGTTCCCGGCAATTCAAAAAGTTGGCCGTTGCATAAAACCGGCTAGTGCATCAGGCTCGCTGGAGTCCGGTTCGTCGTTGCAGAGAACGCGTTCAACGCGAGCCGATGGCGGTCCGCGATAGGCCCAGGCGGTGAGTGCTTCCACCGCTTCCGGCGGGCCACAGACCAGCGCTTCGACGCTGCCGTCGCGGCGATTGCGCACCCAGCCTTTGAGTCCGGCCGCTTTCGCTTCGGCGTGCAGTGACCAGCGAAAACCAACGCCCTGAACGCGCCCGAAAATGGTGAGACGGCGGGTGAGAGTCGCCATGTCAGGTTGCAGCGGTGTTGGCGGGCAACCGGGAATCGATACGTCGACCGGGATGACGTTGGCTACCCGGCCGCAGGAAGCGTAGCTTTCGCCGAAGATGCCGCCGCTGCAGCCGCAGTCGCCGACGGCGACGACCAGTTTGGGCTCCGGCGTGGCGTCGTAGGCGCGCTTGAGCGCGACTTCCATGTTTTTGGCCACCGGGCCGGTGACCAGCAGCAGGTCGGCATGGCGCGGGCTGGCGGAAAACCTGATGCCGATGGCTTCAAGGTTGTAGTAGGGGTTGTTCAGGGCGTGAATTTCCAGTTCGCAGCCGTTGCACGATCCGGCATCGATATGGCGGATGACCAGCGCGCGGCCGAGTTGTCGGGTCACCGCGTCGGAAAGTCGCTGCGTGGTAGCGCGCAAGGCATCGTCAACGGCCGGTGGCGGCTCGCTGACGATGCCGATGCGTAATATCTGTCTGAGCATCGGGAACATGGTCAGAGGTCCTGTCCGGCGTATGAGAGGTTGAACGATTTGTTGATCAGCGGGAAATCGGGAACGATGTTGTCGATCGCCGCGTGCTCCAGTGCCGGCCAGTTCTGCCAGGACGGGTCGTGACAATGGCAGCGGCGTATCTTGCCGTCGCTGCCGGTTTCCAGGGCCACCAGAACGTCACCACGCCAGCCCTCGATCCAGCCAAAGCCACGCTGGTCGGCGTCGCTGCGCAGTTCGTTACGGATGCTGCCAGGCGGCATTTCGTTGACGATTTTGTGGATCAGGCGCAGCGATTCCCTGATTTCGGCAAAACGCACCAGCGCCCGCGCGGCGACGTCGCCGTTGCGTTCGGTGGCAATCTTTGGCGCCAGTTGATCGTAGGGTTCGGCGGGATGATTGCAGCGCAGATCCCACCACTGGGCGCTGGCCCGGCCGGCCAGGCCGATGACGCCAAGACGTTTGGCCAGTTGGGGGGTCACGCGGCCGGTGGTGAGGAAGCGATCCTGCAACCCGGCGTGTTCATCGTAGATATTTTTCAGGACACGCAGTTCGCGTTCGAGGGCATGGCACTGGGCGATGATCGCCTGCGCCCCGGCGGCGTCTAGATCGACGGCAACGCCACCGGGAACGACGCGGTCCATCAGCAGCCGGTGGCCGAACAACTGGGCGTTGAGGCGAGCCCAGTCTTCCTTGAGGCGCATGAACTGCATCAGCCCGAAGGCCATGGCCACGTCATTGCCGAGATAGCCCAGATCGCCCAGATGATTGGTGATGCGTTCGCGTTCGAGCAGCAGCGCGCGCAGCCACAGTGCCCGCGCTGGCGGCAGCGTGCCGCTGAGGGCTTCGGCGGCCTGACTGTAGGCCCAGGCGTAGGCCACCGTCGAATCGCCGGAAACGCGACCGGCCAACCGGGCGCCGTCGGCGAGCCCCATGCCGACAAAGCGGCGCTCGATGCCCTTGTGCTTCCAGCCGAGACGTTCCTCCAGGCGCAACACGTCTTCGCCCATCGCCGAAAAAC
>JAIFKU010000151.1 GCA_020049495.1 Accumulibacter sp.
GGAGAAATTTGCATGCAGTTGGGAGATCTGTCAGCAGTTCGTCTGCTCATCGTCGGCGACGTGATGCTCGACCGTTACTGGTTTGGCGAAGTGACGCGCATATCGCCCGAGGCGCCGGTGCCGGTGGTCAAGGTCGAGCGTTGCGAAGAGCGTCCGGGCGGTGCCGCCAACGTGGCACGCAATGCGGCGGCCCTCGGCGTGCAGGTGTCACTGCTGGCCCTGGTGGGTAACGATGAGCCCGGTGAGAGTCTCAAACGGCTGATGCAGGAAGGCGGTATCGATTCCAGCCTGCACATCGATGAAGCTATTACGACGACCGTCAAGTTGCGCGTCATTGGCCGGCAGCAGCAATTGCTGAGAATCGATTTCGAGACCCTGCCTTCGCACGACGTGCTGCTCGCCAAGCTGTCCGAATTCGAGCAGCGTCTGCCCAATTGCGATGCTGTGGTATTTTCCGATTACGGCAAGGGCGGGTTGACACACATCGGCGAGATGATCAGGCTGGCGCGCGCCGCTGGCAAGATCGTTCTGGTTGATCCGAAAGGTGACGACTATGCGAATTATGCCGGAGCCACGATCATTACCCCGAACCGTTCCGAAATGCGTGAAGTGGTCGGGCGCTGGAAGGACGAGGCCGAATTGCAGGGCAAGGCGGAGGCATTACGCAGCGAACTTGCGCTGGAGGCCTTGCTGGTCACGCGCAGCGAAGAAGGGATGACGCTTTTCCATGCCGGTGGTACGGTGCATGAAAAAGCCGTGGCGCGCGAAGTGTTTGATGTGTCCGGTGCCGGCGACACGGTCATTGCCACGCTGGCGGTGATGCTGGCGCATGGTGCGGACTGGGCGAAGGCGATTCATGTGGCGAATGTGGCGGCCGGCGTTGTTGTCGGCAAGCTCGGCACGGCGGTGGTCACGCGCGACGAACTCGATGCGGCACTGAACTGAGGATAATTCATGTATACCATTGTCACCGGCGCCGCCGGCTTTATTGGTTCCAATCTGGTCAAGGCGCTCAACGAGCGTGGAGTGACCAAGATCATCGCAGTCGATAATCTGACCCGCGCCGACAAGTTCAAGAACCTGGTTGACTGCGAGATTGCCGATTACATCGACAAGGATGAATTTGGCGAACGGCTCTTGTCCGGGCATTTTGACGGCGATATCGACGCCATATTCCATGAAGGCGCCTGCTCCGACACGATGGAAACCGACGGCCGCTACATGATGGAGAACAATTTCCGTTACTCCCTTGGCATTCTCGATTGGTGCATCGATCAGGAGGTACAGTTCCTCTACGCCTCGAGCGCGGCGACCTATGGCGGCAGCAGCGAATTCAAGGAACAACGTTCATGTGAGGCGCCGCTCAATGTCTATGGCTACTCCAAGTTCCTCTTCGATCAGATCGTGCGCCGGCGTTTGCCGGAAGCCTCGTCGCAGATCGTTGGTTTCCGCTATTTCAACGTCTATGGTCCGCGCGAGTCGCACAAGGGGCGCATGGCTTCGGTCGCCTTCCATCACTACAACCAGTTCGCTGCCGAACGCAAGGTCAAACTGTTTGAAGGGTGTGACGGTTACGGACACGGCGAGCAGAAGCGCGATTTCGTTTACGTCGGCGATGTGGCCAGGGTTAATCTCTACTTTCTCGATCACCCGGAGAAATCCGGCATTTTCAACCTGGGTACCGGGCGCGCACAAAGTTTCAATGAGCTTGCCGTGGCCAATGTGAACAGTTGCCGAGCGCTGACCGGAGAGCCGAAACAGTCGCTGGACGAACTGCTCAGGCAGGGCTTTATCGAATACATCCCTTTCCCGGAGGCGCTCAGGGGCAAGTACCAGAGCTTTACGCAGGCCGATCTCACGCGCTTGCGTCAGGCCGGCTACGATGCCCTGTTTGCCAGCGTCGAAGAAGGTGTGGCGCACTACGTCGAGTGGTTGAACGCCCGTGTATAAGACGCTTGAGGATTACGTCGGCGGTACGCCGCTGGTGCGCCTGAAACGTTTGCCCGGAAGCGACGTCGAGGCGCGCGGCAACCTTATCTTGGCCAAGCTGGAAGGCAATAATCCGGCCGGTTCGGTCAAGGACAGACCGGCGCTTTCGATGATTCGTCGCGCCGAGCAGCGTGGCGACATCAAGCCCGGCGATACGCTGATCGAGGCCACTTCCGGCAACACCGGCATCGCCCTGGCGATGGCCGCGGCGATGGGCGGTTACCGCATGCTTCTGGTCATGCCGGAAAACCAGAGCGTCGAACGCCGGCAGGCCATGCGCGCCTTTGGCGCTGAATTGGTGCTGACGCCGAAGGATGGCGGAATGGAACTGGCACGCGACGTGGCTGGGAAGATGCGCGACGAAGGCCGTGGCATCGTCCTCGATCAGTTTGCCAACCCGGACAACCCGCTGGCGCACTACGAGGGCACCGGCCCCGAAATCTGGCGCGAGACGCAAGGGCGGCTTACGCATTTTGTCAGCAGCATGGGCACCACCGGTACGATCATGGGCGTTTCGCGTTACCTCAAGGAACAGAATCCGGCGGTCTGCATTGTCGGTTGTCAGCCAGAGCAGGGCTCGCAGATTCCGGGCATCCGCAAGTGGCCGGAAGCCTACCTGCCGAAGATTTATGAGCGCTCGCGTGTCGACCGGGTCGAATCGGTGTCGCAGGGCGAGGCCGAGGAAATGACGCGGCGGCTGGCCTGCGAAGAAGGTATCTTTGCCGGGGTGTCCTCCGGCGGTGCACTGGTGGTCGCCTTGCGCCTGGCGCGCGAAGCCGAGAAGGCGACGATCGTCACCATTGTCTGCGACCGCGGCGATCGCTATCTGTCGACCGGTGTCTTCCCGGCGTGAGCGAGCCCTCTGACATGAAACCCGTCCTTGTTTTTGACATTGAAACCATCCCCGACGTACCGGGTCTGCGCCGACTGCATAACCTCGATCCGGCGCTGTCCGATGTCGAAGTCGCCGAAATGGCCTTCCAGCAGCGCCGTGCGCAGAGCGCCAGCGATTTTCTGCCGCTGCACCTGCAGCGGGTCGCCGTCATCTCCTGCGCGCTCCGTGTCGGCAAGGATCTGCGGGTGTGGTCACTGGCCGAACCCGAACAGAGCGAGGGGGAAATCATCCAGCGTTTCTTTGACGGAGTGGAGAAATTCACTCCGCAAATCGTTTCCTGGAACGGCGGTGGCTTCGACCTGCCGGTGCTGCACTACCGCGGCCTGATCCACGGTGTCGTGGCGCCGCGTTACTGGGATCTGGGCGATGGCGATTACGCCGACAGCCGCGATTTCAAGTGGAACAACTACATCAGCCGTTACCATACCCGACACCTGGATCTCATGGATCTGCTGGCCATGTACCAACCGCGCGCCAGCGCGCCACTCGATGCGCTGGCCAAGCTGATCGGCTTTCCCGGCAAGCTCGGCATGGACGGCAGCAAGGTCTGGGAAGCCTGGCAGAACGGCGAGATAGCCGGGATTCGTGACTACTGCGAAACCGATGTGATGAATACCTACCTTGTCTCCTTGCGTTTCCGGCTGATGCGCGGCGAGCTCGCGCGCGCCGAATACGAAACCGAGATCGGCTTCGTCAAGAGCGAACTGGAAAAGCTCGACAAGCCCCACTGGCGCGAGTTTCTGGCCGCCTGGAGCAGTTGACGGCGCGCCAGCGTCTTCATTCATTTTGGTTGGGGGCGTACTTCGTTTATAGTTACGCCTATGCCACTCAAGATCGCCATTGCCCAAATCAACGCCACGGTCGGCGACATCGCCGGTAACGCCGCGCGCATCCTCGATTTTGCCGAGCGCGCCAAGGCGCAAGGTGCCGACCTGCTGCTCACGCCTGAACTGGTCCTCTGCGGTTATCCGCCCGAGGATCTGTTGCTGCGCGAAGATTTTTACGCGGCCTGCGAGCGTGAACTCGATACGCTGGCGTCCAGAGTGCACGGCATATCCGTGATCGTCGGGCACCCGCTGACGAAAGACGGTGAGTGCTTCAACGCGGCAACCCTGATCAGCAAAGGGGTTCGGGTCGCCACCTACTGCAAGCAACGTCTGCCCAATTACGAGGTTTTCGACGAGGAGCGCTATTTCGAGTCCGGCGATACACCTTGCGTGGTGAGCATCAACGGGGTTCGCTGCGGCATCAATATCTGCGCCGACGTCTGGGAAGCGGGTGCTGCCGACCTGGCCCAGGAGTCCGGTGCCGAAGTCCTGCTGGTACTCAATGCTTCGCCCTATCACATCGGCAAACAGGGACTGCGCGCCCGGGTCTTGCGCGAGCGCATCGCGGCGACCGGGTTGCCGGTTGTTTACGCCAATCTGGTCGGCGGGCAGGACGAACTCGTTTTTGACGGCGGGTCGTTTGCGCTCGATTCGCACGGCGATATACGTTGCCAATTGCCCAAGTTCGAAGAAGCACTGGTCATCGTCGATTTCGCCGATGGCGAACCGCAGCCGGGCCTGATCGTCGCCGAGCGGGAGATCGAGGCCGAGGTGTATCAGGCGCTGGTCCTCGGGGTGCGCGACTACCTCGGGAAAAACGGTTTTCCCGGCGCCATCATCGGCCTTTCCGGCGGCATCGATTCGGCACTGACGCTGTGCGTCGCCGTCGATGCACTCGGTGCGGACAAGGTGCGTGCGGTGATGATGCCATCGCCCTACACCGCTGACATCAGTCTGGCCGACTCGCGCGAAATGATCCGCCTGCTCGGTGTGCGCTACGACGAAATCGCCATCGAGCCGGCCATGCAGACCTTTGCCGCGATGCTGGAGAAGGAATTTGCCGGTCGGCCGGCAGATACGACGGAAGAAAACCTGCAGGCGCGCATTCGCGGCATGGTGCTGATGGCGCTCTCCAACAAAACCGGTTCGCTGGTGCTGACGACGGGCAACAAGTCTGAAATGGCCGTCGGCTACTGCACCCTCTACGGTGACATGGCCGGCGGCTTTGCGGTGATCAAGGACATCGCCAAGACGCTGGTTTATCGCATTGCGCGCTGGCGCAATACGGTTTCCCACGCGATTCCCGAGCGCATCATTACCCGGCCGCCGTCGGCTGAGTTGAAGCCGGGGCAGACCGATCAGGACAGCCTGCCGCCCTACGAGGTGCTTGACGCCATCGTCGAGGCCTATATGGAAAACGACCTCAGCCCGCGTGACATCATCGCCCGTGGTTACGCCGAAGCCGATGTGCGGCGTGTCGTCCATCTGCTCAAGATCAGCGAATACAAACGGCGTCAGTCGCCGGTGGGCATTCGCGTTACCCAGCGTGGTTTCGGCAAGGACTGGCGTTATCCGATCACCAATCGTTACCGCGATCCATACTGAACCTGAACCCCGATTTCTGATACGATTTCAACCGTCTTTCTGGAGCCATTGCAATGAAAAAAATTGAAGCTGTGATCAAGCCGTTCAAACTCGATGAGGTACGCGAGGCGCTTTCCGATATCGGCGTTTCCGGCCTGACGGTGACGGAAGTCAAGGGATTCGGTCGGCAGAAGGGGCACACCGAGTTGTATCGCGGAGCCGAGTACGTCGTCGATTTTCTGCCCAAGGTCAAGATCGAAATCGTCGTCGCCGATAGCGCGGTTGAGGGGGCCATCGATTCAATCGTCAAGGCCGCCCGTACGGGCAAGATTGGCGATGGCAAGATCTTTGTCACGAACGTCGAGCAGGTGGTGCGTATCCGCACCGGAGAGATTGGCGAAGACGCCGTCTGATCACCCGTCGGCGCAGCGAAAACGACTCGCCGATGGCCAGTCCCTCGCTTAATCCGTTGAAATAGACAGACACTAACAATACCCCCGTAGGCCCAATGTCTTACGGGGGTATTTTCATGCTTCGTCCTCCAATTCTCAGCAAGAGTAGGGTGCGCAAATTCCATTTGCGCACGCGGAAAAATAGCTGAACGGTCAGATGAACGGCGCGCAACGCTTCGCGTTTCACGCCCTATCGCTACGTTTTTCATCCAACACTTTTTATTGCACCCGATTAATAGTGAGTCATGGCGGTCAATGATAGGCTTTGATACCATGGGTCACAGAGTTGTTGCGCTTCAAAGGAGAATTGTATGAATATAAGACCTTCCTCGGCTTTAAACCAGAACCGGGAACTGATCCGGCGCGTCGTTCTCAGTCATCGCTCGAATAATCCTCGTGTATTCGGATCTGTCGTCAGTGGTACGGATACGGAAAATAGTGATTTGGATTTGCTTGTTGACCCCTTGCCCGGAGTGACTTTATTCGATCTTGGTGCAATCCAGATCGAACTGGAAGCTTCTCTGGGAGTTTCTGTCGATGTCTTGACCCCTAAAGACCTTCCAAGGAAGTTTCGTGAGCAGGTCCTCGAGGAGGCTATTCCCGTATGATCACAAAACGAAATCGCCAGGCCGACTACGTAGAACTTATGCTTAGTGCAGCCAGTCAGGCAAGTAGCTACATAGAAGGGATGACGAAGGATGATTTTCTGGCAGACCCGAAAACTCAAGATGCTGTCATTTTGAAGCTGTTGGTCATTGGTGAGCTAGCGGCCCAGTTGTTGGATGAGTACGCAGAGTTTGTGGCCAACTATCCAGAAATACCGTGGTTCCAAATGAAGGGGATGCGTAATCGAATGGCACATGGCTATTTTGAACGGGATCTGGATGTTATATGGAACACGGTTCAGTCCGCTATACCTGATCTGGAAACCAAGTTGCGTTCAATTACTTTTTGACGTAACAACTTCACAAACCACCGCGCAGTTCTGACAGCCGGAGTTTCTTCCCGTACAAGGAGTTTCCCCGAAATGCCATGCAATTGGCTATGTGGCACAATGCAAGAGCAATGACGAACGGACCCACGGCAAGCAGCGCAAGCAATCAAATTACTCCATGATGGCGCCCACCCGCAGCGAGGCTCAGCAACGAGCCGATGAAATCCGAGTTTTTCAGCGTGAGTGCGAACGCCTGCGGCACGATGGCGTTCTTGAGCTGACCGAGGCGCAGGCCCACGCCGTTGCCGACCATCACAACGCTGTGCTAGCCCGTTATGCCGAAGCCTTTGATATCGACGCTGACGTCAAGGCCAAACAGCTCTCGCTCGGCATGCGCGTGGCCTCTTTCCTTGGCGCGCTGGCACTGGCCGCTAGCGTCCTCTTCCTGTTCTACCAGTTCTGGGGAGGCTTCAGCACCGAGGCGCAGGTCACTCTGCTGCTAGTCGCCGCGCTGGGCTCTTTTGCAGCCACCGTCTGGGTGCAGGGCAAGGACAATTACGGCTATTTCACCAAGCTGGCGGCGTTGCTGGCTTTTGTCTGCTTTGTCCTGAACGTCGTCATGCTCGGACAAATCTTCAACATCACGCCGTCCGACAAGGCACTCATTGCGTGGGCCGCTTTTGCCTTTCTCCTGGCTTACAGCAGCGACCTGCGGCTGCTTCTGGCGGCGGCAATTCTCTGCGTGATTGCCTACCTCTCGGCGCGTATCGGCACATGGAGCGGCATGTACTGGCTGCATTTCGGCGAACGTCCGGAGAACTTCTTCCCGGCGGCGCTGATGCTGTTTGCCCTGCCGTCGCTGATCCATCGCCAGCGCTTCACGGAGTTTGCCCCGATCTACCGCGTGTTCGGCCTGCTGACCCTGCTCCTGCCGGTACTCGTGCTTTCGCACTGGGGTGCGGCAAGCTATCTGGAACTCGACAATAAACTCATCGAAAATGGCTACCAGGTGTTCGGGTTCATCGCCAGCGCCTGTGCCATCTGGCTGGGCGCGCGGCGTGGCTGGACCGAGGTGATCAATACCGGCATCACTTTCTTCGTCATCTTTCTCTACACCAAGCTCTACGACTGGTGTTGGGAGATCATGCCCAAGTACCTCTTCTTCCT
>JAIFKU010000024.1 GCA_020049495.1 Accumulibacter sp.
CTCAGGCCAAGGGCCATTACCGATACAAAAACAGCGAGCAATAATCTTTTCATTTGTGTCTCCGTCAGAATTTGAAACCACGATGCAAGGCGACAAGATCCGGCGCCATATTCGTTACCTTGATGATGTTAGGATGCTGTGATACATCTAACAAGTCGAATATAATTAACAAATACATCGTATTTTTCGATGTTATTGGGATCTGATTGGAAGCTCGCTTCTGGTCACAGTGATTGGCTTGACCTGCTTTGCGTGACGAACTGGAGAAACAACATGGATGCTCTAAATTTCAAGCACTTGCGCTATTTCTGGATGGTTGCGAAGACGGGAAGCATTGCCCGTGCAGCCGACCAGTTGCACCTCACGCCGCAATCCATCAGCGGACAACTGAGTGAATTTGAAGAAAAACTGGGCGTGGAACTTTTCCGCCGCGCCGGACGAAACCGTGAATTAACCGACACCGGGCGACGCATCCTGATCTACGCGGAGGAGATATTTGCCGTTGGCGACGAATTGCTTGGCGCACTGCGCGACCAGAAGACGAAAAAAACCCTGTCCTTCCGGGTCGGGAT
This sequence comes from Accumulibacter sp., assembly GCA_020049495.1. Lineage (GTDB taxonomy): Bacteria > Pseudomonadota > Gammaproteobacteria > Burkholderiales > Rhodocyclaceae > Propionivibrio. The sequence goes on from JAIFKU010000024.1 coordinate 573, forward strand.
TGCCGATTCCTTATCGAAGTCGATCGCTTACCGGCTGGTGGAGCCAGCGCTCAAATTCAGTGAACCGGTTCATCTGGTCTGTCGCGAAGGACGTCTGACATCGCTGTTGGCCGAATTGGCCATACATCGCCTCGACATGATCATTGCCGACCGGCCCATGCCGGCAAATCTGAACGTTCGCGGCTACAGCCACCTGCTCGGTGAAAGCGGGCTGACGGTGTTCGGTACCCAAGCCCTGGTGAGCAAACTGCCGGGGATTTTTCCGAACATGCTCGATAACGCTCCTTTTCTTCTTCCAGGGGAAGACGCGGCCATCCGGCCGAAACTGATCCAGTGGTTTGAGTCAAATAATCTGCGGTCCAACATCATCGGCGAATTTGATGATAGCGCCCTGATGAAGGCATTCGGGCAGGCGGGAGCGGGATTGTTCGTCGCCCCGACAGCCATTGTCGAAGATGTCTGTGAACAATATAAAGTCGAGGTAATCGGCCGCATCGATTCAGTTGTCGAACAGCTCTACGCGATCACGACAGAGCGACGACTTTCACATCCGGCAATTGTTGAAATCAGCAAGGTGGCCAGGGAGGGTGTTTTTGGCGGAATCCGGCATTGAGTCTCGTTGGCCAGTAGCGTCCATGCGCTCAAGATTACAAAAATATTCACCTGAAGACATTACAGTTATATTTCCAACCAGATTTGCGGTTAGAATTCTGCACCACCTTCAGGGAGCAGTTCGATGATTCATAACATTATCCGTGCCGGTCTCTCGGCACTTGTTCTATCCGTAGTTTCATTGCCTGCCTGCGCCGGAGAATTGATCATGGTCGCAGGCATTCCACTTGATTTCATGCTTTTTGCGCTGACCCTTCTGGGTGTCGCACTTTTTCACAACTACACGCTTTACGTTGGTCTAACCGGCATGGTGACGATCACGCTCTACAAGCTGATCTTCACCGGATTCAAATGGGGCGACGGGTTTTCCGGTCTGGCCCTGCATTTCCAGCACGAATGGGTAATTCTTGCCAACTTGTTCTGTCTGCTCATGGGCTTTGCCCTGCTCTCGCGCCATTTCGAGAAAAGCCATGTGCCGGCGATCTTGCCCAAATACCTGCCCGAGGACTGGAAAGGCGGCTTCGTCATGCTGGTCATGGTCTTTGTTCTGTCCAGTTTCCTCGACAACATCGCTGCCGCGCTGATCGGCGGCGCCATGGCGCACCAGTTGTTTAAGGCCAAGGTGCATGTCGGCTTCCTCGCCGCTATCGTTGCCGCCTCCAATGCCGGCGGTTCCGGTTCGGTGGTCGGTGACACGACAACGACCATGATGTGGATTGACGGTATCAGCCCGATTAGCGTATTTGACGCCTACGTTGCCGCCGTACCCGCCCTGTGCATTACCGCCTACTTTGGCGCCAAGCAGCAGCACGCCTATTCGCCGATCATCAAGTACGTCCATGAAAGCACCAAGGTCGACAAGGCACGGGTCGGAATCGTCGCCCTGATCCTGATCTTTGCCATCACCGCCAACGTGGTGATCAACGTGAAGTTCAACGAATTGGCCGATTACTTCCCCTTCATCGGGGTTGCCGTCTGGTTGGCCATCCTCCTCTCGATTCCGGTACGCCGCCCGGACTGGGAGGTGATGCCGGAGACCTTCAAGGGTTCGATCTTCCTGCTCTCGCTGGTCACCTGCGCGTCGATGATGCCGGTCGAAAAGCTGCCAACGGCCTCGGCCGTGGCCGCACTCACGCTGGGCTTTGTCTCTGCGGTGTTCGACAACATTCCGTTGACCGCACTGGCCCTCAAGCAGGGCGGGTACGACTGGGGCTTCCTGGCCTATGCTGTCGGCTTTGGCGGCTCGATGATCTGGTTTGGTTCGTCGGCCGGCGTTGCGCTCTCCAACATGTACCCCGAAGCGAAATCGGTCGGCAACTGGCTGCGCCACGGCTGGCACGTCACGCTGGCCTACGTCGTCGGCTTCGCCATCCTTTACTTCACGCTCGGCTGGCATCCGGACACTGGGCACAAGGCACCCGCTGCGATGCAGACGCAATCTGCTCCGCAACAGCTTGTGGCACCCGCCGCCGCGAAATAGAAACAGGGCAAGTACAAACAGCAACGCCACCGGCAAAGGTGGCGTTGCTGTTTGCGCGCCGACAGCACGGTACCGGCCTGCGGGTATCCTGCGCGCTTATTCCGGAATAATGTCCACGGCGTTAGGATCTTTCTTTACTCCCGGCTTGCGCCCGCGTGCGGGTGCCGGCAAATCGCAGGACAGGCGGCAACTGGTGCCCTCGATCTTCTTGCCGTCAATGAACCGCGTCACCTTGCAGCAGATCACGTCGCCGGAAGCAGAAAGCTGCGCGACCTGATTCTTCAACTGGGCCATCGGGATGTGAAGCGCCTGTGAGATCTCGGCATCAAGCTGCTCGCCGTTGGCTCTCAGAAACTTAAGAATGGCTGTATTCATCTGGGTATCCCCACACTACTATCGGTAAGAAATGACTTCTAGTTTGCGCCCGAATGACTTCTCTGGCAATTAAGCCGATGAATATCGACTGCAAGCTGAAATATACGCTGCGCCAGACCCGGATAACGCAGTAAATAAAAAACCCGGCAACAAAAGCCGGGTTCAGCCTCGAACAATGTTTCAGGCCGGATTGGCGAATTCCGAAACGCCCCGGGCCATCTGATCCACTCGGTTCATAACTCGCCGCAGGGTGCATTCTACAGCATACCGTCTGTTTATCCATGAGGAAAATCATCTCTCGACGAAGTCTTTGCGCAAAACAGTCCAGCAAAAAAGCAGCACCAAGCCAAGGTGCTTGTTCGAACAAGAGCTACCGTTTTTCCGGCAAGCTCGTAGAATCACCATTAATCGATTTCCGGATTCCAGATCATGCTTGAGCTTGCAAATATCAATCACCTGGCCCTGATCGGCGGCCTGATGCAGCAAATGTGCATCTATCTGGTGATTGCCTATCTCCTGAGCAAGACCCCACTGTTTGCCCCGTTGATGCAGGTCACCGTTCGCCTGCCGGACAAGCTCGTCTGCTATTTCGTTTTCTCCTGTTTCTGCATCATGGGAACCTACCTTGGCTACCAGATCGAAGGAGCCATTGCCAATACGCGTGCCATTGGCGCTGTACTCGGCGGCATCCTCGGGGGTCCATTTGTCGGTTTCGCAGTCGGACTCACGGGGGGCATGCATCGCCATTCGCTGGGTGGGTTTACTGACCTTGCCTGTGCAATTTCGACCACGACAGAAGGTGTCATTGGTGGCTGCCTGCACTTTTATCTGTTGCGCCGCCATCGCGCCGACCGTCTGCTCAACCCGATGACAGCCTTTGGGGCTACTTTCTTCGCGGAAACCATGCAAATGGTCATCATTCTGCTGATGGCAAAACCTTTTGATCAGGCGACTCGTCTGGTTGCCCATATTGCCTTGCCGATGATCCTGACCAATTCATTGGGCGCGGCTCTTTTCATGCGCCTGATTCTTGATCGTCGTGAGACCATGGAGAAGTATTCCATCGCTTTCTCGGCCAAGGCCCTGCGCATTGCCGAACGTTCTGTTGGTGTGTTGATGCAAGGTTTCAACGAACACAATTGTACCCGTATGGCCAGCATCATTCAGGAAGAAACCGGTGTCGGCGCGGTAGCCATTACCGATTGCGAAAAACTGCTTGGCTTTGTTGGCGTGGGAGCAGATCACCACCTGACCGGCACCCCGATATCCTCACCGCATACCTTTTATGCGATCGCCAATAATGAAGTTGTCTATGCCGATGGCGCCAACATTTCCTATACCTGCTCCGTTTCCAAGGACTGCAAGCTGGGCTCTTGTCTGGTCATTCCTCTGAGTGGTGAAGGGAACCGGGTTTTCGGAACGATTAAGCTGTATGAACCCAAGCGGAAATTCTTTTCCACACTCAATCGCACGCTTGGCGAAGGCATCGCAAGGCTGCTTTCCAATCAGGTGCTGGCCGGAACCATCGAGGAGCAGAAACAACTGCTCGCGCAGTCGGAAATCAAGCTGCTGCAGGCGCAAATCAACCCGCACTTCCTTTTTAATGCCCTGAACACATTGGCAGCAGTTATCCGGCGTGACCCGGAAGCGGCTCGCCAGCTCGTTCAATACCTGTCCACTTTTTTCCGCAAGAGCCTGAAGCGGGTGGGCAATGACGCCACGCTCAAGGATGAGATCGAACACGTGGATGCTTATTTGCGCATTGAACTTGCGCGATTTGCCGGTCGTCTCGATGTTGAAATGGCAGTTGCAGACGATTTGCTGCATTTGCGCCTACCCGCCTTTTCCCTGCAACCGATTGTTGAAAATGCCATCAAGTACGGCATTTCGCAGATGCTTGAACCGGGCAAGATCACCATCAGCGCACAACGCCAGGATGAAGTGCTGACCATTGTTGTCGAAGACAGCGCCGGCTTGTACAAACCCCTGCCCGATAGCGACGGCCTGGGCATGAATCTGGTTGATCGGCGCATCAAGATTCGCTATGGCACCGCCTTCGGGATTGATGTGACGTGCCAACCCGAGTACTGGACACGGGTGGCTATCCGCTTGCCGGTTGAAGAAGAGCTTGTGCCATGCTGAGCGTACTGATCATTGACGACGAGGAACCCTCGCGTGAAGAGCTGAAAGCACTTCTGGCGGCATCCCCCGATGTGGAAATCGCAGGCGAATGTTCCAATGCCATCGAAGGGCTTGCAGCCATTCATCGGCACCGTCCGGATGTGGTCTTCCTGGACATCCAGATGCCACGTATCAGCGGCCTGGAAATGGTCGGCATGATCGAGCCCACTGCCCTGCCCCATATCGTGTTTGTCACGGCCTATGACGAGCACGCATTGAAGGCGTTTGAGGAACACGCCGCAGACTATCTGCTGAAACCGATCGACCCGCAACGCCTGGCCAAAACGCTTGACTGGCTGCGTGCCGGAGCCCGCCCTTCGGGCAAAGCCTTTCCTGGCGCCGGAAGTGCCATTCATCAGATTCCCTGTATCGCGCGCAACCGGATTTTCCTGATTGCGCTGGAAGATGTTGAATACGTCAATACCGAGCTGTCCGGCGTACAGGTCATAGGGAAAAACCGGCAGGGGGTGACCGAACTGACCCTGAAACTCCTGCAGGAGCGCACACCCCTGGTGCGCTGTCATCGGCAGTATCTGATCAACCTTGAGCAGATCGCCGAGATCGAGCTCCTGGAGAATGGAGCAGCGGAAATTGTCACGCAGAGCGGCAAGCGGGTGCCAGTCAGTCGACGACATCTCCGTGAAATCAAAGACAAGCTTCTCATTCCCTGATTTATAAGGCACCACTCAATATCTGTCAGAAACCGCTCAATTCCGCCGGCAACCGTTCGCCAGAAAGGAATGATTTCTACCGTCGAAAAAGTTAAATTCCGCTTTGCATTGCTGTACGGGTGCCAGTGCTTGCATCTCACCGATCCAATAGGCGACTGAACTATTACCGGTCTGATGGCGATTATCAGGCGCATGAACAGGGATCATTTGGGGTTGTAACCAAAACAAGGGGAATTAGATGAATTCATTAACATTGATATTTGTAGCGGCGTTGTTGTTCGCGATCGCCTACCGATTCTACGGCCTATTCCTGGCTACCAAAGTCATGAATCTGCGCTCCGAGCGGGAAACGCCAGCGGTCACCATGTCGGACGGTCACGACTATGTAAAGACCAACAAGTATGTGCTGTTTGGTCACCATTTTGCCGCCATCGCTGCGGCCGGACCGCTGCTCGGACCGGTGCTTGCTGCGCAGTTCGGTTATCTGCCCGGCGCCCTGTGGATTCTGATCGGTTGCGTGCTGGCCGGCGGCGTCCATGACACGATCGTCCTGTTTGCCTCGGTACGGCACAAGGGCAAGAGCCTTTCGATCATTGCTGAAACCGAGATCGGCAAGGTGGCCGGCAAGGTTGCCGCAGTCTCGATCCTGTTCATCCTGATCCTGACCCTGGCCGGACTCTCCATCGCCGTTGTCAATGCCATGTTCAACAGCCCGTGGGGAACCTTCACCGTTTTCGCGACGATCCCGATCGCCATGATCATGGGCATCTACATGCACAACATCCGCCCGGGTGACATCAAGGGCATGAGCATCATCGGCGTTGTCCTGCTGATCGTTTCGCTGTATGTCGGCCCGTATATCGCGGCCGATCCGGTGCTGGCCAAGATGTTCACCTTCACCAAGAAGGAACTCGCGGTAATCATTCCGGCCTACGGTTTCGTCGCTTCGGTTCTGCCGGTGTGGTTCCTGCTCGTACCACGTGACTACCTGTCCACCTATCTCAAGATCGGCACTATCGCCGCCCTGGCGCTGGGCATCGTGTTCGTTCATCCCGAACTGCACATGCCGGCAGTAACCGACTTCTTTTACGGCGGCGGCCCGGTCATTCCGGGTGCAGCCTTCCCCTTCCTGTTCATTACGATTGCCTGCGGTGCCCTCTCCGGCTTCCATGCGATCATTGGTTCAGGAACAACGCCCAAGATGGTCGCCAACGAAAAAGACATTCTCTTCGTCGGCTATGGCGCCATGCTGACCGAAGGTTTCGTCGCCATCATGGCACTGATCGCCGCCTGCGTTCTCGTGCCGGCCGATTACTTCGCGATCAACGCAGCGCCGGCGGCTTTCCAAAAGCTGGGGCTCGCCGTGGTCGATCTGCCCCGTCTCGCCGCCGAGGTTGGCGAGCAGATTCAGGGACGCCCGGGCGGTGCTGTTTCGCTGGCCGTCGGCATGGCTTACATCTTCGATGCCGTACCGTTCTTCAAGGGGATGATGGCCTACTGGTATCACTTTGCCATCATGTTCGAGGCCGTGTTTATTCTCACCGCTGTTGATGCCGGTACGCGAGTTGGCCGTTATCTGCTGCAGGAAATGCTCGGCCGGGTGTACAAGCCTTTTTCCGACAACTCATGGACACCGGGGGTAGTCATCACCAGCGCCTTGTTCACGGGTTCGTGGGGTTATCTGGTCTATACCGGCGACATCGCCACGATCTGGCCACTGTTCGGCATGGCCAATCAGCTTCTGGCCTCCTGTGCGCTTATCGTTGGCACGACCATGCTGATCAGACTCGGCAAGGCCAAATACGCCTGGGTGACTGCAGGTCCGGGGCTTTTGGTATACCCGATAGTGATGTGGGCCGGGTACCTGAATATAACCGGGAATTTCATGCCCAAACAGCTTTACCTGCTAGCAAGCATGTCGGTGATACTCATGTTCCTGATCACCGTTGTCTTCATTGCCGCATTCAGCCGCTGGTATGAGTTGTTGAAGATCGAGAAAATGGTTACTGACCAGTTCGGCGACCAGGTACTTGATCTGGTTACCGACTGAAGAGACTGGAATCTGAGCATCGATGAGTAACAAAGGCCAGCGTCCCGATGGGATTGCTGGCCTTTTTTTGAACTAATTTCCGCACGATTGTCTGAAGCTTTGGAAAAAACAAGTGAGTGTGAGACGTGTAATGTATTGTTGCCAAATTACCAATTAACGACGATGGGCAACGCTGGCAAAAATGATTCTGATTTGTCCGTTCCCTGATCAACCGGATTGAAGATTCATGATTACCATCTCGGACGACGCATTGGCGCTTATTGAAGAGAAGCAATCGCCGCTTTTCATCGATATCCCGCATACGGTCAGCGGCTGCTGTTTTGATATAACGGATTGCCCGTCAATCAATTTTGGCGAGCCCAGAAAGCTCTCGGAATATACAAAGCAAACGATGCAGAGTGCCACCGTGTATGTGCCGAGCTGTTTTCCCGAAGAGGGCTCCTTTGTCATTCGCACCAGGAATTTCTTCGGATTCAGGCGACTCGTGCTGAGTGGCTGGCGATTGATCTGACTGACTCCTTGCCGCGATACGACATTTCCATGAGCGACATGGCGCAAGCGGGCCAATTGACGAACTCGTCACTCTCCAGTTCGAGAATTTCCCGGGGTAGAGCCGCGTGTCAGTGCGTCGAAACCTGGATAATATCCGGACTGGCCGCCAGTTCAACCAGCGCAGCCGGTTGCGGTAGCTTGTCCAGACGAAGTGAACAGGTGGCGGCCGTGCCTCCCTCGAAAATGCTGTTCTGCATTTCCTCGACGTTGACGCCTTGCGCTTTGAGCGCATCGAGAACCGTGGCGAGAACTCCGACCCGGTTGTAATGGCGGACAACCATGCCGTGCGTGGTCACCGGGGTTCCGCGTACGTTCACCACGTTTAGCGGCAGTCCGGTTTCGATGAACGACTTAACGATGCGTACCGTTTCGTCGGCGATGGCTTCCGATGCCTGATCAGTCGAAGCACCAATGTGCGGAGTACAAATCGCCAGTTGCGCGAGTTCGCTGTCGGCAAACGTATCGGTGCTGCCTTTCGGCTCGTTTTCGAAGACGTCAAGTCCGACGCGCAGATCTTTCTCGCGGATCGCCATTTTCAGTGCAGCGGTATCGACAACTTCGCCGCGGGCGGTATTGACCAGAATCGCCCCTTTCTTCATGGTGGCCAGGAATTTGGCATCGACCAGATGATGCGTGCTTGTTTTGGAATAGGCGACATGTAGCGAAACCGCATCCGCCTGAGCGGCGATCTCCAGCGGCGTGGCGACGCAGGTGATGCCCATGGCTTCGGCCGTTTCGGTTGTCAACGAACGTGACCAGGCGACGATGTTCATTTCCAGCCCCTTTGCCCGTGCAATCACGGCACGGGCAATATTGCCCAAACCGATGATGCCGAGCGTCCTGCCTTTCAGCCCACGCGCATTGCCGTATTCGCCTTTTTTCCAGGCCTGCTGCATGAGGTCGGTTCCGGCTTGCGGAATCCGGCGATCTGCAGCGATCAACAAGCCAATCGCCAGTTCAGCGACGGCTTCGGTATTCTTTCCGGGGCAATTGGTCACGTGGATGCCGCGCTGGCTGGCAGCAGCCAAGTCAATCGTGTTGACACCGGCGCCGGCGCGAATAATCAGCGAAAGCGCCGTGCTTGCCTCAATGACAGCCGCGGAGACCTTCGTCGATCGCACAATCAGCACGTCAAAATCGGCAATTGCAGCCGGCAGCGTTTCGGCACTCAGCTCGGGATTACTCGTAACCCCGCAACCCAGCGTTTCAAGCTGTTTGATCGTTGATGCGTCAAGCTTGTCGGCAATCAGAACTTTCATGAAAAATCTCCTGTAATGCTCAGCAGTCAGAAATACAGGCTACGGAAGGATGTTTGAAGAATGAGCCGATCAGCCATGGATTTTCGCCGGTTATCTGCAACTGTTCATGGGCAGCTTTCTGGCGACGCTGCCCTGCTGATTGATTTTGAATAGAAAAACGTAACTATAGCCTATCCGGATGGTGCCCGAACGTCTTGACCCATACGATTTAGCTGCCAAAGATGCGACTGAGGGAAGAATCCCTGAGTACTGCCTGGTTCTGCGGGAAATCAACGACGCGGAGGATAGATCTCGCGCCCGGCATCCTTGATATCGCGTCGTAGCTGGCGGCGTTCCTCCGGCGAAAGACGCTGTGGTCGTTGTTCTTCGCCACCCTCTTTGCGCTGGAAATCCTGGCGCTGTGCTTCTCGCGAATTTCGCTGCTGATACTGCCCGGCACCCGACCGCTTGCCTTCCCGAACATTCCGGTCGTTCAGCGGATTGGCGTGCGCGAACGGCACCACCAGTGCCAATGCAAGCACGGCGGCCATACAGCCATTGATTATCCGTTTGACCGAAAGCATCACAAGCCGATTCTCCAATAACCGGTTTTTCTGCACTACCCACATTCGCTTAAAATCCCGTACTACACTCAGGAATCCGCTTACCGACAATTCGGAATTCCTGTACCCGCCCAGCATCGACTGCAACAGCTTAACGAATGAATTGCGCAGGGTAACTCATCTCATTGTGCACCCCTTCGGCGATTCATGGAATCATCACTGCCTGCCCGGAGATGCTGAAATCAGTATGCGAGCCTTATGTAACAAGGGTTCTCGCTATTTCATCCAAGTTGTAATAATTTGTATCCGCAATCCAAAGTGAGTGGCATTGAGAGAATGAGATCGTTGCCCCTTCCCGCAAGCAAGGCTTTCCGGTTACGATTCGCGCATGGCTGAACGAAAAATTCTTGTCGTCGACGACGACAAAAGACTGCGTGACCTCCTGCAACGCTACCTGAGCGAGCAGGGTTTTGTCGTCAAAACGGCAGAAAATGCAGAGGCGATGGACAAATCGCTCACCCGCGACACTTTCGATCTGATCGTTCTCGATCTGATGCTGCCGGGCGAAGACGGGCTTTCGATCTGCCGCCGCCTGCGCGCCAGCGAACCGCACCAGGCCATCATCATGCTCACCGCCAAGGGCGATGAGATTGATCGCATCGTCGGTCTTGAGATGGGGGCCGACGATTATCTGCCAAAGCCATTCAATCCACGAGAACTGGTAGCCCGCATTCAGGCCGTATTGCGTCGGCGCGGGACGCCGGTCCCGGGCTCGCCCACCACCGAAGACAAAACAATCGCTTTCAGCAATGTTGAAGTTGATCTAGCCACCCGTACGCTGAAAAAAGAGGGTCAGGTCCTGCCCCTGACGACCGGCGAGTTTGCGGTGCTCAAGGTACTGCTCGAACATCCGCGCCAGCCCCTTTCGCGCGACCGCTTGATGTCACTGGCACGAGGCCGGGAACAAGGCCCCTTTGACCGGGCCATAGACGTTCAGGTTTCGCGTCTGCGCAAGCTGGTCGAACCCGATCCCGCCGTCCCGCGCTATCTGCAAACCGTCTGGGGCTTCGGCTACGTCTTCATTCCCGACGGCCAGACCAAGTGACCCTGTGGCAGCGGCTGTTTCCGCGCACCCTTCTGGTTCGCACCTTTCTGCTCGTCAGCCTGCTTATTGTCGTTTGCGTCGCGATCTGGCTCACCCTGTTCGGACTGGCCGAACGCGAACCTCGCGCCCGTCAATTGGCGCAGCTTACGGTCAGTGTCGTCAACCTCACCCATGCCGCACTCGTTGCTGCGGATCCGGTCAAGCGACTGGCACTGCTCCGCGACCTGGCTGAAAGCGAAGGTGTACATCTTTACCCGGCCGAACGCAGCGATGCCATCGATGACTTGCCGGATACATTTTTCTTCCGTGTCATGTACGACACCGCCCGATCACAACTCGGGCCAGGTACCCGGTTTGCCGGCATGGTTAATGGCCAGAAAGGCATCTGGGTCAGTTTCTCGGTTGGTGATAGCGACGAGGATGACTACTGGCTGATGCTCCCCGGCGAACACGCCGAAAATGATTTCCCCTGGCATTGGTTCGGCTGGGGAGGTGCTTCGCTGGCCCTGGCATTGCTGGTGGCCTGGCTGATCGTCTCACGCGTCACCCTGCCTCTACGCGAGTTGGCCAGCGCTGCCAGAGAAGTGGGACGTGGCAAACACCCGGATCCCATATCCGAACGGGGCGCCATTGAACTGCAGCAGCTCGCCGAGGCCTTCAATCGCATGTCCGAGAACCTCAGGCGTATCGACACCGAGCGCGCCGAGGTACTCGCCGGCATTTCACACGATCTGAGAACGCCGCTCGCGCGCTTGCGTCTGGAGTCGGAAATGTCGATCATCGACAACGAGGCACGCCATGGTGTCATTGCCGATATCGAACAAATGGATGACATCATTGCGCAATTCCTCGACTATGCCCGTGGCGAAAGCTCCGAGCAGGCTGAACTGACCGACGTCAATGCATTGGTGACACAGATCGTTGGCGGCCAGGGGCGTGCATCAGGCACACCATGCCTGTTTTTGGGTGAGATACCTGCGGTACTGATCCGCCGGCAGGCACTGACCCGGGCACTGGTCAATCTGTTGGAAAATGCCCGCAAGTATGGTGGTGATCAGATCGAACTGAGAACCTGCGTTGAAAACGGTGAACTCATGATCGAGGTTCTTGATCGTGGCCCCGGTATCCCTGAAAGTGAAATCGAACGCCTGAAACGTCCCTTCACCCGTCTTGAAACCGCCCGCTCCGACGCTACAGGCACCGGACTCGGCCTGGCGATTGTCGAACGGATCGCGCGCCTGCATGGTGGAGCACTCGAACTGCTGCCCAGGGATGGCGGCGGCCTGATCGCACGTCTGAGGCTAGCGCTGGAAAACTGAGGCGAAAAAATGCGCCAGTTCTATGAACTGGCGCATTACATGATTATATCGACGCTATTTCCCGATCGCAGCCTGAGCGGCGGCCAGACGCGCAATCGGCACGCGGAACGGGGAACAACTCACGTAATCAAGCCCGACGCGATGGAAAAACTCAATCGAGGCCGGATCGCCGCCATGCTCGCCGCAAATACCGAGCTTGATGCCCGGACGAACCGATTGCCCCTTCTCGACGGCCATCTTCACGAGCTGGCCGACACCCTTCTGGTCGATCGACTGGAAGGGATCAACCTCGTACATGCCTTCCTTGAGATAGTGCGGCAGGAACTTGCCGATATCGTCACGCGAGAAACCAAGCGTCATCTGGGTCAGGTCGTTGGTCCCGAACGAGAAGAACTCGGCCTGCTTGCCGATGCTGTCAGCCATCAGCGCGCCGCGCGGGGTTTCGATCATGGTCCCGACCATATAGTCGATCGTTTCCTTGCGTTCTGCAAAGACGGCTTCCGCCGTGGCGCGGATGACCTTGGCCTGGTCATTGAACTCGCGCACGGTACCGACCAGCGGAACCATGATTTCGACCTTGACGTCACGGCCCTGGTCTTTTGCGTTAAGCGCGGCCTCGATGATCGCACGCGACTGCATCTCCGTAATCTCCGGATAGCTGATGCCAAGACGGCAGCCACGGTGACCCATCATCGGATTCGATTCATGCAGGTCGTCAACGCGATGCTTGATTTCCTCGTAAGACACGCCCATTTCCTTGGCCATAGCGCGCTGATTGGCTTCGTCATGCGGCAGGAACTCGTGTAGCGGCGGATCGAGCAGACGGATGGTCACCGGCAGGCCGTCCATTTCCAAGAACAGGCCTTCGAAGTCACTCCGCTGCATCGGCAGCAGTTTGAACAGAGCTTTACGACGTCCGGCTTTATCCGGAGCCAGGATCATCTCGCGTACCGATTTGATTCGATCGCCTTCAAAGAACATATGCTCGGTACGGCACAGGCCGATGCCGACCGCACCGAAATTGCGCGCAACTTTGGCGTCCGCTGGTGAATCGGCGTTGGCGCGGATGGCCAGCCGCTTGTAACGGTCAGCCAGATCCATCAGGGTACCAAAATCACCGGACAATTCGGCGTCCTTGGTCGGAACCTTGCCTTCATAAACCTTGCCGGTCGAACCATCGAGGGAAACCCAGTCGCCTTCATTGTATACTTTGCCTTCCACAGTCATCGTGCGGGCTCTCGGATCGACGCGAACGGACCCGGCACCGGAAACGCAGCACTTGCCCATACCACGGGCAACCACCGCCGCATGTGAGGTCATGCCGCCACGCGCCGTGAGAATGCCCTTGGCCACAACCATACCGCGCAAATCTTCGGGTGACGTTTCCTGACGAACAAGGATCACGTCCTTGCCCTGGGCGACCCATTCCTCGGCTTCATCGGCAAAGAAAACGATCTGGCCGGTAGCGGCACCTGGCGAAGCGGGAAGACCGCTGGCGATCAAACGCGCTTTCTTCACCGCCTGGCCGTCAAACACCGGGTGCAGGAGTTCGTTGAGACGGTCCGGAGCAACGCGCATCAGCGCCGTTTTTTCATCGATGAAGCCTTGTTTCAGCATCTCGACGGAGGTGCGAACCAACGCAGCGCCAGTGCGCTTTGCAGAACGTGTCTGCAACATCCAGAGCTTGCCTTCCTGAATAGTGAACTCGATGTCCTGCATGTCCTTGTAGTGATTTTCCAGCGCCGTCTCGGTCTTGATCAACTGCGCATAGATCGCCGGCATGATTTCTTCAAGCGACGGGAACTTGCCGGCACGATCTGCTTCGCTGACCTGAGCCAGTTCGGCCCAGCGCTTCGAACCTTCGAGTGTGATCTGCTGCGGCGTGCGGATACCGGCCACGACATCTTCGCCCTGGGCATTGATCAGGAATTCACCATTGAAAATATCTTCGCCCGAAGCAGCATCGCGCGTAAAGGCAACGCCGGTACCGCTGTTCTGACCAAGGTTGCCGAACACCATGGATTGAATGTTGACGGCTGTGCCCCAGGAATGTGGAATATCGTTCATTTGACGGTAGTAAACAGCACGGTCGTTGTTCCAGCTCTGGAAAACGGCCATCACGGCACCCCAGAGCTGTTCCCACGGATCGTTCGGGAATTCACGGCCAAGACGGGTACGAATCATCGCCTTGAACTCGCTGACCATCTGCTTGAGATCATCGACGCCAAGGTCGGTATCGAGCTCAACGCCTTTTTTCTCCTTGATCTCATCGATAATGACTTCAAAGGGGTCATGATCTTCCTTCGACTCGGGCTTCAGGCCCATCACCACGTCGCCGTACATCTGGATGAAGCGGCGATAGGAATCCCAGGCAAAACGCTCGTTACCGGATTTCCTGGCCAGGCCCGCGACGGCTTCGTCATTCAGTCCCAGATTAAGAATCGTATCCATCATGCCGGGCATTGACGCACGTGAGCCGGAACGGACGGAAACCAGCAAGGGATCAGCCGCATCGCCGAACTTCTTACCCATCTCCTGTTCGACAAAAGCGACGCCCTGCAGCACTTCGGCCTCAATCAACTGGCGTACGCTTTCGCCACCTCGTTCCGAATATTCCGTACAAGCCTCAGAACTTATCGTGAAGCCCGGAGGCACGGAGATACCCAGGCGACACATTTCGGCAAGGTTCGCACCTTTGCCGCCCAGGATGTTTTTCATGTCGGCGGCGCCTTCAGTCTTCGAAGGACCAAAAACGTAAATCAGTTTATTTGGCATATCAATCTCTGCTTGTTGGATAAATGGGGACTCGACACCGGGAAATTTCTGCATACAGTGGTGTGGGGGGCTATTTTAGCCAAACGACAGGCACTTGGCTGCCTCTTTTACAACATTACTGCCAATATTCCGCAGTAATCATGCAAAACCAAGTCATCAAGATAGGTCAACGACCCCCGGAAAACCACCCTGCCCACAAACCTCACCCGTCGAACTCAGAGCAGCGAGCTTGCGTTACCTTAAGTTATCAGACAAGTTAGAATGGGCTGTCAGATAGTGATGTCTGCATGTCTTATCTCAACTTGACAGCAATTAGCGCTCGTGCAAATCTCTCATGTCAAGCCAGAGTTCAGACCATAACCCATTTGCGGGAATTTGCATGCCCATCGAATCGATTGATAATCGTCGCCTCTATCGCCAGATCGCCGACCAGATCAGCCGCCTGATTGAATCAGGCGAATACCAGCCCGGTGAGCGCCTTCCGGCCGAACGATTGTTGGCCACCCAACTGAGCGTCAGCCGTCCGACCGTGCGCGAAGCACTGATTGCCCTGGAAGTTGAAGGCAGAGTCGAGATCAGGGGCGGCGCAGGCGTGTTTGTGCTGGAGCAGGTTTCAGAATCGTCTGCGGTAAATATTACCGGTTCGAACGGGATGCCGATTCCCGGTCCATTCGAGGTGCTGTTCGCGCGTGACCTTATCGAGCCGGAAGTAGCCGCTCTTGCCGCCAGAAAAGCCCCTGCAGAACAACTGGCCTCGATGTCCCAGTCACTGGGTGATATGGTCTGCTGTTCGGCGGCCGACCCAAGGCGCGTGGAATATGACCGCCGTTTCCATTTTGCTCTGGCCGAGGCCTCTGGCAACAACGCCCTGGTATTGGCCATCCATGCTCTGTGGGCACCCCGCGAGCACCCGCTTTACCTGCGTCTGGAAGATCACTTTCATTCCGAACCGGTCTGGCAACGTTCGATTATCGAACACCGCGAGATTCTGGAAGCCATAAAACGCGGTGACGCCAAAGCCTCCCGGGCTGCCATGCACCGTCATTTGAAGAATGCCCGGATGCGTTTTGAATCCAACTGGCAGGAAGATTGAAGTTTAGGGTGTGTTCTCATTTAGCGGGAGGATCACGTTGCTGCCAAATGTGCCCGAGACAAGGCGCGAGCCGAGGCCAATGGTTGTTCTATTGGCGAGGCGAGCAACGCCGTATCGGACGTATTTCGCAACAACCCGGAGGGCAAGCAACTGACTGATCACGCCCGAGTCGTGCCGCTTGCATTTAGCGCTACCCATCGCATAATGGAAAGGAGGAGGAGCCCGCCATGAACCCAAGTGTGCGACCTGCTGCGGTTGCCGGAGCGTTCTACCCCGATTCGGCCAGCGCACTGGAAGGTATCGTTTCCCTGATGCTGACAGAAGCGCCAAGGGATGCTTCAGCGAATCCCAAAGCCATCATTGTGCCCCATGCCGGCTACATCTATTCGGGTGCCATCGCCGCCAGCATCTACGCCCCCCTGCGCAGAATGCGCGCTATCATCCGGCGCATTGTCCTGCTTGGGCCGACGCACCGGGTTGCCGTCAATGGGCTGGCGCTGCCTTCCTGCACGGACTTTTCCACACCGCTTGGCATCGTGCCGATCGATCTTCAGGGACTTGCCGCCATCGTGGATCTGCCTCAAATCGTGGTCAACGATGCGGCGCACGCACAGGAACACTCGTTGGAAGTGCAACTTCCCTTCCTGCAGACGGTATTTGGCAGCTTTTCACTGCTCCCGCTCGCAGTCGGCCAGACAACGCCGGAAGCCATCGCTGAAGTGCTTGAACGTCTGTGGGGCGAAGAAGAAACCCTGATCGTCGTCAGTTCCGACCTTTCGCACTACCTGCCTTACGACAAGGCGAAAGTCATGGACAGCGAAACCGCACAGCAGATTCTTGATCTCGATGCGTCGATCAGCCACCAGCAAGCCTGTGGCGCTTCGCCAATCAATGGCTTGTTGCTTGCTGCCCGAAAGCACGGCTTGAAGCCTGTTCTGGTCGACCTGCGCAATTCAGGCGACACGGCCGGCGACAAGGCACGCGTGGTTGGTTACGGCGCATTTGCCTTCCAAGAGGGTGATCAACATGCCCATTGACCCGCTTGGACTGACCCTGCTGACCATTGCGCGCAACGCCATCGGCCGGCGTTTCGCCCAGGAAGAACGTAGTATTGTGCCGCATCCAGAACTTTCCCACCCGGGCGCGACTTTCGTCACCCTGACCCAGAACGGTCAATTGCGTGGCTGTATCGGCAGCCTTGAGGCATATCGTTCGCTCGCTGTCGACGTCGCTGAAAACGCTGTTGCTGCGGCCTTTCGCGACCCGCGCTTTGCGCCACTGGCGAGCGCTGAACTGGCACGTACCCGCGTCGAAGTCTCGCTGCTCGAAACACCGGAAGCCATGCTTTTCACTGACGAGGCCGACGCCATCGCCAGCCTGTGCCCTGGCATTGATGGCCTCATTCTGACGCATGGCAGTCGGCGTTCCACCTTCCTGCCCCAGGTCTGGGAATCATTGCCCGACCCCCGGCAATTCATGACCCAGCTCAAACTCAAAGCCGGATTACCGGCGGATTTCTGGGATGAAAAAGTCACCCTCGCTCGCTACCGGGTACAAAAATGGAAAGAAGCGTAAAAACACCGGAATCAATCCACCCGGCGCGCTGGTGGCACCGCATCGAGAGCGATGGAGAACACAGCCGCATCCAGTGCGATCTCTGTCCGCGTGACTGCAAGCTGCACGAAGGCCAGCGCGGAGCCTGCTTTGTCCGTCAGAACATCGATGGTCAAATGGTACTGACCACGTACGGTCGCTCTTCCGGTTTTTGCATCGACCCGATCGAAAAAAAGCCGCTCAACCATTTCCACCCCGGTTCATCAATCCTTTCCTTCGGCACCGCCGGCTGCAACCTGGCTTGCAAGTTTTGCCAGAACTGGGACATCTCAAAGTCAAAGGACATGGATCGGCTGATGGATGCCGCCAGCCCGGAAGGCATTGCCGGTGCGGCGGCGGCCTACGGGGCACAAGCGGTGGCCTTTACCTATAACGACCCGGTGGTCTTTGCCGAATATGCCATCGATA
This sequence comes from Accumulibacter sp., assembly GCA_020049495.1. Classification (GTDB taxonomy): domain Bacteria; phylum Pseudomonadota; class Gammaproteobacteria; order Burkholderiales; family Rhodocyclaceae; genus Propionivibrio. The sequence continues at coordinate 18,609 of JAIFKU010000024.1, forward strand.
CGGCACAGGCTTGTCGCCAGCGCGGTATCAAGACGGTGGCGGTCACTGCCGGCTACATCCACCCGCAACCGGCCAGAGAATTCTATGCCGTGATGGATGCGGCCAATGTTGACCTAAAAGCCTTCACCGACGAGTTTTACCTCAAGCTCTGCGGCGGACGCCTGCAACCGGTTCTGGACATTCTGTCCTACATCCATCACGAAACCGAATGCTGGCTGGAGATCACCACACTGCTGATTCCGGGGAAAAACGATTCGCCCTCGGAAATCAAGGCGCTTGCCGAATGGGTCGCGCGCGAACTGGGGATGGATGTTCCTCTGCACTTCACCGCATTCCATCCCGACTGGAAGCTGGATGACCTGCCACGAACCCCGCCATCAACGCTGAGCAACGCACGCCGCATCGCCATGGATGCCGGCCTGCATTATGTATATACCGGCAATGTTCACGACACGGAAGGCGGAACCACCTTCTGTCCGGCCTGCCAAGCGGCATTAATCGAGCGCGACTGGCACAACATCCGCCACTACGACCTCTCCGGCGACGGTCGCTGTCCGCATTGCCGGACCCTGATTGCCGGATGTTTCGGCAAATTCGGCAAGCCCTTCGGCGCACAACGCATCCCGGTCAGACTGGCAAGGCGATGATCGACTTCAGCCCTGACGGATTCGGCATACTGCTCACCATACACTCCGAACATGGCACCCTGCACGGACGTCTTGCACTGCTTCCCGGAACCCGCGGCCTCGTCGTCCTGGCTCACGACAAGCGCTCGCTCGATGCCCGCGATGACGTTCTGGCCGGTATTTTTCGCCATGCCGGACTGTCGACGCTGAGCGTCGACCTGCTGTCAGCTCAGGAAGAACATTTTCCCGACGTGCACAACAACGTCCCCCTGCTCGCCAAACGGCTGCTCGAGTTCCTCGACCTGATCAAAAACAGGATGCTGCTCGGCGAGATTGAAAATCAGCCGCTTGGCCTGTTTGCCGCCAATGCCACATCCCCCGTTGTCGTTCGTGTAGCCGCCCTGCGCGATCACGACATCGCCGCCATCGTCTGCCGGGGCGGTCTGATCGATCTGGCCGGCATGCTCTACCTGCGTTCGCTCGAATCTCCGCTGCTTCTGCTGGTTGAAGAGACAGACACGCAGCACATTGCAAGCAGTCGCCGGGCCATGCAGGAAGTCCCCTGCCGCAAGGAACTCAAACTCATTCCGGAAATCGGCTTCGACTACGCCACTTCCAGCGGGTTTGAAATTTCAGCCCGGGAAGCAGCGCAGTGGTTCGCCAAACATTTTGACAGCCGTCCGAATCAGTGCTACCGGACGTAAATCAGATTACTTGGCGATTCCGTTCGGATAGCACAGACCACCCGTGATTTCGAGGGTCGTGGCATTGATCGCTTCGTTCTCGACGGCATGACCGATCAGGCGGGCAATTTCGTCGGGATCAACCAGCCGGCCCAGATGGACGTCGGCCAGGATAGCTTTCAGCGCGTCCTGGTTCATCCCGGTGAGCATTAGCGTTGCTGTATAACCCGGAGCAATGCCGATGCAGCGGATGTTGCGGATGCCGCGCATGAGGAACTCGCCGACCACGATCTTGGGCAGCAAGGCATCAGCGACTTTGGCCGACGAATAATTGAGCTGGCCGACCTGACCGACCTTATTGACCGACGAAATGGCCACCAGCAGACCTTGCCAGCCGCCATTGACCATCGCTTCGGCGCCATCCCGGATGGTCAGGAAGGTTCCGGTGAGATTGGTGTCAATGACGGGCTGCCATTTGTCGAGCCCCATCTTCCTCGTTACCTTGCCGGTTTCCTTGTCGAGCGACAGCATGGTGCCGTCCCGGATGATGCCTGCGCAGGACACGACAATGTTGATTTTGCCGAAAGCATCAATCGCCGCCTTGTAGTATTTGGCCGTATCCGCCTCGCTCGTTACGTTGGCCTGGACACCGACCACCTCACCGCCCATGTCCTTGATTTCCTTGACCACACGGTCGATATTTTTCTGCGCCATATCGACGATCGCCACTTTAGCGCCGTTGCGCACGAAATACTTGGCAACCGCTTCGCCAATCCCATTGCCACCACCGGTGATGACGGCAACACTTCCCTTGATTTCCATGATGATTATCCTTTGTGAATGGTTTTCAGCCAGTGCCCATTGAAGCCTTGTCTCTTAGCCCGCTTGTTTCGGGAATGAAGAACTGTCCTTGTCCCAGTAAATGAAGTTGGGATGCGTAACATCCGGACCAACGATCTTCAGATCTCCAATCCGGTTGGGATGCGCAACATCCGGACCGACGACCTTGATTCCGACCGGGAAGATGGATTTAACCAGCGTGCGCACTCGGCTCTCGATTTCGCTTTCCGGCACACCTTCGAACAGACCGGCACCAACATAAGCCGATTTTCCATCCGGCTTCTTGCAGGAAATATCCCAGCGGCCATTAGCGCTTTCGACCGAAAAATCCATGTCGTTGTAGGTGAAACTTTTCATGATTTTTCCTTTGAAAAAGGTCGGCTTACTTGGGCGCTTTGAGAACGGTAATGCAGTTGGTGACCGCTGAACCGCCAACGTTGAAGACCACGCCGACGTCAGCTTTCTTCGCCTTGACGCCGATGGCCTCGCCGATCAGTTGCTTGTACACCAGCGCGTGCATCGAAGCACCGGTGGCACCGACCGGGTGCCCCTTCGACTTAAGGCCGCCGGACAGATTGATTGCCACCTTGTCGTCGCGGGTGAAGCGGCCTTCGATGTAGTCGTAACCGGCGCGTCCGTCTTTCGACAAGCCGAGGGCTTCGGTGGACAGGATCATGTTGATGGTGAAACAGTCATGGACTTCGGCAATGTCGATGTCGGCCGCCGTAATGCCCGCCTCCTTGAAGGCCTTGGCGGCGGCGTCCTTGCCGGCCATCAACTCGTACATGTTCGGACGGACATTCTCCGGCAGCCGTTCGGCCGAGTGGCCGATGCCGGCAATTTCGACGGCCCGCTTCCTGTTGCTGACGTTGGCAGTCTGGGTCACCACCACGGCAGCGGCGCCATCGGTAACCAGTGAGCAATCGTGCAAGCGCAGGGGTGGTGCGATCATCATGTTCTTGCACTTGCCCTTGGCATCGAGCTCGTTGAGCTTCATGATTTCGGCCACCGAAGCCGGTCCATTCTTGACATGCGCCAGCGGGTTCTCGGCACCATTTTTGTAACACAGGGCACCGGCCGTCCACAGCATCTTTTCAAGCTCTTCGCTGGAGAGGCCGTATTGCTTCTGATAGCCCTTGGCGTAGGCGGCGAACAGCATTGGGAAAGACCAGCCCATGGCGCCTTCGCTCGGCCAGTGTGACGAACAGGCCAGCACATGCGTCATCTGCGGCGTGGGCAGCAGGTTCATTTTTTCGACCCCGATAACCAGTACGTTCCTGTAGCGGTTGGCTTCGATGGCGTATATCGCATCGTAGAGGGCGACTGACGAGGAGGCGCAGGCACACTCGCAACGGGTCATCGGCTTGAAGCGCAGCGCCGGATCAATTTCAGCGGCTATCGGCGCCACGTGTTCCTGATTGATGAATGTGCCCGGCGAACAGGAACCGACATAAACGGCATCGATATCCTTGGCTTCGAGGCCGGAATCGGCTATAGCACCACGTCCGGCTTCGATCAGCAGATCGTAGTAGCTCTTGGTGTCGGTGATCAGTCCGGTGCTTTTGTCTTTCTTGACGAACGCGCCAAATTCGGTGTTGTAGGCACCGATAATACTTGCTTTGGACATATTAATACCTCATGTGAGCAATGATTGGTTAAGTTAGGATGGACGATTTGAACGTTGGCGATGCCTTGATCGAGGTTTTGAAATATCTGCTTTTGACATCCAGTCATAGGGCTAGGCAAGCACGTCGTCACGCATGCCCATCGGTTCGTCACGGAAAATCCGCAGATCCATGATTTTCAGGCTCGGGCTGATCGTGGGGCGGAAATCCATCAAGGCCAGAATGTCGCGCTCGAGGTCGACTCCGGGGGCAATTTCGATGAGTTCCAGCCCGCTTTCGATCAGGCGAAAAACGCAACGCTCGGTAATGTAAAGCACCGTCTGTTTGCTTTTGAAGGCGTATTCACCGCTGAAGGTACGATGTTCGACAGTGGCGACAAACTTCTTGGTTTCGCCTTCCTTGACAATTTTCAGGGCGCCGTCACTGACCACCACGTCCAGCTTGCCTGCGGTAAAGGTACCGACAAAGACGACTTTTTTCGAGGTCTGACTGATGTTGATGAAGCCACCGGCGCCGGCCAGGCGCGGGCCGAACTTGCTGACATTGAGATTGCCACTGGCATCGGCCTGAGCCAGCCCGAGGATGGTGAGATCCAGACCGCCACCGTCGTAGAAATCGAACTGGTAGGGCTGATCAATGATGGCCTGGGCATTGGATACGGCACCGAAGCTCAATCCGCCGGCCGGAATGCCACCAACTACGCCGGGCTCGGCGGTAAGCGTCATCAGATCACTGATGTTTTCCTCGACGGCAACACTGGCAACACCCTCGGGCATGCCGATGCCGAGGTTGACGATGCTGTTTGGCTTCAATTCCATGGCCGCGCGGCGGGCAATGATCTTGCGTTCGGAAAGCTCCATTGAGGCAAGCGACGACAAGGGGACCCGGATTTCGCCGGAGTAGGCCGCACTGTACTGTTCGCCAAACGTCTGCATGTGATATTCGGGTTTCTCGGCGACCACTACGTAATCGACCAGTATGCCGGGGATCTTTACCTGCCGGGAGTTGAGCGTGCCACGTTCGGCAATGCGCTCGACCTGGACAATGACGATGCCTCCCGAATTGTGCGCCGCCGTGGCGATGGAAAACGCCTCAAGCGTCAGCGCTTCCTTTTCCATGGTGATGTTGCCATCGGGGTCGGCAGTAGTTCCGCGAATGATGCCTACATTGACCGGGAAAGTCCGGTAGAAAAGGTATTCCTCACCGTCGATGGTCATCAACTCGACCAGATCTTTCTTGGTGATACTGTTGATCTTGCCGCCGCCATGGCGCGGATCGACAAAGGTGCCGAGACCGACGCGAGAAAGCAGGCCGGGTTTGCCCGCACCGATATCACGGAAAAGGTGCGAGATGATGCCCTGCGGCAAGTTGTAGGCTTCGATGCGATCGGTGACGGCAAGCTTCTGCAGTTTTGGCGCCAGGCCCCAGTGACCGCCGATAACTCGCCCCACCAGGCCCTCGTAGCCAAGGTGGTTGAGACCGCGTTCCTTGCCGTCACCCTGGCCGGCCGCATAGGTGAGCGTCAGGTTACGTGGGCTACCCGCAGGAGACTGCGGATCCTCACCCAGGAAACGCTTTTCGAGCGCAATGGCAATGTTCTCGGGGAATCCGATGCCGACGAAGCCGCCGGTGGCCAGCGTATCGCCATCGCGTATCTGACGTGCGGCCTCGGCAGCACTGACGATCTTGTTGCGCTTGGCTGGCACCTGTTGTGCATTGGTCGTTAAGGTCATGTCATATTTCCTCGAGAAATGATTGATGCAATACTGCGCCTTGCCCGACAATGGATTGCGGACTGAGTGAAACAGTGCTGTCAGGATATTAAGGCGCTAGAAGTCGTCTTGTTGAGTGCAATTCGCACGATGAATTCGCGCTTTTTCAGGTATGAACCAGGTTGCCGGGAGCCCCTGAGGGCACCCGGCAAGGGAAGGATCAGACCACTCCCATCGTACCGAGGATGATGGCGATAACGCAGGTGAGCACCGGAATCACGACGGTACACATGCCGATGTCGGCATAGCTCTGCCTGTGCGTGAGTTGCGTAATGCCAAGCAGGGTCACTACGGCGCCATTGTGCGGCAGGCTGTCGAGGCCGCCGCAGGCGATGGCCACAACACGGTGCAGAACTTCGGGGTTGATGCCCCGGACCAAAGCAGCCTGGTAGAAGGTGTCACCCATCGCACCAAGGGCAATGCTCATGCCACCGGACGCTGAGCCCGTAATACCAGCAAGGACGTTCGTGGCGATTGCCGAAGTGATCAACGGATTGTCGGAAATACCAAGCAAAGCGGCCTGGATAATGGCGAAAGCGGCCAGCGTCTTGACGACGTTACCGTAACCAACTTCACTCGCCGTATTCAGAATGGGCAGCATCGAGCCAAAAACACCGCTATTGACCGAATCCTTGAGGTCGGTAAAGCGATTCCAGTTGATGGCAACCGAGACGATGATGGCTACCACCAGGGAGATGACCAGTGCCCAGATGCCGCGTACGGCGCCGAGGCTGGTTTCAAAGGGTTTGGCCTTGAGGTAATCGAAACCGGTCGCGTTGGACGAAAAGACATATTCGGAAAGGACGAAGTTGAGGACCAGAACGATGAAGATGGGCAGCAGTGCGACCCATAGATTGGGCAGATTGCTGCTATCGAACTCCTTGACGACTTCATTCGGATGGTTGCCATAAAATTCGCCGCGCGCATTGGCTTTCTTGGCACGGTTCGAAAGCCACCACATGCCGGCGAGGAACATGATGATGCCGCAGATGGTACCCAGTATCGGGGCCGCATAAACGGTCGTCTTGAAGAAAGGCATCGGGATGGCGTTCTGAATCTGCGGCGTACCGGGCAGCGCGGTCATCGTAAAGGTGAAAGAACCGAGGGCGATGGCACCGGGAATCAGGAACTTGGGCGTTCCGGCTTCCTTGAACAGGTGGGCAGCGATCGGATAGACGGCGAAGGCAACAACGAACAGTGAAACACCACCGTAGGTCAGAATGGCACAGGACAGGACGACGGCGAGGATGGCTCGCTCTTTGCCTACCCGTGCGGCGATATCATGAGCAATCGCCTTGGCGCATCCCGTGTCTTCCATCATCTTGCCGAATACGGCACCGAGGAGGAAAACGGGGAAAAACAACTTGAGGTAGTTGGCCAGGTTGGGCATGAACACATGCGTAAAAGTGGCCATGATGGGCATGTCCGAGAACATGGCCGCAACCAGAGCCAGGATAGGTGCCAGGATGAGAACCGTAATGCCTCTGTACGCGAGGTACATAAGAAGGCAAAGGGATAATACGATACCGAATACGCCAATCATGGATGTACTCCTCCGTTAGTTTCTGTTGGGCGTCAATGACGCTCTTGATTAAGGAAGCGCAAAAGCGTGCCCTGAACCGGCCGCCTTGACTTCTTCCACCCTGCCCTGAGGTTAGGAAATACTAACGGCCTGGGTCATTGGTTATTACACCGCTGTCAATGCCGCCGATTATTGCCTTTAATCCCCAAGAACATCCTCTGCAAATATCGTGCCAATTTCGTAAGCCATTGTTTTGCAATCGTACTGTCAGCAAAGCACGAAATTAAGCCGGAGCGACGCCTTCTCTTTGTCTCAACTATGAGACGTACTTTTCAACAAAAGGCTTGAATGCTATATTTGGCAAGGATTCCCAAATATGAGACAGGTCTGCACTATTGAGACGATAGCCCAAGCATGTGCATTTTCCGGTACATCGTTGCCCGACCCAGACCGAGCATTTTTGCCGCATCTTCAGCCCGATCATGAGATGCGGCCAGAGCCCTGGCCAGCAACTGCCGCTCAAATTCCTCGAACTCACTGGCGTAAGTACGTGTCGTACCGGGCACTTGCACCCTCGAATCCTGTGCTGCCGTCGGGACGTCGGGTGGCACGATATTATCCAGATCGGAGGCGGCAAGACGAGTCTTGTCCGAAAGCATGACCACTTTTTCCAGTACGTTCTGCAATTCGCGGACGTTGCCGCGCCAGACACTGTGGCGCAGTCGATCAATGGCCTCAGGCATCAGTTCGCGGTGCGCCAGACCTGTACGCATCTCGATCTGTTCAAGAATATTTTCACAGAGCAACTCCATGTCGGCAACGCGTTCGCGCAGAGGAGGCACCCGGATCGAAAGGACGTTCAGGCGATAGAACAGGTCTTCGCGGAAATGCCCCTCGTCAACCCGGCGGCGAAGATCGACACTGGTGGCCGCGATGATGCGCACGTTGATCTTGATCACCCGGTTCGAGCCCACCGGTTCGAACTCCTGTTCCTGCAGCACGCGCAGCAGCTTGGACTGGAGTAGCAGCGGCATGTCACCGATTTCGTCGAGGAACAGGGTGCCACCATCCGCCAGTTGAAACTTGCCATCCCGGCCGCGCCGGTCAGCGCCGGTATAAGCACCCGGGGCAACACCGAAGAATTCGGTTTCGAGCAGGGTGTCAGGAATCGCTGCCACATTGACGCCGACGAAGGCCTTGCCTCCCCGTGTCGAGGCGGCGTGGATGGCGTGCGCCAGCAACTCCTTGCCGGTACCCGTTTCACCGAGCAGCAGTACCGTGGCATCATGCTGTGCAGCACGCCGGGCCTGGCGCTTCACTTCCATGCAGACGGGGCTGGAACCAATAAAGTTGGAGAAGGTATATTTGGGACGGCGTTCCTCGGCCAGACGCTTTTGCGCCGTGACCAGCTCGCGCTGCATGACCTCCAGCTTGGCGAACAGAGGTTTGAGCGACTGCACCTGATCGTAAAGTGCAAAACCAGCAGCGCCAATTATTTCGCCATGTTCGTCCTTGAGAGGGATACGCGTGACGACAAAAGTGGTGTCGGTGGTTTCCAGCAAATCAAGCAGGATCGGCTGTCCGGTGGTGACAACCTGACGCATCAGACTGGATGGGATGACTTCCTCGATGTTGCGGCCTACGGCATCAGCGGCCGAGATGGCGCCAAGACGGGCGGCGTAGCGCTCGTTGATCCAGACAATCCGGGCGTCGCGGTCGACCACCACAGTACCCTCACAGAGATTCTCCAGGCTCTCGAACAATGACTGCATCGAGAGGCGACGCATCCGGTCGTGATCGAACAACACATTGGACAGGCTGATTTGAGACACCAGACAAGCTCCTTATTACCACCGATGACAAGACCGAAAGGGAAACGCTGAAGTATTCCAAATCCGTCATTCCGGCGAAAGCGCCCCGATGGAAGTACCCTTGGGGTGCCGGAATCCAGAAGAATCAAAGAACTGGACCCCGGCGTTCAACGGGGTGACGAATAAATCAGCCTTTCCAAAGGACAATATACCGCAGTTCTTCTGCTTTTTATTGTATTCCCTGTGTCTCTTTGCGGCTCTGCACTGCTTCGCTCGTCCTGACGGTAATTCTGAAATCAAAGGGCCGTGAAGCAAACTCATTATCCGGGCAATCGCCCTGCGGCGAGACAAGTCCGGCAAAGCCGATCGGCTATAATACCCTGCTTTCCCGCATCGCCCCACAACACCTTTCGTGCCTCAATCCAGACTCGTCTCACAATCGCTAACTGCTCTGTTGCCGCGTGCCATGCCTTCGTTCAGGACGGGAGAGCGTACGCAGCTTCCGCCGTTCACCGGCTCGGCAGATGCGCTGCACATTGCACAACTGGCAAGCCATAACGACAAGCACAAATTGCTGGCCGTACTGACGGCAAGCGCCAACGATGCGCAGCGCCTGCTCGATGAAATCCCGTGGTTTGCACCCGACCTGCGCGTGCGTCTGTTGCCGGACTGGGAAACGCTACCCTACGACAACTTTTCACCGCACCACGACCTGATTTCCGAACGTCTGGCCACGCTGTACAACGTTATGCGCGGCGAATGCGATGTGCTGCTGGTACCGGCGTCGACGACGGTTTACCGCTTCACCCCTCCGGCCTATCTGGCGGCCTACACCTTCTTCCTGAAAAGGGGCGAGACACTCGCTGCAGAGCCCTTTCGCGCCCAGCTCACCCTAGCCGGCTACACGCACGTCACGCAGGTCGTTGCGCCCGGCGAATACTCGGTGCGCGGCGGGCTGATCGATCTCTTTCCGATGGGTTCGCCGCTGCCCTTCCGCCTCGACCTGTTCGACGACGAAATCGAGAGCATCAAGACCTTCGACGTCGATAGCCAGCGTACCCTCTACCCGGTACCGGAAATCCGTCTGCTGCCGGCGCGCGAATTCCCGCTCGACGACAAGGGACGAGCTCATTTCCGCAAGCGCTTTCGCGAGATCTTCGAGGGCGATCCGGCACGTTCCGGCATCTACAAGGACGTTTCCAACGGCATTCCGTCGGCCGGTATCGAATACTGGTTACCGCTCTTCTTCGATGCCACGGCAACGCTTTTCGACTACCTGCCCAAAGACACGCTGCTCTGCCTGCACAACGACGTGCCCGAAGCCATCCGCACCTTCTGGCGTGATGCCCAGTCGCGCTACGACATGCTCTCCGGCGAGCACAGCCGGCCGCTGCTGCCGCCGGGCGATCTCTTCCTTGCCGAGGAACCGTTCTTTACCGCCGCCAAGCCGTATGCACGGCTGATTCTTGCTGTCGGCAATAACGGGCCGGCAACTACCCTGCCGCAGGTGGCCATCGACCGCCGCGCCGAGGACCCGCTAAGCGGCCTCAAAGTCTTTATCGACAGATTCCCTGGCCGCATCCTGCTGCTTGCGGAATCAGCCGGGCGACGCGAAACCCTCGCCACACTTTTAGCTGAATATGGCCTGAAACCGGCCCCGTGCGTTGATCTTGCCGCCTTTCTCGCGAGCAAAGAGAAACTCGCTCTGACCGTCTCGCCCATCCACGAGGGTTTCCTCCTCACTCCCGACTCCTCACTCCTTCCTCCCCACGCCTTCATCACCGAATCCGAGCTGTACGCCGGGAGCCCGTCGCGCCGCAGTCGTCACAGCGTGCAACGCAAGGCCTCGCTCGACAACTGGCTGCGCGATCTCACCGAACTGAAAGTTGGTGACCCGGTGGTGCATGAACAGCACGGCATCGCCCGCTATCAGGGGCTGGTGCATCTTGACCTCGGCGAAGGCGACATGGAGTTCCTCGAACTTCACTACGCCAACGACGCCAGGCTCTACGTACCGGTTGCACAACTGCACGTTATTTCGCGCTATTCCGGCAACGACCCTGACGCGGCCCCCCTGCACACCCTCGGCACGCAACAATGGGAAAAGGCCAAGCGCCGCGCCGCCCTGCAGGCGCGCGACACGGCCGCCGAACTGCTGGCGCTCTACGCCATTCGTGCGGCCCGCCAGGGCCACGCCTTCGAGTTCACGGCGCACGATTATGACGCCTTTGCCGACGGCTTCGGCTTCGAAGAAACGCCCGATCAGGCCAGCGCCATCACTGCCGTGATCGACGACATGAAATCGGGCAAGCCGATGGATCGCCTGGTCTGCGGCGACGTCGGCTTCGGCAAGACCGAAGTCGCCTTGCGCGCCGCCTTCTGTGCGGTAGCCGGGGGCAGGCAGGTGGCCGTACTGTGCCCGACCACCCTGCTCTGCGAACAGCATTTCCAGACCTTCAGCGACCGCTTTGCCGACTGGCCAGTGAAGATCGTCGAACTCTCGCGCTTCCGCTCGGCCAAGGAAACCACGCTGGCCCTCAGGGAACTCGCCGAAGGCCAGGTCGACATCGTCATCGGCACGCACAAGCTGCTGCAGAAGGACGTGAAATTCACCCGTCTCGGCCTGGTCGTCATCGATGAGGAACACCGTTTCGGCGTACGTCAGAAGGAAGCGCTCAAGGCCTTGCGCGCCGAAGTCGACGTACTGACGCTGACCGCCACGCCAATCCCGCGCACGCTCGGCATGTCGCTCGAAGGCCTGCGCGACTTCTCGGTGATCGCCACCGCACCGCAAAAGCGTCTGGCGATCAAGACCTTCGTTTCCAGGTTTTCCGACGGCATCATCCGCGAGGCGCTGCTGCGCGAGTTCAAGCGCGGCGGCCAGGTGTACTTCCTGCACAACGAAATCGATACCATTGAGAACATGCGCGACAAGCTGACCAAGCTACTGCCCGAAGCGCGCATCGTCGTCGGCCACGGCCAGATGAACGAACGCGAACTGGAGCGCGTGATGCGCGACTTCACCGGCCAGCGCGCCAACCTGCTGCTGTGCACGACGATCATCGAAACCGGCATCGACAACGCGCACGCCAACACCATCATCATCAACCGTGCCGACAAGTTCGGCCTGGCCCAACTGCACCAATTGCGCGGCCGTGTCGGACGTTCGCATCACCAGGCCTATGCTTACCTGCTTACGCAGGGCGACGAGGGACTGACCAAGCAGGCACGGCAACGTCTCGAAGCGATCCAGACGATGGACGAACTGGGTGCCGGTTTCTATCTCGCCATGCACGACCTGGAAATCCGTGGTGCCGGCGAAGTACTCGGCGAAAACCAGTCGGGAGCAATGCAGGAAATCGGCTTCAACCTCTTTACCGAAATGCTCAACCGTGCCGTTGCCGCCCTCAAGCAGGGCAAGGAACCCGATCTCATGCAAGCGCTGGGCATTGCCACCGAGATCAATCTGCACACCCCGGCGCTGCTGCCCAGTGATTACGCACCGGACGTACACGAACGACTCACGCTCTACAAACGGCTGGCCAATGGCGATTCGCTCGACGACATCACCGCCATGCACGAGGAACTGGTCGACCGTTTTGGCCAACTGCCGCCACAGGCGCAATCCCTGCTCGACAGCCATCGCCTGCGCCTGCTCTGCAAGCCGCTCGGCATCGTCAAGATCGACGCCACGTCCGAACAGATTGTCCTGCAATTCGAGCCTGATCCGCCGATCGAGCCGATGCGCATCATCAAGCTGATCCAGAAAGACAGAAACTACAAGCTCGCCGGACAGGATAAACTGTCGCTCAGACGTCACTGTCCAACACTCGCTGATCGTGTTGCTGCCGTCAGGGATTTACTCAACCAACTGAAACCATGAACACGCTGAAACCCAGAAAAAGTTGTCACCCCGGCGCATGCCGGGGCCCAGTTCGTTGAACTTCTGGATTCCGGCACCCCAAGGGTACTTCCTTCGGGGCGCTTTCGCCGGAATGACACGTTGACCTCCAACCGAGCTCCAGAATGAATCATCCGGACAAAACGAACATCAACACACCCGACATCGAAAACGTCAACGTTCTCGATTTCGACCCCATGCCCTCGCCCGAGGAAATCCACGCTCGCGTGCCGCTCTCGGGAAATGCCACGCGCACCGTGATGCAGGGACGCGAAGCGCTGCGCAACATTCTCGAGCGCAAGGACAAGCGCCTGTTCATCGTCGTCGGTCCGTGCTCGATTCACGACCCGGTAGCCGGTCTCGACTATGCGCGTCGGCTAAAAAACCTGGCCGACGAAGTGAGCGACACGCTGCTCGTCGTCATGCGCGTGTATTTCGAAAAACCGCGCACCACCACCGGCTGGAAAGGTTATATCAACGACCCGGACATGGACGACTCCTTCCACGTCAACCAGGGCATGGAAAAGGCGCGGAGTTTCCTGCGTGACGTGGCCGAAATCGGCCTGCCGGCGGGAACCGAGGCGCTCGACCCGATTTCGCCGCAGTACCTTGGCGATCTCATCTCATGGACAGCCATCGGCGCCCGCACCACCGAATCGCAGACGCACCGCGAAATCTCATCCGGCCTGTCGACGCCGGTCGGTTTCAAGAACGGCACCAACGGCGATGTCGGCATTGCCGTCAACGCCATTCTCTCCGCCTCCAGACCACACAGTTTTCTCGGCATCAACGGCCAGGGACGGACCGCCATCGTACGCACGCGCGGCAACCGCTACGGTCACCTTGTCCTGCGCGGCGGCGATGGCCGGCCCAACTACGACACGGTATCGATCGCGATGGCCGAACAGGCGCTGCTCAAAGCCAATCTGCCGCCCAACATCGTCGTCGATTGTTCGCACGCCAACAGCTACAAGAAGCCCGAACTGCAACTGCTGGTCATGACTGACCTGGTCAATCAGATCCGCTTTGGCAACAAATCACTGCTCGGCGTGATGATCGAATCGAATCTCGTTGCCGGCAACCAGCCGATTCCCGAAGACCTCACTCGGCTCAGCTACGGCTGTTCGGTCACCGATGCCTGCATCGACTGGGAAGCCAGCGAAAAGATGCTGCGCGATGCGGCGAATTTGTTGCGCGACGTGTTGCCGAAGCGAAATCGATGAAAAAAGACTTCACCACCAAGTCACCAAGAACACAAAGTTACACCAAGAACTACATTGCTTTTCTTGGTAAACCTTGGTGAACTTTGTGACTTGGTGGTAAGGCAATTGAATTTGGCAACTTTAGGCTCTTCAAGGAGAATCAATTGACTACCCGCCCACTGATCCGCCCCTTTACCGGCCTGCGTCCGCGCAGCGAACACGCAGCCGCTGTCGCCGCCCCGCCCTACGACGTCCTCTCCAGTGAAGAAGCCCGCCAGCGTGCGGCCGGAAAACCCTACTCCTTCCTGCACATTTCCAAGGCCGAAATCGACCTGCCGCCGGAAATCGACCACTACGCCCCCGAAGTCTATGCCAAGTCGGCTGAAAACCTGCGCAAGATGATCGCTGCGGGCATTCTCTTCCGCGACTCAACGCCCTGCTACTACGCCTACCGTCTGGTCATGGGCACGCACACGCAGACCGGGCTAATCGCTGCCGCATCGGTCGCCGCCTACGATGCCAAGCGCATCCGCAAGCACGAATTTACCCGGCCCGACAAGGAAGACGACCGCGTACGTCAGATTGAAGCCCTTGACGCCCAGACCGGCCCTGTCCTGCTCGCCCATCCGGACAGCGATGACGCCGAGAACCTGATCGCCGCCGCCACTCGCGGTACGCCGATCGCCGATGTCACTGCCGATGACGGCATTCGCCACACCCTCTGGCTGATCGACGAGGCCCAAGCCATAGCGCGCATCAGCGCCGTTGTCGGCGCCATGCCCAGCCTCTACATCGCCGACGGGCACCACCGTTCGGCCGCCGCGTCGCGCGTTGCAGCGGCCCGGCGCGGCAAGGGCCGCCCGCAGTCGGCCGAGTATTTCCTGGCGGTCATCTTCCCGGCGCGACAGATGCGCATCATGGATTACAACCGGGTAGTGCGCGATCTCAACGGCCACCGCGTCGACGCTTTCCTCAAGGCCGTCGGCGAACGCTGCACGGTCACTGCCTCGGCCACCCCGGTCAAGCCGCAATGCACGGGTTCATTCGGCATGTATCTCGACGGGCGCTGGTATCATCTCGTCATCCGCCCAGAGCTCGTGCCGACCCAGGACCCGGTGCGCCGTCTCGATGTTTCCGTGCTCACCGAGCAAATCCTCGCTCCCGTTCTCGGCATTGCCGACCTGCGCCGCGATACGCGCATCGATTTCATCGGCGGCATCCGCGGACTGCCTGAACTGGAGCGTCGCGTGAACAGCGGTGAAATGGCCGTCGCCTTCGCCATGTACCCGACACAGATGGCTGAACTGATGTCCGTCGCCGACGCCGGTGAGGTCATGCCGCCCAAGTCGACCTGGTTCGAACCGAAGCTGGCTGACGGGATGGTGTCGCACGTACTCGATTGATCGGACAGTTTACCCGGCATCGCCTTATTGATTCCGGGCAGGCGCCCCGGTTGCCCCGTTGCCGCGTCGAAAACCGGCAGTTTTTGCCGCCGCAAGCGCGAACTCCAGATCAAGCTAAGTCCTCTGATCGAGCCCTGAGCCGGCTGCGCAGGGCAGTTCTTGCTGGCCCATGAAGATGGCCCGGATATTGCTGTACTCAGCCTGAGGCCTTCGGAAATCACTCCGACCGGCATTTATACGCCAAGCGCAGCAGGAGTCATCATGTCAACACCGGGAATCGCCAGTACACTGTTCAGCCTCTTCCAGTCGGATCAGACGGGCAGTACCAGCACATCCGCGCAGAACAGGAACAGCATCACCAATACACCGCTCAGCGGCGACTTCTCGTCATCGCTGGCCTTGCGCATGGCCTCACTGCAAGCCCAGTCGGTCAATACCCTGCTTGGCTCGGTGTTCACTGACGGCAAGACGATCAGCAGCCTTGATTTTCTGAGCGGAGCCGGCAGCACGAACGCCGCTTCAACGGACCTGCTTTCGGCTTTCGGTATCTCGACCGGCAGCCAGGGACTCTCTTCGAGCGGACGCAATCTTTCGCTGTTCGACCCGGAATCCGCCTACTCGATGATGAGCCTCATCAATACCCGGGATGTCACCTACAAGGCGCAGTATTCCGAACTGAGCGCGATGAAAACCGCAGTGACCGGCATGCAACAGGCCGGACAGACGCTGGCCGCTACCAGTACGGCGATGGACAACGAAGCGATTAAGGCTCAATTGCAGAGCTTTACCGACAAATACAATGCATGGATCAAGCGCTTTGACGGCACGGTGAAAAGCGATGGCGTGCTGGCCGGAACACAGGCCGCAGAGATCTCGCTCTACGAACTTGAACAGAGTGTCGAAAACATCTTCAACGGCGCCAGAGACGGTTTTCATGGCCTGCGCGACTTGGGCCTGAGCATCGACCAGAGCACCAATCTGGCCTCTCTCGACGTGAGCAAACTGGACGCTGCGCTGGCGGCCAACAGGCAAGGCGCGATCAATACCATCGACGAATTCAGCGCCAACTTTGCCCGATCAGCCGAGCTGCTCAATTCCAGCAACAATTTCATCCCCAACCGGCTGGCCAATCTGGATCGGGTGATTGACTACATCAGCGACAACAAGTCTTCACTACAGGCCGAATTCGGGCTGGGCGACCCCGCCAGACCTTCCGTGCAGACCGCCAGAGCTCTGGCCGAATACAAGCAGATCTTCGGCATATGAGCATCTGAGGGCAGGTCCCGGCGACGGCGCAACACGGTTGCGTCTCGCGAAATCTCCTTCCGCAATGCGCGAAAATGATTTGTATGCTGCACAGCCGCAGCATATAATTTCGCCATCAAGAAATGGGAGCGCCCTGAAAATTCAGATTTCATGAATGCCGGGCACGTCGCAAGCAACGCCACCCCGTAGTTTGCGACGGCAACGGGCTTCGCTTCCGGCGAATGTCGTTGCCAGGTTTCCGACTGACATAACGATCCAGATCGCCATTCTTTGTGCAGTGGTATGCGGACAGGCGATGAAGGCGTCTTTTTCGGAGATTTATGATGCGCATAGAAACAAACCAGCAATTTCTTGAAAGCCGGACCTACGACGAGATCAGCGTGGGTGACAGCACTTCGCTGACACGCACCCTGCGCTCCGAAGACATCCAGCTCTTCGCCATCATGTCCGGCGACATCAGCCCGGCAATTGTCGATCGGGAATTTGCCAACAGCGGCATGTTCAAGGGAGTCATCGCCCACGGCATGTGGAGCGCTTCACTGATTTCCGCCACCCTGGGCACCCAGTTCCCGGGGCCGGGCACCATCCTGATCGATCAGTCGATCCGTTTCGTGAATCCGGTAACTGTTGGCGACAGCATCACCATCACGGTCACGGTCAAGCAGATGTTTCCCGGCAACCATCACATCGTTTTTGACTGTACCTGTACCAATCAGGATGGGATCGATGTGGTTCTGGGTACGGCTGAGGTTCTGGCGCCGACCGAAAAGATGCGCACCAAGCGAATTGATTTGCCCAACGTCACCATCTCGGACAAATACGCCAGGCTGCAAGCCCTGGTAGCGCGCGCCAAGGGCCTGGCAGCAATCGACATGGCCGTGGCCCACCCCTGTGACAAGGAATCGCTCAAGGGCGCTCTGATGGCCGCCGAAGCGGGCCTGATCGACCCTATCCTGATCGGACCGGAAGCGAAAATTCGGGCCATCGCCGAAGAACACGGGTTCGATCTCCGGCAACACCGCATCGTCAACGTGAAGCACAGCCACGAGTCAGCGGCCATGGCGGTCACCCTGGTCCGCAACGGCGACGCCGAGGCCATCATGAAGGGCAGTCTGCATACCGACGAGTTGATGGCCGAGATCGTCTCACGCGCGGCCGGTCTGCGTACTTCACGGCGCATCAGTCACGTTTTCCTGATGGATGTGCCAACCTACCCCCGCCCGATCATGATCACCGACGCGGCGATCAACATCGCCCCGGAGCTTGAGGAAAAGTCGCACATCATCCAGAACGCCATCAACCTGGCGCACATCATCGGTATTGCCGAACCGAGGGTGGCCATTCTTTCGGCGGTCGAAACGATCAACCCCAAGATTCAATCCACACTTGACGCCGCCGCCCTGTGCAAGATGGCCGATCGCGGCCAGATCACCGGTGGTCTGCTTGACGGCCCGCTGGCCTTCGATAACGCCGTATCGATGATGGCCGCCAAGACCAAGGGGATCAAGTCGGCCGTCGCCGGCTGTGCCGACATCCTGGTCGTTCCCGATCTGGAATCCGGCAACATGCTGGCCAAGCAACTGGAATATCTGGCCAACGCCCTGACCGCCGGCATCGTTCTTGGCGCCAAGGTGCCGATCGTGCTGACCAGCCGTGCCGATACTGCCGAAACACGCATCGCTTCCTGCGTTATCGCCACGCTGATCGCTCATTTCAACCGCAACCTGGCCCTGGATTCGGAATAGGGCAGGCTTATTGATCCGGCCCGTAAATGTATGAAGTCGTCACCCCGGCGAAGGCCGGGGTCCAGGAGGGAAAGCCACGCCAGCACTGGATACCGGCCTTCGCCGGTATGACGGAAGTTTTATACTTCATAGCGCCGGATCAATAGCGGTCAACGATTTCCCGGGTGTCGCGGGCGATCACCAGTTCTTCATTGGTTGGCACCACCATCACCTTGATCGGTGAATCGGCGGTGGAAATGACCACTTCCTTGCCACGCACAGTGTTGGCAGAGGCATCAAACCTGATGCCCAGAATGCCAAGACGTTCGACGATGGAAGCCCGGAAATCGAGGTCATTTTCACCGATGCCGCCGGTGAAGATGATGGCATCGACACGCCCCAGTTCAATCGCATAGGCACCGATGTATTTGAGGACTCGGTGACATAGCACATCAATAGCCAGCCTGGCCCGGGCATTGCCCTCTTTGGCCGCCTTGCGGATGTCGCGCATGTCCGAACTGATGCCGGAAATGCCGAGCAGTCCAGACTTCTTATTGAGTGCATTGTCGATGTCGGCAAAGGACATATTGCCATGGGCGGCCATGAAACCGGGAATGCCGGCGTCAACGTCGCCGCAGCGCGTGCCCATGACAATGCCCTCGAGCGGGGTCATGCCCATGCTGGTATCGTAGGACTTGCCGCCCTTGACGGCCGTGAAGGACGAACCATTGCCCATGTGACAGGTAATGCAGTTGAACTGATCTCTGGCGATGCCGAGCATTTCCGCAGCGCGCTCGGAAACGAAACGGTGCGACGTGCCGTGGAAACCGTAACGGCGAACATGATGCTGCTCATACCACTCGTAAGGCAAGGCGTAGATGTAGGACTCGGCCGGCATGGTGGCGTGGAAGGCGGTATCGAAAACTCCGACATTGGCGACGCCGGGCATGGCGCTCATCATCGCCTCGATACCGGTGATGTTGGCCGGATTGTGCAGCGGCGCCAGCGGAATGTTCTCCTTGAGCGCGGCGAGAACGGCAGCGTTGATAAGCACGGAACCGGAAAATTTTTCAGCACCATGGACGACGCGATGGCCGATGGCGCCGATATCCGCCAGTGATGTGATGACGCCGACTTTGTCATCCACCAGTTTGTCCAGAACCCGCTTGATGGCCACCTCATGGTCGGCAATGTCGGCAATCTCCGTGATCTTGTCGCCATTGGCCGGTTCGTAAGCCAGGATCGAGTCTTTCATGCCGATACGTTCCACCAGACCGACAGCAACGCGATGCTCGTTGCTCATGTCAAGCAATTGATATTTGAACGAAGAACTGCCGCAATTCAAAACGAAAACAAACATGATTGCTTCCTCAGGATGATCAACACGCCGAAAATGCCCGGTTTTTTCTGCTGTTTGAAGGCTTCGGGGCCATCTTTCGTCTGCAAAGACACGCCGAACCGGTACATCGCGTGATTCTAGCAGAACCGGCGTCCGAACGAGGCCTGAGTCTGTCCAATATTCAAGGGCGACGGACGTGAAACCCCGATAACAAGTGAGAATCTGTCTCAGGCAGGCAAATTGTGCACCGCATCAAATATTTATTCATTTTTTTCAAGACAGTGATTTCAAAGTCTTTTTTACGGCCTCCTCGAAAGATCCATAATAACTACATTTAGTCAACTTGTTGCCATGTACCACTACATGTAGTAGCTTTACGTCTGACTCGCCGGATAAACCGGCTGAACAGCACATTCATCACAGCACAAAGTTACACGCGGTTTGAACTCATGAATCAAGCGCGTCGTCTACATCGAAACTTGCAGCCACAAAGACAGAGAGGCAATACATGAGCCAGAAAGCACAACAACTATCCCTGACCGCACTCGCTGAAGTACCGGAGATTGTCCGCCTCGCCGAGCAGGAAATTTCTGCCGAGGTACTGATCGAGAAATACGCTAAAGGAACAGAAACCAATGTCCATGACGTACGCCGTCGCGTAGCTCGTGCCCTGGCCGCCAATGAAGAAGAAAAGCAGCGTGCCAGGTGGGAGGAACGCTTTCTCTGGGCGCAGGAAAACGGCTTCGTTCCCGCCGGCCGCATCTGCTCCGCCGCCGGCACGCCACTCGCCGCCACCCTGATCAACTGCTTCGTGCAACCGGTGGGCGACTCCATCGTCGAACTGGTCGACGGCAAGCCCGGCATCTACAGCGCGCTGGCCGAAGCGGCTGAAACCATGCGCCGTGGTGGCGGTGTCGGCTATGACTTCTCATCGATACGCCCGCAGGGTGCGCAGGTCAAGGGCACGCAATCGCGGGCGTCCGGCCCGGTGTCCTACATGCGCGTCTTCGACCGTTCGTGCGAAACCGTCGAATCGGCCGGCGCCCGCCGTGGTGCGCAGATGGGCGTGCTGCGCTGCGATCACCCGGACATCGAGGTCTTCATTCACGCCAAGGACAAGGGTGACCTGACCAACTTCAATGTCTCCATCGCCGTCACCGACGCCTTCATGCACGCCGTCGAAGCCGATGCCGAAGTTGAACTCTCGCACCGTGCCGAACCCAATGCCGACATGAAGACCTCCGGTGCCTATCAGCAGGACGACGGCACGTGGGTCTATCGCAAGGTGCGCGCCCGCGACCTGTGGGATCAGGTGATGAAATCAACCTATGATCATGCCGAACCGGGGATTCTCTTCCTCGATCGCATGAACAAGGACAACAACCTTTACTACTGCGAACTGATCGAGGCCACCAACCCTTGCGCCGAGCAGCCGCTGCCACCCTACGGTTGCTGCTGTCTGGGGTCGATCAACCTGACCCTGTTCGTCAAGAATGCATTTACGGCCAAGGCCGCGTTCGATTTTGCCGCTTTCGGCGAGGTCGTCAAGGTGTCGACGCGCATGCTCGACAACGTCCTCGACGTGACCGCCTGGCCACTCGACCGCCAGCGCGAGGAGGCCGCCAACAAGCGTCGTGTCGGTCTGGGCTATACCGGCCTGGGCGACGCCCTGTGCATGCTCTGTCTGCGCTACGACAAGCCGGAAGCCACCGCCATGGGCGCGCGCATTTCCGAGTACATGCGCAACACCGCCTACCTTGCTTCGGTCGATCTGGCCAAGGAACGCGGCGCTTTCCCGTTGTTCAACGCCGAGCTGTATCTCTCCGGCGGCAATTTTGCTTCGCGCCTGCCGTCCGAGATCAAGGCCGAAATCCGCAGTCATGGTCTGCGCAACTCGCACCTGCTCTCGATTGCCCCGACCGGCACCATTTCGCTGGCCTTTGCCGACAACGCCAGCAACGGCATCGAACCGCCCTTCTCGTGGACCTACAACCGCAAAAAACGCATGATCGACGGCACGCTCAAGGAATACGCCGTCGAAGATTACGCCTGGCGCCTCTACAAGCACATGGGCGGCGATGTCGGGAAGCTGCCCGATTATTTCGTCACCGCGCTCGAAATATCCGCGCAGGCCCACAAGGACATGGTCGCCGCCGTCGCCCCTTATATCGACACCTCGATTTCGAAGACGGTCAACGTCCCGGCCGACTACCCCTACGAAGATTTCCAGGATCTCTACATGAGTGCCTGGAAAGCCGGCCTCAAGGGTCTGGCCACCTACCGCCCGAACAGTGTTCTCGGCGCAGTGCTTTCGGTCGAAACGGTCAAGCAGACCGAAGAGAAAAAACAGCCGCAGGACTTCATCAGCGGCGACGCCAACCGCCGCCTGTCGATCAAGAACCTGCCGGCACCGGTGCTCTCCAGCCTGCGCTGGCCGGGCCGCCCGAACCTGCCGGAAGGCAACATGTCGTGGACCTACATGATCGAGCACGAACTCGGCAAGTTCGCCCTGTTTGTCGGCCATGTTGAACAGGAAGGCCGCTCTTGGCCGTTCGAAGCCTGGGTCAATGGCCCGGCACAGCCGCGCGGCCTCGGCGCCGTGGCCAAGACGCTGTCCATGGACATGCGCGCCAATGACCACGGCTGGCTGGCGCTCAAGCTTGAATCCCTGGCCAGGACGCCCAACGGTGAAGGCTTCGACATGGCTTTCCCACCCCATGGCGAGCGCAAACGCATGCCGTCGATCGTCTCGGCGATGGCGCGCCTGATCCAGTTCCGTGTTGAACAATTGGGCGCTTTCAGGAACGAAGGCCCGACGCCGGTGCTCGACGCCATGTTCAGCCTGAAGGAGCCGAAGACAGGCACCGACGGTACGCTGTCCTGGACGGTCGACATCTTCAACCCGGCGACCGAAGAAGATTTCGTTCTCGGCCTCAAGGAAATCACCCTGCCCGACGGCGTCACCCGGCCCTACTCGGTGTGGCTCTCAGGCAACTACCCGCGCGCCCTCGACGGCCTGACCAAGCTGCTTTCGCTCGACATGCGTGTCCTCGACCCGGCCTGGATCGGCATGAAACTGCGCAAGCTGCTCGACTACCCCGAACCGCTCGGCGATTTCATAGCTTTCATCCCCGGCACGCGCAAACAGACCAACTACCCGTCGACCGTAGCCTATCTCGCGCAACTCATCATCCACCGCTACGCCATGCTCGGCATTCTCGACGAAAACGGCATGCCGCTGCAGCAGATGGGCATTCTTGAGTCACCGGCCGGCAGTACAGCCGCCAGACCGACCGCCGGCAAGCTATGCGGAGAATGCGGAAACTACACCATGATCCGCAAGGACGGCTGCGATTTCTGTACTGCCTGCGGTGCGGTTGGGACTTGTGGCTAGCGTTCTCTCATCATGTGAGACAGGACATCTGAAATCATCCGATTTTGTGTTTTTACTACGTTTGACGTTCATCTCTGGCTAGACTAGACTAACCTTCAATCTAGGAGAATGCCATGCTGTCCGTCAATATGCTTCAAGCGAAGTCTTCACTGTCCCGCTTGGTCGAAGCCATCGAGCTGGGTCAGGAGAGCGAGATCGTCATCGCCCGCAACGGCCGTCCGGCAGCCAAGCTGGTGCCAATGGATTCGGCGTCGGCCGGGAAGCGCATCGGCGTCGCCAAGGGTCGCTTTGAGGTGCCGGACAGCATCGACGCCCATAACGACGAGGTAGGACGCTTGTTCAGGGGCGGGCAGCAATCTTGAATCTTCTGCTTGATACGCACGTTGCCCTATGGGCGATTACCGACAGCCCGAAGCTGCCGAAGAAAGCGCGCGAGTTGATCGAATCGCCCAAGTCGTCGGTCTGGATCAGCACGGCAAGCGTCTGGGAAATCGCCATCAAGCATGCGCTTGGTCGTGGCGACATGCCAGTATCCAGCCAGGACGCAGTGCGCTATTTCCGCGAGTCAGGCTACCGATTCCTGCCGGTCGAGGCCGAGCATGCCATGGTCGTCGAAAACCTACCGGTGCACCATCAGGACCCGTTTGACCGCATCCTCATTGCACAAGCATTGGTCGAGCCGATGCGGCTAATGACGCATGACCCAATGGTGGCACTCTACAACGACACCATTATTGAGATCTAGCGCCACCCGTACTACCGCCTGCGCGTTCAGCAGGCCGGCCTCAGCGTTCCCTCCCCGCCTCATGCCAGGCCTTGCGCACCGGGGAGAGCAGGAACTCCATGACGCTCCGCGTGCCGAGCAGGATTTCGGCATTGGTCTGCATCCCGGCGGCGAGTTCATAGCGCTGCCCATCCATTTCAAGGTACATGCTTTTGAGGGCGACCAGCGCCTTGTAGACCAGTGGCTGAGCCCGGTTCGGGTTACGCTCATTCGACGCTGCAGTTCCCGTCCCGGCATTCGTGCTGCTGTCGGCTGAATCGGCACTGACGTGCACGACCACGCCTTCGACCATACCGTATTTCTGGAAGGTAAAGGCAGCGAACTTGAGTTTGACCGGCTGGCCCTGGCGCACGAAGCCGATGTCCTCGTTGCTGACCCACACTTCGGCGCGCAGGGTTTCTTCTTTCGGCACCAGAGTGAGCAATACCGTCCCTGGCTGCACGACGGTGCCGGTGGTATGCGTGGACAAATCCTTGACCACGCTGTCCTGGGTGGCCTTGAGTTCCATCAGGGACTGGCGATGCGTCTGCTTGGCCACTTCCTGCGCCAGTTTCTCGGCCTGGCCATGCACCTCGTTGCGTTCGCTATGCAGTTGGCGGCGGTAGTCGCTGTCGATCTGGGCGAGCCGCTTTTCCGATTGGATGACATAGGCGCGATTCGATTCGATCAGGTGCGTCTGGTTCTTGAGTTCCTGTTCCTTTTCGATGCGCTCGCGTTTCTTGTCGCTGGCCATCAGGCTGCCGGCGTAGCCGTCCCTGGCCAGCTTCTCGAAGGCCTTGTCCTGTTCCTGGTAATGCGGCAGGGTTTCGATCAGCTTGGCTTTGACCTGCTCGGACGAAGCCAGATCATGACGGTAGCGGACTAGCCGGCTGGTCTCTTCGGCGAGAGCGGCTTCCAGGGCAGCGCGGTTGGCCCGGTACTGGGCGGCGATTTCACGCGCCAGTTCGGGAGTATCCTCGGGTGCGGCGACATAGGGCCGGTTGGAAAGTTCGGCATCGATGCGTGTCAGCGTGGCGCGCTTGCGGCGATAGTCGGCGGCGATGGATTTGGCATCGGCTTCGCTGATCAGGGTGTCCATGCGCATCAGGACCTGACCGGCCTTGACCGTATCGCCTTCGTGCACGAGGATTTCCTTGACGATGCCGGACTCGGACGGCTGCACGATCTTGAGGTAGCTCTGCGGGATGAGCTTGCCTTCGGCGACGGCGACGATGTCGAGCTGACCGATCAGGGCCCAGAGCAGCAGCGCGGCGAGCAGGATGAGCAACATCCACAGGACTTTGCGACCCATCGGGTTAGGCGGCGACTCGGTCAGCCGCAGAAGCGGTGGGTAGAACTCCAGCGGGTGCGGGTCGGTCTGCGGCAAGCGGCGCTCGAACGCGCCCTGCAGCCGCTCGTAGCCAGAACGTAGCGCGCTCAGCGGGAGATGCTGAATTAGAAATGTGAACAGTTTTGAAAACATTTCGGCCTTTACAAAATTAAGCACAGCGACAGTGCATACCCACTGCCCTCACCGCGCTGCCGCGCACCCCCTCCCGCAGGGCGATGGTTTCTAAGCCCCTCTCCCGCGGGAGAGGGGTTGGGGTGAGGGCATTTTTTGTAGTCTTAATTCCTGACTGCTGAGTAAGTGGCTCCTTTCAACTCAATCGCACCGCTCCAGTCTGCAAACTCGAGAGCGCTTGCAGGGTCTGGGCCTGGGTGCCGAAGCTGGCATCGTTTATGACCCCCTGCGCCGCCGTGAGACCGATGCCGGCCAGCGTGCCGTTCTTGCCGTACTGATACGCCAGGTCGCCACCGAGTGCTGCCGTATCCGATCCCATCAGTTGGAAGCTGGTCAGAGCATTGGTCAACGCCCAACTGCTCAGCGTCGGATTCGCAACCCGTGCAGCATCGAAGGCGCCGGCCAGTCCGGCGAAGTTGAACGCCTCCACCTTCTGGTCGAGCAGCGGGTCGCTGCCGCCGGCATTGAATCCGGCCATGGCTTCGGCAATCACCTGCAGATTGACGACGGGTTTGGACGGTGTTGCGGCATACCAGTTCTTGAAGGTGATTTGGTCGCTGCTGCCAAGCTTCATGACCAGGTCGGCACTCGACTTGGTGAACGTGAGATCGCTGTAGGCGAAGCTGCCGCCGAGCGACAGGGTGTCGCTGCCGGTGCCTCCCGTAGCAAAGGTGTCCTGGCCATCGCCCTTGTTGAAGAGGATGACGTCGTTGCCGGCACCGCCGTCCAGGATGTCATTGCCGAGACCTCCGAGCAGCAGATCATTACCCTTGGCCCCGAGGAGCTTGTCGTTGCCTAGACTCCCGTCGTGCAAATCGTTCCCAACCCCGCCGAACAAATTATCGTTTCCTGCGCCCGCCAGCAGGACGTCATTTCCCGCGCTAGACCACATGACGTCGTTACCGTTGCCACCATCGAGAAAAACATCGCCATAACCGTAACGGTCGCTGGTCAGATCGATGACGTCATCGCCGTCTCCCGCGCGGATAATTTCCACGTTGGCAAAGCGGGCCCCCATGGCCACCGGTAGCGGGCTGAACCCGTCGTCAAGGAAGATGGCATCATTGCCGCCAGTGCCTTGCATGGAGTCGACTCCGCTGCCGCCGTCAAACAGATCGTAGAGCCGTACTTTCCCGGTAATGCCGACAAACTCGCCACTGCCTGCATTTCCCGGACTGCCGGCGTTGAACGCCGCATAGCCGGAAACCCAGTTGTTGTCGGCGGCAAGCAACAGCGTGTCGTCACCTGCGCCGCCGTAAAGCGCATCGCTGCCGGTCCCTCCACTCAAAGTGTCGTTGCCGTCTCCTCCGCTCAGGGTGTTGGCCGCGTTGTTGCCGATAATCACGTTGTCCAGCGTGTTGCCGGTGCCGGTGATGGCGCTCGTGCCAATCAGGGTCAGATTCTCAACATCGGCTGGAAGCGTGCAGGTGACGCTCGATTGAAGCAGATCGGTGCCTTCATTAGCGTTTTCCGCAACCACGTCGCCCACGTTATCCACGCTATAGCTGTCGTTGCCCAGCCCGCCAATCAGGGTGTCAGCACCGGTACCACCATTCAGCGTGTCGTTGCCATCTCCCCCGGACAGGGTGTTGGCCGCGCTGTTGCCGATGAGTACGTTGTCCAGTGCGTTGCCGCCGCCGTTGATGACCAGGGCGCCGGTCAGCGTCAGATTCTCGACATCAGCGGAGAGCGCATAGCTGACACTCGACTGCACAAGGTCTGCACCTTCATATGCGTTTTCGCTAATGACGTCGCCCACGTTGTCGACCACATACGTGTCGTTGCCCAAGCCACCAATCAGGGTGTCGGCTCCAGCACCGCCATTAACCGAGTCGTTGCCGTCTCCCGCAGACAGGGTATTGGCTGCACTGTTGCCGGTGAGCGCATTATTCAGGGCGTTGCCGCTACCGTTGATGGCCGCCGTACCGGTCAGGGCCAGGTTCTCGACATTGTCGCCCAGAGTCCAGGTGATGCTCGACTGGACGAGATCGGTGCCCTCGTTGGCGTTCTCGCCAACGATGTCGCCGACGTTATCCACGACATAGGTGTCGTTGCCCAGACCGCCTATCAGGGTGTCGGCGCCGGCACCGCCATTGAGGATATTGGCAGCCGTGTTGCCGGTGAGCACGTTGTTCAGGGCATTGCCGGTGCCGTTGATGGCCACCGTACCGGCCAAGGTCAGGTTTTCAACATTGGCGGCGAGGCTATGCGTTATGGAAGAGACGACACTATCACTTCCTTCTCCCGCCAGTTCGACCACCACATCCCCGGTGTTGTCGATGTAGTAGGTATCATTTCCGGCACCACCCGCCATCCGGTCAAGACCTGCAGCGCCATCCAGCGTGTCGTTATACGGCGTACCAGTCAGCACATCGTTTCCGGAGCTTCCGATCAGGTTGACGCCCGTGACAGCACTGACGGTCAGCGCGACATCCTGGCTGACGCTGGCACCGGCCAGATCGGTCGCAATAACTTTGAGAGACAGCTTGCCCACGTCGCCAAACGCCGGGGTGCCGCTGAAACGGCGTGCAGTGGCATCGAAGCTCAGCCAGCCCGGCAGCGCCGATCCATCTCCCTGCGTCGCTGAAAGACTCAGCACATCGCCGGCATCAACATCGGTGAAAGCGTTGTCCGCTACGACAAAGCTGAACGCAGTCGCTTCGCTCGCCGTCTGCGCAAGGATGGCGTTTGCCACAACCGGGTCATCGTTGGTGTTGGCCACGGCGAGATCAAAACCACTGGAAGCGCTGGCACCCGCGAGATCAGTGGCCGTGACCTTGAGACCAAGGCGGCCGACATCGCCGTTGACCGGTGTGCCGCTGAAGGTTCGCGTCGCCGCATCAAAGGAAAGCCAGTCCGGCAAGGCCGAGCCATCTCCCCGTGTGGCGGAGAAGGTCAGGCTGTCGCCGAGATCGACATCGGTAAACGCGTCGCCCGGAACGGTGAAACTGAAGGCTGTATCTTCGGTAGCAGACTGGGCTGCGATGGTGTGAGCAACCACCGGAGCGTCGTTCACGTTGGCGATTGCCGCGGTCGCTGAACTGGCCTTGGACTCGGCCGTACCGTGAGCATCTGTATAAGACGCCAGAATGCGAACCTGCTGGCCAACCTGTGCTTCGGCCAGCGTGAAGCTGCCGGCCGTGGCGCCACTGATGGCGGTCCAGGTCGTGCCATCAGTCGAGGATTGCCATTGGTAACCGATTGTGCCCAGACCGTCGATGTCGGCCAGGTTATTGGCCGCCGTCAGGGTCTGGTTCTGCGCGGCAGTACCAGCCACCGTTACGCTTCCCGTCGGGACGTCGTTGACGTTGGCCACTGCGGCGGTCGCGGAACTGGCTTTGGATTCAGCCGTGCCGTGAGCGTCGGTGTAGCTGGCAACAACACGCACCTGCTGACCGACCTGTGCTTCGGCCAGGGTGAAACTGCCTGCCGTGGCACCGGCTATGGCGTTCCAGACGGTGCCGTCGGTCGACGATTGCCATTGGTAAGCGATAGTGCCCAGACCATCGACATCGGCCAAGGTGTTGTCCGCCGTCAGGATCTGGTTCTGTGCGGCTGTACCAGTCACCGTCACGCCGCCGATCGGGGTGTCGTTGACGTTGGCCACTGCGGCGGTCGCGGAACTGGCCTTGGATTCGGCCGTGCCGTGAGCATCGGTGTAGCTGGCAACAACACGGACTTGCTGGCCGACCTGTGCTTCGGCCAGGGTGAAACTGCCGGCCGTGGCACCGGCTATGGCGTTCCAGGCGGTGCCGTCAGTCGAGGATTGCCACTGGTAGCCGATGCTGCCCAGACCGTCGATGTCGGCCAGCGTGTTAGCCGCCGTCAGAGCCTGGTTCTGAGCGGCTGTGCCAGTCAAGGTGACCGTTCCGGTCGGGGTGTCGTTGACGTTGGCCACCGTGACGGTCGCGGAACTGGCCTTGGACTCGGCGGTGCCGTGAGCATCGGTGTAAGACGCCAGAACGCGAACTTGCTTGCCGACCAGGGCTTCGGCCAGGGTGAAACTGCCAGCCGTGGCGCCACTGATGGCATTCCAGGTGCTGCCATCGCTTGAGTATTGCCACTGGTAACCCACAGAACCCATGCCATCAGCGTCGGACAGCGTGTTGCTGGCGATCAGGGTCTGGTTCTGGGTTGCCGTGCCAGATATGGATACACTCCCTGTGGGAGATGCATTACCGTTGGAGGTGACGGTCACATTGAAGGCGTTGCTGGAAGTGCTTAAACCGCCCCCATCCGTTACAAGCACCTTGACGCTAACGGCTCCCACATCGTCGCTGGTTGGCGTTCCACTAAAGGTCCGGGTCGCTGGGTTGAATGACAACCATGACGGGAGCGTTGAACCATCGGCTTTCGTCGCCGAATAGGTCAGCGTATCGCCGGCATCCAGGTCGATGAACATGTTGCTCGGAATCGCAAAGCTGAGCAGGTTGCCTTGTCCAATCGTTCGATCGGCAATGGACGGATCAGCGCCGAAGGACGTATCCAGACTACCGTCCGCATTGTAGCGAATCAGCATGGGGTTTTGCGGCACCGTGCCGCTGGGGCCTCGGTATCCAGCAAGCAGTATCCTCCCGTCAGTTTGAACCGTGATGGACCTCGCTTGTATTGAAGTCCCGGAAACGCTGGTTGTAACTAAGCCGTTGGAACCAAACGCAGTATCCAGAGAGCCATCGCGGTTGTAGCGCGCTAATGAAAGAATAGAGGATGAGGGATAAAGTGAGCCAGCTACCAGTATTTTTCCATCGGATTGAACCGCAATCAAGTCATCGCTGTGAGTTGTATTGACCCTTCCATTGACTCCGAAAGTCGTATCTCGGGAACCGTCAATATTGAAGCGGAAAAATGCCGATGTGTTGCCCATCCTGCCAATGACAAGAATCTTCCCTTCGGATTGAATCGTCGTCGAATATGCATAATCACTACCGCCGGAATCAATAATGATGCTGCCACTGCCGTTGAACGTCGAATCCAGAGATCCGTTGGCGTTATAGCGTTGCAAAAGGAAGTCATAGTTGGAATTGTTGTAGCCGGCGGCAAGTATCTTCCCATCAGACTGAATAGCCACTGAAACGATGGTTTTGTAGCCTGCGACCTTTACTTTGCCGTCATTATCGAAGCTCGTATCGAGCGATCCATCGGTACGATAGCGCACTATCGCTGATGCCGAGTTGTAGGCATTGGTTGTTCCGACGAGCACAATCTTCCCGTCTGCCTGCACGGCCATCGCGTAAGACGCATCGTTATCACCGGCGATATCGGTGGTAGCTATGCCATCGCCGCTAAAAGTGGGATCAAGAGAACCGTCGCTGTTGTAACGGACCAAGCAAAAATCTTGGTATAGAAGTGACGTCGTTGACGGGTTGCTATATCCGCCGACTAAAATCCGCCCATCTGCTTGAATGGCAACGTATTGTGACTTGTCGGCACCGGCGCCAATCGAGGTGATGACATGTCCATCGCCGTTGAAAGAGGTGTCCGGTGTGCCGTTTTTGTTGAAACGCGCAACCATGAAGTCACCGCCGTAAATTTCTGCGGCGGATATCACGTACTTTCCGTCGCTTTGCTGTGCGATACCGGTTGCGTAACTTGAGGTAGTTAGGTCCAGCGTCACGATGCCGGTGCCTGGAGCTCCCACAAAAGCCGGCGCGTCGTTGACCTGCGTGACATTGAAGTTCAACGTATTCGGGCTGGTATCAAACACCCCGTTCTGGTCTTCTACCGAAAAATCAAAACCCGCGTAATGCAAACCATTGGCGTTGTAGCTTGGGCTAAATACCAGGCCAGAAATATTTGGGTCGGTAATCACCTGCCCGGCGACAACTGCGACGCCATTAAGCATTAGGCTTCCGGCCTGCGGTAGACGGTCGATACGCACGGCATTGAGGATATCTCCGGCATCTGGATCGCTAAAGCCGAAATCGGCAATACGCAACGTATATGGTGTGTCTTCATTAATCGTCACGACATTGTTGCTTCCCGAGGGGGGTGCGCTCAGTCGGGCGAGCAGGTCACTCAACGTCCACATCGTGCTATCTGCGAACTTGACCTGTTGTACCGGATTGTAGGAATTGCTCGAAGTCTCGTTCAGGAAGAAGTCGCTAACGGTAACCTTGTCGCTGTCTCCTGAAACAGAGAACGTGAGGTCGTTGTTGGCTCGCGCCAATCGAATATCGCCAGGAGCAATGCCGGTCATGAACTCAAGTACATTCAATTTCCCCGCAGTGGCATCATTGAAGGAACTGATCGTGTCCTGACCGTCACCTCTTGCAAACCGGTAGGTGTTGTTGCCGGCTCCTCCCAGCAAAGTGTCGTCGCCGCTGCCGCCGATCAGCGTATCGTTGCCGGCGTCACCGGTCAGCGTATTGGCGATGCCATTTCCGATAAGGACGTTGTCGAGTGCGTTGCCTGTGCCGCTGATCGCCTCTGTTCCGGTGAGCGTCAGGTTTTCGACATTGGCGGCGAGGGTGTAAGAGACACTCGACTGAACGCTGTCCGTACCGGCGTTCGCTGCTTCGTTGACAACATCGCTGCTACTGTCGACAACGTAGCAGTCGTTGCCAGCGCCACCAATCAAAACGTCATTGCCGGCGCCACCATCAAGCGTATCGTTGCCCGCTCCTCCATCGATGCTGTCGTCTCCGCTTTCGCCATAAAGCTGGTCGTCACCACCCGCGCCATTCAGAGTGTCATTCCCGTCCAGCGCATTGATGGTGTCGTTGCCTTCAGTGCCGTAATAAATATCGGCATTGGCCGTCAGTTCATTATTGAGATGAGCGTCGATATCCGCCCCATTCCACAGGGTTCCGTCTGCGAAACTGATGGCATCAATGGGAGTCCCTGAGTAATGGTTCAACACCGTCATTCGATCTTCAGTATTACGCAGACGAACAATCAGATCATTCCCGATGCGCCCAAGAACAAGATCGGCGGGCAGCAGTCCGCCCGTGATAATCAGGGTGTCAGTCGAGCCAGTCGAGGTATCGGTATTGTCGATGAAATCCTGGCCGTCACCCGCACCCCACAAATACGTATCGTTGCCGAGGCCGCCATAAAGCAAATCGGCACCCGTTCCTCCCGAGAGTGTATCGTTGCCCCCACTGGCGACAAGCCATTCGTTCCCCCGACCTCCCTGGATGAGCTGAGACCCGTCGTCACCGACAAGTGTCATCGTTGTTGCCGAGTAATGTCCGATGAGCTGGCTGGTTGAGAGTTTCTCGCTGCCGATTTCGAAGTTCTCAATGGCGCCGCCCACACCGTCCACGATCGCCAGTTTGTCGCTTGTCCCGTATTCGATCAGCAGTACCGTTCCATCGTTCATTGCACTCACTTGGACACTGCTGGCACTCACGCTGTTGAGGCGTACCGTGTCGTTGCCGCTTTCATCGATTATGTCTTCGAATGCACCGCCAGCGGCAGGAGTGCTATCGCCCGTTTGAAAGATATAGGTGTCGTCGCCGGCCCCCCCGTTCAAATAGTCGGTACCTCCCTTGCCGGTGATGCGGTCTGTGGTATTGGTGCCTAAGATCGCCTCGGCGTCTGCCGTCCCGTCAATATCGAACCCGCGCGCCAGAAGTTCGTTGGTCGATAGGGTACTACCGTCGGCGAATTCGAAGCTGCTGATCGAGGAACTGTTGAATACGTCGTTTTGATCGAAACCGGCAATGTGCACTCCATCGCCATTGCCCATATCAAGCATCAGAGAACCGAGATGCAGCTTGATGTCATCCTTGTTGACGCCCGCACCAAAACGGAAAATGTTGTTGTCCGCTTTGCTGTCGTAAACAGTATCCATCCCGTCGCCGGCGTTAAATATATAAATATCTTTTCCCACACCGCCCCAGATCGTGTCATCCCCCGTGCCGCCTTCCAGATAATCATTACCCCCACCACCATCTAGCTGGTCGGCTCCCGCCCCGCCGAAGAGGAAATCGTCGCGATGGTATGCAGCAGGTAGATTGGCTTCGTCGTCATCGCCCCGGATCGTGTCATTACCTATCCCGCCAAAAATGATGTCATTTCCACCTTGCCCGTAGATGTAATCGTCACCGTCACCACCGTCGATAACGTCATTGCCATGGCTCTCGGGCAAGGTCCAGACGACTGAATTACCACCTGGCATGTTTCCGTCGCCATAGATCAGGTCATTGCCGCCGTCGCCGAAAAGGACATCATCCTTGTCCATTCCGTAGATTAAATCGTTATCCACTCCGCCATGCACGGTATCCGCGCCGGTACCCGCGGCAATGAAGTCGTTGCCCGACCCGCCATCAACGATGTTGCCCTGATCACCGGCCAACCGGTTCCTTGGTGCGTCGCTGTAGCTATCGGGAACTCCATTGGGATACGTTCCGTAGTAGCCCGAGGTCCAGTTAAATCCGGTTGCTTGCGGGTAGCGGTAACTATTGACCGGTCTGGCAAAGTCAATTCTTGTTGGCTTGTCGATAGGCAGATCGCTTGAACCATAAATGGCATCGTCGCCAGTACCGCCAATGATCGTGTCTTTACCCGATCCGCCTTGTATCTCATCATTGCCACTGCCGCCGACGATGAAGTCATCCCCAGCCATCCCCGAGAGCGCATCATCCCCACCTTTGCCGTCGATCACGTCATTGCCGGCCGTACCGCTGATCAGGTCAAGGGCATTGACTTCGACACCGGCACTGTCGTAGTTGCCATTTGCCAACATCACGTAGTCGTTGCCGTTGGTGGCTTTCTTGAAGTCGCCGCTGAGGGTGGTCGCGGGTACGGTCGGGGTGTTGTCTTGCAGCGTGAGGCCCAGTGCCTTGGCAGTCGACCAGTCATTGACCAGGATGCGGTCGGTCGTGCCTTCTTTCAGTATAACGAGGGTGTTGCCACCGTTGAGTTTGACGATGGTCTGGCCGGAGGCGGTGTCCTTGTAGATGCTTTCCGAGGTCAGCGTGGCGATGCCTAGCGTTTGACCGCTGATCTTGATCGATCCACTGCCGTCGACGTCGGTGATGATATCGGTACCGTCACCACTCGCAAATATGTAAGTGTCGTTGTTCTTGCCACCCTGGAGAATGTCGTTGCCGGTACCGCCAGTGATTTCGTCATCGCCAATGCCGCCAAGGAGGATATCGTTACCTTCGCCGCCCTTCAGGGACTCTTTTCCGGCGTTGCCTTCGATGTAGTCGTCGCCCTTGCTACCGTCCAGGGTGTCGTTGCCGCCGCCACCGTACAGGAGGTCGTCCTTTTCGCCGCCTTGGAGTATTTCAGCCTTGTCGCCTCCAAAAATCATTTTGTTGAACGGTTTGGCGTAGTCGAACGGGAGGCCCAGAACCTTGATGGTCTGAAGGTTGCCGGTCTGGAAGGTGCTGTCGATGGAGAGGTCGGTGAATTCCCAGTTGCGGGAATCGTAGCTGCCGTATTGGCTGCCTTCGAGTTCCTGTTTGTCGGCGGTATTGGCTCTGATTCGCCATTCGAGGTATTTGGCGCGATCCGAGAGGTAGTGGTCAGTGAGTTCGCCTTCGCCTGTCGTCGCGTTGTACAGGTCGAGTTCGCCGGCAGTGTTGTGCTTAGCGTAGAACGCAGGCGTGGTGAGTACGACAAACGGGTTGCCGGCACGCAAGGCGTAACGGTAGGCCAGTGCGTCGATGTCGCCATCCTTGGCGAGGCCGGCAATACCGGCGGCCGATTTGCCAACGAGGGATTCAATCGTGACTTTTTCGGTGATGGCTTTGAAGGCAGTGGACACCTGTAAATCTTTCAGATTGGTCTGGAACTCAATCCGCGAATCAGGTTGTGGGCCTGCATTCCCTGCGCTGCTGTCTCCTATCTTCGTTGGGGTTACGTCGGGCCCCAGCAACAATTTCCTGAGTGCATCGAGCACACTCTCGTACGAGTTAGCCATTTGACAGCTTGCTGTATTAACCAGAGCGGACAGCCTGGTCAAATCCAGCGTCGTGTCCAGTTGCGCCATCACGTTGCCCAAAGTTAACAGGTCGGTCAGCTTGTACATGGAATGGTTGTCGTAAACGCTCGGCGTAAGATTCTCCTGAAACAGCCCGATGCGTTCACCGTATTGCCGGAATCCGATCGGGTTCCAGGTGTTGGTAGTAACGTTGATGCCATTCTCGGCAAAGTAGTTGTTCTGCGCTCCGGAAAAGCTGCTCAAACCTAATCCTGTGCCAATGACCTGAGTAATCTGGTTAAAGCCGTTCTCAATATTGAAGGTTGCGAGTCGATTGAACCCGGCGCTGTTGAAGGTGATTATTTCAATCGGCGGCAGTTGATTACCAAACAGACGTACGAAGGCGCTGGCGAGATAGCCACCAAGACTGTGACCGTTGATAGATTTGATGGCGCCAACATAATCAGCTAAAGCCCCTGTCCCTTGCACGTCGGGCGCCGCGACAAAGTTCTGCAGGGTTAACCCTCCGGGTACGACGATGGTATTGATGGCAATCTGCTTTGCCATCAGGTTGGCAGGTGTCGTCTCGCGCAACCACCAGTTGACCATGTCCATCAATTGGGCATGAGCCAATCCTGTTAAAGACAGATCGACATCTTGTACAAAATCAGTAAATTCTTGTGTTCCACGCATGGAAACATAAGTTTGCCCTGCGTAGGGCGTACCTGCATTGCCTTTCCAGACAGTAGCGTCAAAGCTTGATTCCAACAGACCGTTCTTGCTGACTTGAGTGACGACGGTGAAGTTTTCACCGATGAATTTGGCGAGGGGTTCAGTCATGCGGCCGGATAATTGTTCCTCTAAAGGTCGGCTACCTGCAATATCGACATAGGAGGCATCTGCTAAAAGTGCATTAATGTATGCGTCATTTATCGTTGTCATTTTTCTTCTCCGTTTTGATTTCCGAACCGCGAATTAGCGTTATATCTAGTTCTTTAAGAATCGACTTTGATGGCAATTTACTCTCCGCATGACATGAGCCTTTGAAGGTCAACGGCATCCCCCCTTCAGAAATACCCAGTGTTCGGATAAACCACCCTCCTTCGGCAATCAGGTCATTAAAACTTATTACCGGCTTGCCTGTTGTAGCATCAGCAAAAAGTGCTGGTTGTAAAATGATGCGCACCCAAGAACCTTTAATTTCAATATCTGGTTGATGAGCAAAATAAACGGTTCGTCCCTTCGCCTTTTCGCGATCCACTTGAATCGTCGAATTTTCCTTGCACAGTTGTTGAAACTGCCAGCCACCAACAATCTCGTCGATTACTGGAAGCGGCAGCAGTGCCACGAATACCAGCAACCCAAAGAGGCTGCGCCACTTTGTCTCGGGCAATATCTTCATGATGATTTTGCTCAGCCAAATGACAATAGCCATCCATAGTCCAGTGACAAAAAGAAGGAGTAGTCCGGTCATTACGCTGCCCTCCGATAAGTGTGTTCATTTGCCACTCGCGTTGCGGTGCGCCGATTATTTGCCCTTTGGTTTTCAGCGTCGGCCTGTATGCCAATAAGCACGGATATCTTCAGGGTGTCATTGCCATGGTTCTCGGGCAAGGTCCAGACGACTGAATTACCCCCTGGATTGTTCCCATCGCCATAGATCAGGTCATTGCCGCCGTCGCCGAAAAGGACATCATCCTTGTCCATTCCGTAGACCAAATCGTTATCCGCTCCGCCATGAACGGTGTCCGCGCCAGTACCCGGGCTAAAGGGGTCAGCATCGCATTACTATTTCTCATCAATTTCATAGTCATCCCCCTCTATTCAGAATCCAAAATCAGGCTGTGATTCAGTGCCTGTGGATTGTTCTATCTTGCCTGCCGGTCTTCCGGGTCGCCTCTGTGTTCGCCTGATCCCCGCCGCCGCACAAATCTGGTCGCCAAAACGACCGTGCCCGAGCGGCTGGCTCTGCGATAGTGCAAGCCGGATGTCGGCCAGCGCCTCTTCGTCCAGTTCGCTGCGGAACAGGGCGCGATAAGCGGCTTGCCTTTCAGTAGCATCCCGATTCAGGGCCAGAAATACGGGATGCGGGGTGATCCGTGAATCAGATTGACCCAGTCCGTTATGCCGGTAGCTGCTCCAGCGGTAATGGGCGGGATCTTGCACCATCGAGGCACGAATGGGGTTAAGTTCGATATAGCGCATGCAGGTGAGCAGGTAGGTTTCGGCCTGGATCACACTGGATTTATAGCGCCCTTCCCACAGGCTGCCGGTGCGGTGATAACTGCGGTTAACGTACTGCACGTAACGTCGCCCGATGGCTTGCATGAGCTTGGCAATTCCAGCTTCGCTTTCCGGCGTGACCAGCAGATGAACGTGGTTGGTCATGAGGACATAGGCATGGATGTGGCAGTGCCAATCGGCAGCCGATTTTTCCAGCCAGTGGAGGTAAAAATGGTAATCCTCCTCGGCGAAGAAACAGGGCTCTCGATTGATTCCGCGCTGAACAATATGCTGCGGCAATCCGGCTAATTTAATGCGTGGCCGACGTGGCATGGCGACTCCAA
>JAIFKU010000030.1 GCA_020049495.1 Accumulibacter sp.
CGCCGCCGATGACGATGCTGGCCAGACCGTCCGGGGCGCTGACGGTAATCGTGCCGGTGGTCGTTTCGCTGGTGTCACCACCGCTGCTCAGGCCCTGTTCGTTGACCGTGGCCTGGCCCGTCGCGCCGCCGTTGCCGTCGTCCGGTACGATGCTCGGAGGACCGTCGGTGTTGCCGTTGATGGTGATGGTCAGCGTCGCCGTGCTGGGATCGCCGTCGGCATCGGTAATGGTATAGGTGTAGTTCTCGGTCAGCGTCTGACCGCTCTTCAGCGCATTCACCGCCGGGTTGGCGTTGTTCAGGGTATAGGTGTAGCTGCCGTCGGCATTGAGCTGGAAGCTGCCGTAGTTGAGGGCGATCGTGCCGGCCGTGGGGGTGACCGGGTTGGCCGTGACGTCGGCACCGATGTCGTCGTTGTCGAAGACGTTTCCGCTTAGGGTATTAGGGGCGGTGTCCTCACTGATCGCCCGGCTGTCGGGCTGGGCTACCGGCACGCTGTCGACAATGAGGATGTCCAGGCTGGTGCTGGCGGTTCCGCCAGGGCTGGTGACGGTGATCGCGATGCTGTCGGTCGTCGCGCTGGCACCCGGCTGATCGACCGGGCCGTTGAGTGTATAGGAATAGGCCAGTCGCCCCGTGGCGGCATCGAAGCCGGTCAGGGTCAGGGTGCCCTCGCCGGTATTGATGGACTGTGGCGTTCCGGCCAGTGTGGCGAGTTGTCCCGACGTCAGGGTCGTTCCGCCGACGGTGATGCTGGTCAGTCCCCTCGGTGCGCGCACCGTGATCGCGCCGGTGACGGTTTCGCCGGTGTCGGCCGGGCTGAGCAGGCCGCGCTCGCGCACCGTTGCCTGCCCGGGATCGAGCGCATTGATATCATCTGCGACCACAGCCGGCGGCTGATCAGTGTCACGACCTCCGCCGGATATCGGGTAATCGAGGTTTCCGCTTCGCGCTGTATTGAACTCAAAGTTCAGTGGATCGACGTTCTCGACGATGCGCAGCAGACGAACGAAGGATGGACCGCCATCGGTACCGCCGGCCACATTGCCTGCAGCTGTTTCCTCGAGCAGTTCATCGAGGCTCCCACCCTGATTGATGGCCTGGATGATGGTGCTCGTATCTTTCTCTGCCGCGAGCAGTGCCGAATCCGTGGCATCCGGTTTGAATGCCCCGGCCACTTCGGCGTCAACTGTTACGATCTCATTGGCCTGAATGATCAGGGTACGTCCATCGGTGGTCGCCAGATCGACATGCGCCCCGGCCGCAGTGACCAGCACATCTCCTTGAGAAATCAGGTCACCGACGTGCAGTTGGCGCATTTCGCCGTTTTCGCCCCTGGCGAAAGCCTTGCCCTGAACAGCGGAGACGCGTGCGACGGGAGTGGTGGTGGCCATGATTTGTCTTCGATACGGAGTGATTGATTGCGCCACGATAGCCAAATGCACAATGGCCGCCTACTGTACTGAAGTACGATAGGCGGCCATCCTTGCGGTTTCTAGCTTAACGCTGTTTTTCGATACCGTTGATGATCAGTGAAAGCTGCATGCGATCGCGTGCCCCGAGTTTTTCCAGCATGGCGCCGACGTGGAGTTTTTCCAGCATGGCGCCGACGTGCGCCTTGACGGTGCGCTCGGTGA
Organism: Accumulibacter sp.; assembly: GCA_020049495.1. Classification (GTDB taxonomy): domain Bacteria; phylum Pseudomonadota; class Gammaproteobacteria; order Burkholderiales; family Rhodocyclaceae; genus Propionivibrio. The sequence continues at coordinate 1,637 of JAIFKU010000030.1, forward strand.
TATCCAGTTGACGGGCAATTTCCTTGTTGCTGGCGCCCCTAGCCAGGAAAACGGCGGCTTCCTGCTCGCGAGGGGTAAGCGACGTGCGCCAGGACGAGTCGGCGATCTTGTGCGCCGGAAGCAGCCGGGCGGTTGAGGCCAGCAGGCGCTGCATGAGACCTTGCCCGACCCAGATTCCGCCGTTTTCAACGGCCATCGCCACTTGCTGAAGAACCTCGGGAGCCGCATGGCCGTTGCAGTAACCGGATGCGCCGGCGGCCAGTGCGGCCATGGCGTCGTCTTCGGACGGCTCATCGGCGAGCAGAACCAGCAAACGCCCGGCGAGGCTCAGGCGCAAACGCTTTACCAGCCCCTCGACCCCATGCCCCGCCGGCTGCAAGACCCAGACCAGACCAGTTGCTGCTGAAACGTCGTCCAGCCGCCCGCAAACCAGATTCGGAAAGGCTTCACGCCAGTTGTTCCGTTGGCGGGCATCGAGCGACAGGAAAGTCTGCTGCAAGATCAGCGTTCCGAAAACGAACGCGCCTTGGCGCGCAGCACCGGTTTGAGCAGATAGGACAGTACGCTTTTCTCGCCGGTGACGATGTCAACTTCAGCGACCATGCCGGGGATGACCGGCATGTTATTGCCCATCGTCGACTGGTTGGTTCGCACGCGCACGGTATAGAAGGCGTTGCCTTTTTCATCGACAACCGAGTCGGCACCGATGTGCTCGAGTTTGCCTTCCAGGCCGCCATAGATCGAGAAATCATAGGCCGAGAATTTGACGATGGCTTTCTGCCCGGGCCGCAGGAAAGCGATGTCGCGCGGCTGAACCCGTGCTTCGAGCAGCAGGTTGTCTTCCAGTGGCACCACTTCGACGACGTCCTTGCCCGGTTGCACTACGCCACCGACGGTGTTGATCAGCAAGCGCTTCACGGTTCCCTTGACCGGTGAACGCAATACCGAACGTGTCACCTTGTCGGAGAGGCCAACGCTGGTTTCAGCCACGCTGTTGAGTTTTGACATCGTTTCCGCCAGTTCCTTGCCGGATTCGTTGCGGAAAGCGAGGCCGACTTCATCGAGTTTGTGATTGGCCTCGCTGATTGACGCCTGAATGCGTGAGATTTGTGCCGCGGCCATGTCGCGCTCGCCACGGAAGCGCCCGACATCGCGCTCAAGGCGCAGCAACTCGATTTCCGAAACCGCGCCCGAGGCAATTAGCGGCCTGGTTACCGTCAGTTCCTTCGCCGAGCTTTCATAGGCTCTTGCCGCCTGTTCGTATTTGGCGCGAATCTCGACCAGTTCCTGCTGGCGTTGCGTCAGTTGCTGCCGAGCAATTGACATCGTTGTTTCAAGCTCGTTGCGGCGTGATTCGTAAAGACGGCGCTCCTCTTCGACGGTCTTCGGGTCCTCATTGGCGATATCGGGAGGAATGACGAACGGCCGGCCTTCAGTCAGCGCCCGCAGGCGTGCCGCCTTGGCCACCAGCGAGGTGTATTGCACACGGCTTTCCCTCACCGACGAGGCGAAACGTGTCTGGTCGATGCGCAGCAAAATCTGTTCCGGCTGGACAATGTCGCCCTCGCGGACGAGGATCTCGGAGACCACTCCGCCATCCAGACTCTGCAGCACCTGCAACTGGCGCGACGGGATGACCTTGCCTTCGCCGCGCGTCACTTCGTCGACGACGCTGACTGCCGACCACAGCAGGGCAATGACAAACACAACGCCGATGGTCTTGAGCAATATCTGGGCACGCAGGGGCTCCTGCTGGAGGATCGCGAAATCGGAATCGGCAGCAAACCCCTGCTGTTCCGCTTCCTTCCTGGCGACCGACATGCGCTCCAGACTGGAATCAATGCCCGGCTGGATGCGCACGCGCACGGCTTCCAATACGCCGATTACGCGTTTCCCCGCCGCAATCAGGAAGTTGTTCATGGCGAGGCCCTCCCGACACGGCCCGACTGCAAAGCTTCAATCACCTGTTCGCGCGGCCCGTCGGCAACAATCCGTCCATCGTCAACGACGATGATGCGGGTCGCCAGGTCGATGAGGCTGGTGCGATGCGTCACGATGACCATCGTCTTGTGCGCGGCGAAACGCTTCAAGCGTTCCTTGAAGCCATGTTCGGTCGAGAAATCCATGGCGCTGGTCGGCTCGTCGAAGAACAGGACCGGCGGGTCCATGAGCACGGCGCGGGCAATCGCCACTTCCTGGCGCTGCCCGCCCGACAAGGATTCGCCGCGCTCGCCGATCAGCATGTCGAAACCCTTCGGATGCCGGTTGACGAACTGGGTCAAGCCTGCCGTCTCGGCAGCCTGCACAATCGCCGAATCGTCGGCATAGGGCGCGCCGATGGAAATGTTCTCGCGCAGCGTGCCGTAAAAGAGCGTTGCATCCTGCCCGACAAAACCGACGTTGCGCCGCAGATCCGCCGGATCGAGCTGGCGCAGGTCGATGCCGTCGATGCGCACGACGCCATCGCTTGGCTGATAGAGCCCGAGCATGAGCTTCTGCAGGGTCGTCTTGCCGGAGCCGGTGCGGCCGAGAACAACAACATGCTCGCCCGGTGTAATGCGCAGCGACACGTTTTGCAGGGCCGCCTCGCCCTGGCCCGGATAGCTGAACGAGACGTTGCGGAATTCAATTTCGCCCTGAATCTCGGGCCGATGGATGAAGGCGGAGGCGTCCGGGCGCTCGACCGGCTGTGCCATCAGCTTGTCGAGCGTTTCGAGTGTCATCCGCGCATTCTGGAATTGCATGAGCATGCCGACCGCTTGCCCGAGCGGCGCGATGGCGCGCCCGCCGAGCATGGTGACGGCGATCAGGCCGCCCATCGTCAGGTGGCGATCCTGGATCAGATAGACGCCGGCAACAACCAACAAGACATTGACCACCTGCGTGATGGTCATCGCCCCGTTGGTCGCGCTCGACGAAAGCAGGCGCATCTGGGCGCTGGTCCGTGCCAGAAAGGCCGTGCTGCGTTCCCACTTGTTCTGGATGACGCCTTCCGCGCCCTGCGTCTTGATCGTTTCAATCGACGTCAGGCTCTCGATCAGCGAGGCGTTACGCATGGCCGAGGCGCGGTAGGTGGTTTCGACCAGCTCGTGCATCTTGTGCTGGATGACGTAGGCGTAGATCAGCCCGAGGATCAGCCCGACGATCGGGATGAATACCAGCGGCCACGAAATCCAGGTAATGACCAGCAGAAAGAGGATGGCGAACGGAAAGTCGATCAGTGCCGAAACCGTCGCCGAGGCGATGAAGTCACGCACCGATTCAAACGAGCGAAGATTCGAGGAAAACGAACCCACCGACGCTGGCTTTGCTTCCAGACGCATGCCGAGCACACGCTCCATGATCATTGCCGAAAGCTTGACGTCGATACGCGCGCTGGCCAGGTCGACAAAATGACCGCGCAGCAGGCGCATCATGAAGTCCATGATGAAGATCAGGAACACTCCAAGCGCCAGCATCCACATCGTATCAATCGCATTGTTGGGAACGATGCGGTCGTACACGTTCATCGAAAAAAGCGGCATGACCAAGGCAAAGATGTTGATCAGCAGCGCAGCGCCAAGCACATCGCGATACAGCGGGCTCTGCTCAAGCAAGGCGCCCCAGAACCAGTGGCGCGTGACAACCTTGCCGACTTCTGGCGTTCGCGCGTCGAAGGCAAAGCGCGGTCGGGCAAACAGGGCAATGCCCATGTAGCGATCATTCAGCTCATCTCGCGACAGCGTGATTTCGCCCTGACCGGTTTCGGGAAACAGCAGTTGCGCGGTATCGCCCGCTTCGTTCCAGCCGAGCAGCACGCAGGCCTGATCGCCCTTGAGTAAGAGAATGACCGGCAGCAGGACGTTGTCGATACTCGCCAGCGCGCGTCGCACGATCCGGCTCGACAGTCCGGCACGCGTTGCCGCGCGGGCAAAGAGCGAGGGCGTCAGACAGCCGCCTTCGAGCGGCAATCCCGCCGACAGGGCGGCTCGCGTACTCGGCCGGCCATGCAGACGGGTCAGTTCAACCAGACAGGCCAGCAATGGATCGTGATGCAGCAAGTCCTCGCGCAAATCGGTGATGAAGGCGCTCGGGAGTGCGCTGGCATGGGGAGCCTGGTTTGAATCGTTGGAAGTCAATGCATTGTCCTCGGTTCTTAATGAGGAATTTAACACCTATTCCTCATTGCTGTGCAGGAACTGTATCGCGGCCAGCACTGAGGTGTCGCCGCGATGACCGGGTGCGCGCGGACCGATTCGTCTTCTTGAGCGGCGTTCCCATTTTTTTACAAAGCAGGGTCCGATTGCTCCAAGACACCTTTCCAGAAAACTCCATCAAATGGTGATCTGCAAGTAGTCATGCTGAAGACACGCGTAAACATTGGCCCATCGAGATACTATCGCATGAAACGCCATTTCATGCGACTTTCCGAGCCCTGTTGCCGCCCTATCAGCGCCAATCGGGTGCAATCAACAGTGTTGGAGGAGCTCATTCTGGAGTAGGGTGCGCATATTTCATTTGCGCACGCGGAAAAATGGCTGAACGGTCGGTCGATGAAGGATGAGCGGCGCGTAACGCTTCGCTTTTCAGACGCTCCGGCGAAAGCTGGGCAATCTTGTTGTAGGCCCCGCGCAGCTTGAAGGAAAACACCGGCTGCATGTCTTTGCGCTTGAACAGGATGGTATTGCCGATGCGCGCTGAAAGATTGGGCGCGTAATCGAGCAGTGTTTCCACGGCAACGTCGTAAACCTGCGCGTTGAGGATTTTTTCGAGATAATCAGGGATCATGTCAGTAATAGCCGCTTGCGAAGACCAGTGATTCTGGCAGCCCCAGTATGGAGTGGTTGAACATCAGCGCCGAGGCCGGGCTCTGGGGATTGTTCGTCTCCAGTTTTCTCGCCGCCACTCTTCTGCCCGGTGGCTCGGAAGTCGTCCTCTTCGCGCTCATCAAGCTGCACCCGGAACAACTCTGGCCTGCGCTGTGGCTGGCCACGCTGGGCAATACCCTGGGCGGGATGACATCCTATGCCTGCGGCCGCTGGTTACCGCGCTGGCAAAAACTCGAAGCCATGCCGGGGCGCCGGCACGTGCAGCGCTGGGGGTCGCCCATTCTGCTGCTCGCCTGGGCGCCGCTGATCGGCGATGCCCTGTGTGTCGCCGCCGGCTGGCTGCGCATCAACTGGCTGGCCTGCGCCATCTTCATGGCACTCGGAAAAATTGCGCGCTACGGGCTGATCGCCCAGGCGAGCCTGCTCTGAATCATCGGGCTTGCTGTGCGAACAAAAGCCCTTCTGGGCTAGAATTCCCGTTTGAGGACGTACTCAAAGCCCGCCATGAACGCCCGCCTGCGCGAAATCCCGTATAACTACACCTCCTTTTCCGACCGCGAAATCGTCATTCGCCTGCTCGGCGAGGAGAACTGGGCGATCCTCGACGAACTGCGCAGCCAGCGTGTCACCGGGCGTTCGGCACGCATGCTCTATGAGGTTCTGGGCGACATCTGGGTCGTGCAGCGCAACCCGTATCTGGAAGACGACCTGCTGGCCAACCGGCAGCGCCGCGTGGCACTGGTTGAAGCGCTGCGCCACCGCCTGAAGGAAATCGACAAACGCCGGCGCGGCAATGACAAGGTGCTCGGACTGTACGAGTCGGCGCAGGCTGCGGTCGATGCTTTTGAACGCCACTTCGACGAAACCGCCGCCTTGCGCAAACAGGTGCTGAGAACGCTGATCCGGCATACGCGCCAGGACAATATCGCCTTCGACGGTCTGGCCCGCGTTTCCCATGTGACCGATGCCACCGACTGGCGCGTCGAATACCCTTTCGTCGTGCTCTATCCCGACAGCGAAGAGGAAATGGCGTCGCTGGTACGCGACTGTATCGAACTCGGGCTGACCATCATCCCGCGCGGTGGCGGCACCGGCTATACCGGCAGTGCGGTACCGCTGACGCCGCTGTCGGTGGTCATCAACACGGAAAAGCTGATCGACATCGGCCCGCCTGAAGAGACGCTGCTGCCCGGTTGCGACCGGCCCTGTACCACCATCCGTACCGGTGCCGGCGTGGTAACGGCCCGGGTTGCGGAAGCGGCGACTCGCGTCGACCGCGTATTCGCTGTCGATCCGACCTCGGCCGAAGCCTCGTGCATCGGCGGCAACATCGCCATGAACGCCGGCGGCAAGAAAGCCGTGCTGTGGGGAACCGCGCTCGACAATCTGACGTGGTGGAAGATGGTCGATACCAACGGCCACTTCATGGAAGTGACACGCATCAAGCACAACTTCGGCAAGATTCATGATCAGGAGATCGCACGCTTCGAGATCCGGCGTTTCCAGAGTGATGGCAAGACGCCCTCCGGCGTACCCGAGATTCTTGAGATTCCCGGCCGCAGCTTCCGCAAGGACGGGCTGGGCAAGGACGTGACCGACAAGTTCCTTTCCGGTCTGCCGGGCATCCAGAAGGAAGGCACCGATGGCCTGATCGTCGCCGCGCGCTGGGTGTTGCACAAAATGCCGCCGCACACGCGCACCATCTGCCTGGAGTTTTTCGGCCAGGTGCGCGAAGCCGTTCCGGCGATCGTCGAAATCACCGATTACTTCAAGCCGGGCGGCGCCGGGCATCAGGCGGGCGTACTGCTGGCCGGCCTCGAACACCTCGACGAGCGCTACGTGCGGGCTATCGGCTACGCCACCAAGGCCAGGCGCAAAGGCGAAACCTCCGGCCGGCCGAAGATGGTACTGATCGGTGACATCGTCGGCCACGACGAGAAAGCCGTGATGCTTGCCGCCTCGGAAGTCGTGCGCCTGTGCAAGCTGCGTTCGGCCGAGGGCTTCATCGCCGTCGATGCTGATACGCGCAGGAAGTTCTGGCTCGACCGCTCGCGGACCGCCGCCATTTCGCGCCACACCAACGCCTTCAAGCTCAACGAGGACGTGGTGATCCCGCTGCCGCGCATGGGCGATTACTGCGACGGCATCGAGCGCATCAACATCGAGCTGTCGATCAAGAACAAGCTGGCGCTGTGCGACAAGCTGAGCGAGTTCCTGAACGGCACGCTGCCGCTGCATCGCGGCGACGCCAACCTGGACAACGCCTTGTTGATCGGCGATCAGCGCACAGCAGCGCTCGATGCGGTGGCCGCCGTACGCACGCGCTGGCAGTGGCTGCTTGACCAGCTCGATCTGCCCCTGGACGAGGCCGAGACGCACTTCGCCGCTTTGGGAATCAGCGCCGGCACGTTGACCAACAAGGCCAGCCAGCCCAGGCTCTTTCACCGTCTGCAGGACTATTCGCTGCGCGTATCGTGGAGAGCCGAGCTCAAGCCGCAACTCGAAGCCATTTTCGACGGCAGTGTCTTCCGCCTGGTGCTCGAACGCATCGAGGCCATCCAGAAGGAAAACCGTCGCGGCCGCATCTTTGTCGCCCTGCACATGCACGCCGGCGACGGCAACGTGCATACCAACATCCCGGTCAACTCGGACAACTACGCCATGCTGCAAACCGCCAATGCGGCGGTAGCGCGCATCATGGCGCTGGCGCGTTCGCTCGATGG
>JAIFKU010000046.1 GCA_020049495.1 Accumulibacter sp.
TTACAAATCTGCTCATGCTCGTTTCCTTTCTAAACGTTGTGGGGACAACGTCGCGAAAGTAACCTGCATGGGCAGGTCTCTGACAGGCAAAACCAGTCAGGCAATGACCACGTCCATAGGACGTGGTTTTTTAAGTGTCAATAAAATCAAAAGTGTTGATTTAACGCCAGTCACAAATTATGCCAAATAGACGTCATCAATAACCGAGGCGGCTCGCGATTCGGTTACCAATTCAAATCCAGCGTGCATTGGCGCAGGAACCATCAAGACATGCCCGCAGTCAATCAAAAGCCAACCCCAATATTTTTCGATATGCTTTGCCAATGATTCTGATTATCCACGCCCATCCCTATCCGCAGCGCTCCCGAGCCGGCCGGACGATGCTTGAAGCGGTACGCGATCTGCCCGATCTTGAGGTGCGCTCGCTCTACGATCTGTACCCTGATTTTGATATTGATGTCGCTGCCGAACAAGCGGCTCTGCTTCGTGCGGACCTTGTTGTCTGGCTGCATCCGGTCTACTGGTACAGCGTGCCAGCGATGCTGAAGCATTGGTTTGATGTGGTGCTCCTGCGCGGCTGGGCTTACGGCGAGGGAGGCGATGCGCTGCAAGGCAAGCACTGCCTGTGGGTGGCCACTACCGGAGGACGGGCATCTTCCTTTACCGAGAGCGGAGTGCATCAATTGCCGTTTGATGAATTCGCGGCGCCGATACGCCAGACCGCCCTGTTCTGCGGCATGGAGTGGGAACCTCCACTCGCACTGCATGGGGCGCATCTGATTGCGGAGGACGAAATCGCGGCGGCCGCATCGGCTTTTCGTGAACGCCTGACCCAATGGTCCGCTGTGCCGCACGCCAAAAGAGAAATCTGGAGGCCGAATGATTTTGAATGATGTGCTGATCTATCTGGCGGCGGCGGTGATCTGCGTACCCATCGCCTGGCGCTTCAAACTCGGCGCGGTGCTGGGTTACCTGATCGCCGGCATACTCATCGGGCCATGGGGGTTCAAACTGGTTTCTGAAGTTGACTCGATCATGCACTTCTCTGAGTTTGGCGTGGTGCTCATGCTGTTCGTGATCGGGCTGGAGCTTGAACCCAAACGCCTGGTCGAAATGCGCAAAAGCGTTTTCGGTGGCGGAGCGTTGCAGATGGCTCTCTCCGCTATCGTGCTGGCACTGGGTGCGGCGGCAGTCGGCCTGGGCTGGAAGGCGGCCCTGGTCGTCGGCCTGGCTATGGCCCTCTCGTCAACCGCCATTGCCATTGCCACCATGACCGAGCGCAACTTTCTGCCGACGCCAACGGGCCAATCCGGTTTTGCCGTACTGCTCTTTCAGGACATTGCCGCCATTCCGCTGCTCGCCGTCATTCCGCTGTTGGGGGCGGTCGCGCTTACCGGCGGGGGAGCGGAAGCGAACGAGCCGGGCTGGCTGGACGCGGCCAGGGCCTTTGGGGCAATCGCTGCGGTGATTGTCATCGGTCTCTACTTTATCCGACCGTTGTTGAGACTGGTGGCGAAAACCAATCTGCGCGAGGTTTTTACTGCGTTTGCGCTGCTGCTGGTGATTGGTATCGCGCAAGTCATGTCGCTGGTCGGGCTTTCGATGGGTCTGGGTGCCTTCCTTGCGGGTGTGCTGCTGGCGAGTTCCGAATACCGCCACGCGCTGGAAACCGATATCGAGCCGTTCAAAGGCTTGCTGCTGGGACTTTTCTTCATCGCTGTCGGCATGACGATCGATTTCGGGCTGCTGGTAAATCAGCCGGGCAGAGTGGCCTTGCTGGTGGTCGGTTATCTGACCCTGAAGCTGGCAACGCTCTGGTTCACTGCGCGAATCATCGGGGTGACGACTCGTCAGCGCTGGCTGTTTGCCATCCTGCTTTCGCAAGGCGGCGAATTTGGTTTTGTGGTTTTTGGTGCGGCACAAACTGTCGGTGTGCTGTCACGCGAGTGGACTGACCTGCTCAACATGACTGTCGCTCTTTCGATGACGACGACTCCGCTGTTATTGCTGGCGCACGACTGGTGGATTGCGCGTAGCGAATGTGCCGGCAAGGATAAACAGGAAGCCGACGAGATCGACGAAAAGGATACGCGGGTGATCATTGCCGGGTTCGGCCGCTTCGGGCAGATCGTGGGCCGTCTGCTATTTGCCAACGGCATCAATGCTGTGGTGCTTGACCATGACCCGGACCAGATCGAGTTGCTGCGCAAGTTTGGCTATAAGGTGTTTTACGGCGATGCGTCACGCCTTGACCTGTTGCGCGCGGCGGGCGCTGCCCGGGCCACGCTGATTGTGAATGCCATCGACGATGTGGACGATAGCCTGATGCTCGCAGATATCGTACGCAGGAATTTCCCCAATCTGAAAATGATCGCCCGCGCCCGCAATGTGATGCACTACGTTGAGCTGCGTTCGAGCGGCGTAGAGGTCATCGAACGCGAATCCTTCGAAGCTGCGCTCAAGGCCGGACGGCACAGCCTCGAAGTGCTGGGAATCGATCGTTTCCGGGCACGTGACATGGCCAATATTTTTCGCCGCCATAATATCCGTGACCTGGAAGCCCGCGTATCCGACTTCACAGACGAAGCGAGCCGGGTCTCTGCGGCCAAGGCGGGGCGTGATGAACTCGCCGCCCTGTTTGCCCGCGACCGCGAGCAGTTTGAGGCCGAGCATTCATCCGAGGACTGGCATTGAGACGTGACGAATGTTCAGGGAAGGCCCGTAGCGCAATCGCACAACACGGCACTTGACGGCATTTTTTTCACCCCGGCCTGAACAATCACCGACCTGATCGGGTCATATACCCGCTTAGGAAATGCTGAAATATTCGTCTCCCAGGAGGACTTGAGACCAAGGCCCTGTTGCCTTCGGGGCGCCTGCGCGGGAACGACGGCGGCGAATACCTTAAGCAACTCCGATAACCTGGAGAAAACTCAATACCATGTTCAGACAATTCCTGATTCTCCTGCATCTCTCCGGCGTGATCGTCTGGGTGGGCGGTATGTTCTTTGCCTATTTCTGCCTGCGCCCCGCGGCTGCGCAGCTTCTCGAACCGTCCCAACGCTTGCCTTTGTGGGTCGCGACCTTTGACCGGTTCTTCCGCATGGTGGCCGTTGCGGTTACGCTCATTCTCCTCAGCGGCTTTTGGATGTTCGCTCAGACCGGCTCTGCGTTTGCCCCGATTGGCTGGCACCTCATGCTGGTGCTTGGATTAGCCATGGCCGGGGTGTTTGGCTACATCTATCTCGTTCTTTACCCCAGGCTGAGTGCTAACTGCAAGGCTTCAGCCTGGCCGTCTACGGCTGCCGTTCTCAACCGCATTCGCCAGTTGGTTGCGGTCAACCTCATACTTGCTGCCTGCACGGTCGTTGCCGCCATCTTTAAATAAGGCATCGAGGAGAAACGATAATGCCCACAGGTACTGTAAAACTGCAGCGCGTACTCCGCGCACTTACGATTGAGGGCCATGATGCCTGCACATGAACTTGAAGACCGCGTGTCTGGCGCCTTATTGGGTGCCTTCATTGGCGATGCTCTTGCCTTGGGTCCGCATTGGTACTACGACCTGGACCAGCTTCACGCCGACTACGGTAACTGGATCAGTGACTACACCACGCCCAAGGCAGGGCGCTACCATGCCGGCATGAATGCCGGCCAGGCCTCGCAGGCCGGAATTCTTCTTCGCTTGACTCTGGAGTCGCTGGTGGCGTGCAAAGGATACGACGAAGCGGATTTCTGCCGTCGGATGGATGAAGAATTCTTCCCGCAGATTGATGGCACACCGATGAACGGGCCCGGCGGCTACACCAGCCAGTCCATCCGCGAGGCCTGGCGCAAGCGCGTCGAGCTCGGCTTGCCCTGGGGGCAGGTCAGCGGCAACGCGGATACCACAGAAGCCGCAGAACGGAACCTGGCTATCGCCATTCGCTATGCGTTGCAACCGGCGAAGCTCGCCTCGATGGTCGCCCGCAATACCCTGCTGACCCAGTCTGACGGTACTGTCGTAGCAATGACTGTGGCCTTCGGAGCTGTTCTTGGCATGCTGGTCGAGGGAGAGCCTCTTGACAATACGCTGTCCGGAAAACTGATGGCGCGCGTGAAATCGGGAAAATTACCGTTCCATGCCGTCACCCGTGACAATTTGCAGGCGCCTCGCCCGGGCGAAGCCGAAGCATCGTCGGCCGGACAGTTTCCATCACCGGATGCGCTGCTCAGCCAGTCGTCCATCGCACAAGCTGCGATCGATCCTGATATCCGTATCGAACCGGCGTGGAAAGTGTCACTGGTCTATGGCATGCCCTGCGCCGTCTATCACCAGTTCCCCGCAGCCTACTATCTGGCCGCGCGTTTTGCCAATGATTTTGAAGCCGCCGTGCTCAATGCGGTGAATGGCGGTGGACAGAATCAGGCACGCGCCATTCTCAGCGGAGCCCTTGCCGGCGCCCAGACCGGTCTCTCAGGAATTCCACGGCGATTTCTGGATGGCCTCGAACACAGTTCCGAACTGCTGGAATTGGCGCGTCAGTTGGCCAGACAGATGATCGTCGCGGAGAATCAGGCTGCTACGCACTTCGCATAAGCAGCAGTAGCCGTGCGCGCTCTGTTCGGCAACGAACAGATGCCTGGTCGGCAATTCCCAAATAATATTCTTTTGGATATGGCGACCCATTTCGGGAAGAACGGCCATGAGTTACTTTTGCCTCGCGCTTAACAGGAAAGACCTGATCGAATGAGCCCATGCTGAAAGCACATATTTCATCCATGCATCGGATACTTGTGATTGCGCTAATCGCAGTGTCCGGATGGGGCATGCGATGCATGGATGCCCGGGCGGTCGACACTTATCCCGCAGCGCCTACAATTCCGGACGCACATCAGTATTTCGATTCATTGATTGCCGCTAACGGCGTTACTGCGATTTATGAAACTAAAAGCAACTATGGAGATTTTCTGGGATACGAGAGATTTCCGGTTCATGAATACAAGGGAATCGCTTGTAGCTCCTGGGTTACCCTGAAGAACAGCGTAACAGTCGATATCGATTGGACGGTCGTCGATAACTCCCAGATAAGCGATGGGTCATTAACCATTTTGCATGGAAGCGATGTTCAATTCATATTCTTCCACATGGTCACTGTTGAAGGCGGCATCGTTGTTGAGCCGTCTAATGCCATTCCGAGGCTGATCTTCGGAATAAGCGATGAGCTTTCCAGAAATAGATTGTTTAAAGCGTTCGATTTAATGACTTCAGCTTGTCGAGCAAAATCCAAATTCGATTAGCAGATGTTTCAAAGCCCCTCTCCTGCGGGAGAGGGGCTGGGGTGAGGACATTTTTTGTAGTCAAAATTCCTGGCTGCTGAACAACTTGCAGATCAGCGTTTGATGCGCGAGACCTTCGTTCCTTCGATACTCAGGCTGGCCATGAGGCCCTGCTGGTCGAAAATGAAGGCGTAAGCATCATCTTTCAGGGTCGATGAAGACAGATTCTTGGCCACGCCTTCATTAACCACGACCACGTTTGGCCCTATCCCAATCTCCCATCCCTTTGACTTGTCCAGATACTTAACAGCCTTGTCACTCATCAGGAACATGACATAGCTGTAGGACTCTGCGCCAACTTGCCAGCCCCAGGATGCCGAAACGGAATTGTAGTAACCGGCAAACTGCGAATTCTTGGTGAGAACCCCTTCACCATAGCTGCCGCCGAAGACGAGTCCGGCCTTGACAATATTGGGGAACACCAGGATTGCCTTTGCCTTCTTCGAAATGCTTTCGGCGGCAGGATTGGTCTTGTAGAGCGTTTGCAGTGCCTGGGCGGCATCCTTGTTCAGGTCTTCCGCGCTTGCGGCGACAGCCTGGCTGCTCATCGAAGCCAGAGCGAAGGTGGCAACCGCCACCACAAGAATGCTTTGCAACGTGTGTTTTATCGTGTTCATTTTCATTTCCTTTGGATAATTTCGAACTCAATTGATTGAATGTAGACGTGTTTCCTTCACGCCTGTCAGTGGTTTTCCAGGGCTGAAAAACAAACTATTCCCAAAATGGCGAAAGCCCGTAATAGGTGTGCACGGTACGGTGCCACTTTTCATCGGACAGTAAAGGCCAATGATCCGTATCGAAACCTGGCGCCGCCTCAAGCCTTTCCTTGGAGACATGGAGAATATATTCGCTCTGGATGAGAGTGCTCGGAGCGGGATCGTGTTTCGTCACGCGATACTCAAGCGCACTGAACGGAATGGCGAACAGTTTTTCCCCCAAGCTGAGAAAACCGCCAAATGACACGACTGCGTAGGCCACTTTTCCCGTATGGGGATCGATAACGATTTCCTTGATATCGCCAAGATTATCACCCTTGGGATTGACGACTCTTGTTCCGATAATATCCGATGCCTTCATCGGCGAATTTGAGAACTGTCGCAGTAAACTCATCGTGCTACTCCTAGGTTATGGTGGTTGAAAATCTGATTTCTGAGGCCTTCGTAGTCGACCGGAGACGGTCAGTCTGAAGGAGGAAACTCGTTGGATTCCAAGGGAAACTCTAACCGGGCAAGAGTAGAAACACTGTGCTCTAACGCACATAAGGCACCAATTGCCATGTCCGCGATTCATCATGCCTGGTGCGGCGGTACGAAAGATGTATTCGCATACCCGCAACGTGGATTGCCTTGCTTCGAAAACCCATTTACGGCCGGCCACCCGCCGCAGTTATTTATCGCGAATGGAATGTTTGATGCCGTACAGACCAGCCTTTGCTTTTTCTTGCATCGTGACTTCTGTTGGTCGTGTCGCTAACGGGTATGTATCACTCTTTAACCACTATTCGAGTTGCGGAGGTTGTCATGAAAAACATGCGTGAAAGATCGTCGGTCCCCAGAAAAACACAAGACCGGCGTGGTTTCGACTTTGGCACTCCGGCGGGTTGCCCCGAGAACCGCATCGTTACGGAACGCCGAAAGCGCCATGTCGATTTGATCTCGGGTCCCGACTGGGCAGCCTACAAGGCGCTGCTTGGTTCCTATCAATGCGCCATTGATAAGTCATTCTTGCAGGTATTTGGCTCTCCATAGGTCGATCCTGAAGCGCCCGGGTGCTACACGGTGGACCGTGGCCAGGGTTCTTTCCGTTGCCACCAGCGTGTTCCATCGCACTGATCAAATCTGGCGCTGCGCTTAGTCTATGAAAGCAAACTTGAAGTCCTGGCAATCGATAAAGGAGAACGGAAATGTCGGAATTGATTACAAGAAAAATTGTCGCTAACGAGGAAGATCTGAATCGCGATCCGATCTCCGGGACACCGGGCGCTCACCCGCTCGGTACCGGTGCTGGCGCAGTTTTCGGTGGGCTTTCCGGCGCTGCGCTGGGAACGGCAGCGGGGCCGATTGGAGCCGTGATTGGAGCAGCGGCGGGCGCAGTAATGGGCGGCTTGGTGGGCAAGAGCACGGCCGAGGCCGTCAACCCGACTGCCGAAGAAATGTTCTGGAGAGAGACCTACATTCGCGAACCCTACTATGTCCAGGGCAGAGCCTATGAGTACTACGCTCCGGGTTTTCGCGCGGGATGGAAAGGCCGTGTCCGCCACGATGGCC
>JAIFKU010000060.1 GCA_020049495.1 Accumulibacter sp.
TTATAAATTCGTCTTCCCGGCGTAGGCCGGGATCCAGTGCGCACCACCGACGTCAATTAAATCAATTAGATGAACGAACTGGACCCCGGCTTTCGCCGGGGTGACGAGGGTGGGTGTTGTGCCAGCTCGATATTTTCACAGCCTCTCAGTCGGTCGCTTCGATCAACTGACTCCTGCACCTGAATGCCACAGGCATTTTCCCTTGCTTTCCTTTTCGATTGCTGTCAGCACCTGTTCGTGTTCGGCGAGTTCGTCTGTACTGGCGTAAATGATGCGTTGCGCCTTGCCCGGGGCACGGGTCTGCGCCTGTTCCACGGTTTCAGGCTGGCCTGAGCTTTCGCTGCTGAGTTCCATGATCAGGCTTTCCTGACCGCGGGTCATCGCCACATAAACTTCGGCAAGAATTTCTGCGTCGAGCAGAGCGCCGTGCAGGGTGCGGCGTGAGTTATCGACGCCGTAGCGCTCGCACAGCGTGTTGAGGTTGTTCTTTTTTCCGGGGTGCAGATCCTTGGCCATGCGCAAGGTGTCACTAACGCTGTGGCACACGGTGCTGATCGGCGCCATGTCGAGCAGGGCAAGTTCAGCGTTGAGAAAGCCGATATCGAAGGAAGCATTGTGGATGATCAGTTCGGCACCACGCACAAAATCGAGAAATTCGGCGGCGATATCGGCGAAACGAGGTTTGTCCTGAAGGAATTCAAGACTGATTCCATGAACCGAGAGCGCACCGGCGTCGATGTCGCGCTCCGGGTTGATGTAGCGGTGAAAATGGCGATTAGTCAGCCGGCGGTTGCGCATCTCGACACATCCTATTTCGATAATGCGGTGTCCGAGTTTGTGCTCAAGGCCGGTGGTTTCTGTATCGAGAAAAATTTGGCGCATGATGGGTCAATCCGTGCAGGAGATGTTCAGTACTTTGGCAATTTCGGTGATTTGCTGTCTTTGGCCAGCAATTCGTCGATGCCCCGATTGGCCAGTCCGTCAGCGCGTTCATTGCCGGGATGGCCGGCGTGGCCTTTCACCCATAGCCACTTGATATCGTGCTCTTTGGCGAGTTTATCAAGGCATTGCCAGAGGTCGGCATTCTTGACCGGCTTCTTGTCGGATGTACGCCAGCCGTTGCGTTTCCAGTTGTGAATCCATTCGCTGATGCCTTTTTGCACATATTGCGAGTCAGTATGAACCTCGATTATGGCCGGACGCTTGAGGGCTTCGAGGGCACGGATGACGGCGGTCAGTTCCATCCGGTTATTGGTTGTGTCCGCTTCGCCACCCCAGAGTTCCTTGGCCTTGCTTCCGGCCTGCAGGAATACGCCCCAGCCGCCCGGGCCGGGGTTGCCACGACAGCCGCCGTCAGCGTAGATGGTGATGATTTCTTCATTGCCCACGTTGTTCGATTCCCTTTTGAGTGACAGCGGTAAGTGCCTTGCGAGCTGCTTTTTTCTGGTTCCATGGCGGCAGGATGAGGCGCATGCCGCGTACCCGTTTCACTGCCCGCAGCAGATAAACACCCCCGCCAAAACTCCACCAGCGGTTACCGGCCGCTTCCATGAAATGCCAGCGTTTGATCCAGCGTTCATGATGAAAGGGCGGTGCGTAACAGCCAAAATTCCCGCGTTCGACCTCAAAGCTGAGCAGTTGCAGCCAATCCTTGAGGCGCAGCACGGAAATGTAGTTTCCATTCGTCGGGAACTCATCCGGACACTTGGGCAAGTGTCGGCGCAAACCCCATAAGGACAGCGGATTGAAACCGGTGATGACGAGTTGCCCTTCCGGAATCAGAATGCGTTCGACTTCACGCAGGATCTGGTGCGGATCATCATGGAATTCGAGAACGTGCGGCATGACGACCAGATCGATGCTGTTGGCGGCAAAGGGGAGTTCTCTAAGATCGCAGAGGACATCGACCGGCCCCGCCTCCCCGGCAATCTGGCGCAGGGGGATGCGGTTCTGGGCGAGCAGATCATATTGCGGAAAGCCGAGTTGCAGCGCGTTGTAGCCAAACAGATCAGCAACAACCGCATCGATCCTGTCCTGTTCCCAGGCCATGACGTAGCGACCTTGCGCTGTCTGGAGCCAGTTGTCGATCACGGGAATTGACATTTTCCGCAGTTCTTCCACAATCAGTGCATGTTTGAAATCATCAGAATTCCGGCTTTCAAGGATAACTACATCTGGCTGTTGCGCAAAGGGGCTTCAGCCGTTGTGGTCGATCCCGGTGATGCACGCCCCGTGCTTGAAGTGCTTGAGCGCGACGGACTGTCACTGACGGCCATCCTGGTTACGCATCACCATGCCGATCATCAGGGCGGCGTGGCGAATCTGCTGGCACATTATCCGGCCCAGGTATTTGGTCCGGCAATGGAGTCTATCACAGCCATCACTCAGCCTTTGCGTGGCGGTGAAACGATCTGTCTGGAGTCGCTGGGCGTCGACTTTCAGGTTCTCGCGGTTCCAGGGCATACATCCGGACACCTGGCCTACTATGGTTCCGGCGTTCTGTTCTGCGGCGACACGCTGTTTGCGGCCGGTTGTGGAAGGGTGTTTGAGGGAACGCCGGCACAGATGCACGCCTCCCTGTCGCGACTTGCGGCATTGCCCGATCAGACCGCTGTGTATTGTGCGCACGAGTATACCGAGGCCAATTTGCGTTTTGCCCTGACTGTCGAACCCGGCAACCGCCTTTTGCGGCAACGGGTGGATGAGGTCGCCGTGGCACGCGCCAAGGGATGGGCCACCGTACCCTCAGCGCTGGTGCTCGAGAAGGCGACGAATCCGTTCCTGCGCTGTAGCGAACCTGAAATTGTCGCTTCAGCACAGAGCAGGGTGGCACAGACATCGGGTGCACTTGCGGTGTTTACGGTGCTGCGCGAGTGGAAGAACGGTTTCTGAACGAACGATCAGTCGTCCCTCTGGGCGAGGGGTGGTGGAGGGGGCGTCCGTGTCAGCCAGGCACGATTCAGTGAATCCAGTACCTTGGCGGAATTGAAAGGCTTGATGATGAAGCCACTGGCTCCGCCCTGGATTGATTCCTGAACGTTTTCTACGCTCGGATTACCGGTGATCATGACGACGACGATTTCCGGGTGTTTGCCTTTGATGTTCTGCAGCGCTTCCAGACCGTCCATTTCCGGCATCATGACGTCGAGAAAGACGATGTCCGGTTTTGTCCTGCCGATGAATTCGAGGGCGAGCGCACCGTTTCTGGCTTCACCGATGATCTGATAGGGCTCGCCGCGCAGAATTCCGCGCAACAGCGATCTCATCAGATCGTTGTCATCGACGATCAGGATTTTCGGTGGCGTGGGAGAAGGCGGGGGCATGCTAATTCAGTTCAGTTTTCTTGAGGGTCAAGGGATCTTGTCTGGCACACACGATTTCGTCCTTCGTGCTTTGCCTTGTAGAGCGCCAGATCGGCGGCACCAACAACCTCCTGCGGGTCGGTTTCAGGCATCGCTATGGCTGAAGCAACGCCAAAACTTGCAGTGACATGGGCAAATGGCGTTCCGGGGTGAGCAATAGCCAACTGGCTGATGGCTTGACGCATCTGCTCGGCTACCAACGCGGCGCCGTGAAGTGTGGTTCCCGGCAGAACGGCAACAAATTCCTCTCCGCCGTAGCGAGCGAGCAGGTCGCCTCCACGATCCATGCTCTGGGCCAAGGTCTGGGCGATCTGACGCAGGCACTCGTCACCGCGCTGATGGCCAAAGCTATCGTTGTACATTTTGAAGAAATCGATGTCGCACATGAGTATCGACAGTTCCTCGCCCTGACGCATCGAGCGTCGCCATTCCTGCAAAAGCACACTGTCGAAGTGGCGACGATTGGCGATGCCAGTGAGGCCATCAAGCGAGGTCAGTCGTTTCAGTTCCTGATTGGCGGCATCGAGTTTCCGGGTCAGCACGAGCAGCGACTGACGCATCTGAATGATACGCTGCATGGCCCGAATCTTGGCGGCGAGAACGACTTCGCTGATCGGCTTGAGGAGATAATCGTCGCCACCCGCGGCGATTCCCATCTCGATGTCCTTGTCTTTGTTCAGGGAACTGAGAAAGATGATCGGCGTCCAGTCACCGGGCGATTCCAGTTGGCGAATCTGGCGCGCCACTTCATAGCCGTCGAGGTCGGGCATGATGATGTCAAGCAGAACCAGATCCGGGCGCTCTTTCAGAAAAAGTTCAATGCCTGAAGATCCCGTTTCAGCCGGAATCGGCGTCATGCCCATTTTCTCGATATGGCCGCAAAGAAGCTTCAGGCTGGTTCTGCTGTCCTCAATGACGAGCGCTCTCATTCTGGCCTTAAAGCAAAAAATAGTGGATTAAAATTGCATTTTAGCTTGATTGAGTTGAAAGCATGCACGGCAATTTCCATCATTTCTCTTTGGACCCTCTAATAACGGGCGTTCGTGATAAATTTCAACTTCCAACAATAAGTTACGGCTGGATATCATGATTGACAAAGCGAAACTTCAGGCGGCTGTGCATTCCCCAAGAACGAAAAAATACGCTTTGCGGATGCTGATAGCCTTTGTGCTGGTCAGTGTACTGGGTTTTTTCATCCTGCCGTCCCTGGTCAAATCGACCGTGCTTGAACAACTCGGCAAGGCGCTGCACCGGCCGGTAGCCGTCAACAGCGTCAGCATCAATCCCTATGCGCTCTCGGTGACTCTGGAGGGCGTTGTCATCAAGGAGCGGGAAGGCGGGGAGGTCTTCGCCAGTTTTGACAGCCTGTACCTGAACCTCGAGTCCGTCTCGATATTCCGTGGCGGGCCGGTTCTTGGCGAAATCCGTCTGATGAAGCCCAAACTCAGGGTCGTGCGCTTGCCGGATAAGCGCTACAACTTCTCCGACCTGGTTGACGAATTTCTGGACAGGCCCAAGAGCAACGCTCCGACGCCACCTTTCTCGCTCAATAACATTCAACTTGCGGGCGGGGTGATCGAGTTCGAGGATCGTCTGCTTGACGAAAAGCATATCGTCAGCGACATCAATCTGAGTTTGCCCTTTGTGTCGAGCATGACGTATGCCACTGAAAGCTTTGTCGAACCCTTGTTCTCGGCGCACATCAACGGCGCCCCCCTTGTCATCAAAGGCCGGAGCAAACCTTTTGCCAATTCGCTGGAGAGTGAAATAGCTGTGGATCTGGGCAATCTGGAACTGGCAAAATACCTTGATTACATGCCGTTCAAATTGCCGATCAAGGTCTTGTCCGGCGCACTGGATACGAAGCTGAAGCTGGTCTTCCGCCAGGAACAGGGCAAGCCTTCAACACTGCTGCTATCCGGTGCGGCGGCGATCAAGAGTCTTAACGTCAATGCCGCGTCAGGTGCTCCGTTGTTCTCCTTCAAGCATCTTGACCTGGAACTCGGATCGGCAGATTTGCTGGGGCGCAAGTTTGTCGTCGATCGTTTTACCGTGGATTCACCGGAAGTCCATGCCCGGGTCAGCGCGCAAGGTACGATCAACTGGAACGATCTTTTCAGCAGGGAATTGGCGACAGCCGACAGATCACCGCCTGAAGCGGCAGGAAAGCCTGAGCCTGCTGTTCCGGTCGAGTGGTCTCTCGGCGAGGCAAAGGTGACGGGAGGTGCCCTGCGCTGGTTTGACGAGTCGAATGTCAAGCCGTTCAAGGCAAGTATCGAAGCCATTGAGTTCAACCTCAGTAAGCTCGATTCCAAAGGAACGGAACCGGGAATGTTTGATCTCGGCTGGCGGGTCATTGCCAATGAGTGGCTGAAGATTGACACCTTTAGTGTCAAGGGCGGGCAACTCAATCTGGCCAGGCACGAAGTAGTGATTGGCGACGTTCTGGCGCGAGGCGTGCGCGGCCTGATGCGGCGGGGGCCGGATGGCCGGATCGAATGGCTCAAGCCGCCCGCATTGCGGGTTGCCGAGGCGTCCCAGAAGGAAACCTCGCTACCGTGGAAAATTACGGTGGCCAGCTATGTCGGCGAGGATATCGGCCTGCGTTTTGAAGATAATGCTGTTTCACCCAAATCGACGCAAAGCATCGAAGGCTTTGGCTTTGAAATGGCAAACTTGTCGACCGAGCCTGGGCAGACGGCCAAACTGGCGGCGCGTTTCAAGCTCAATGGCAAGGGCCAAGTCGCCGTGGATGGCAGCCTGAAAGCCTTTCCGCTCAATGCCGACCTGAATCTGAATATCAAGACGCTTGAATTGCTCCCGCTGCAACCCTATTTTTCCGAGAAACTCAATATTGACGTAACCCGTGGGCAGGTGACCGTGAACGGTGTCTTGCAACTGCGTCAGACCGATGCCGAGAAGACGGGCGGGGCGGTCGCTCTTACCGGAGGATTCTCCGGGCAGGCGACGATTGGTGATTTTTATGCGGTGGATAAGATCAATTCGGCCGATTTCCTGCGCTGGAAATCGTTCTATTTCGGCAAGGTTGATCTTCGCCTCAATCCGGATTCGGTTTCCATCGGTGATGTGGCGCTTTCCGATTTTTTTGCCCGTGTCATTATCAGCCCGGAGGGCAAACTCAATCTCCTGCAGATCGTGCGCCAGCCCGATGCGGGAACGGCTGTAGCGGTTCCGCCGGAGGCTGACCCAGCGGCGAAACCTGATGTCGCCTCGGCGACAGTATCTTCCGAGGGCAAAGCGGGTGTGCAGGTGGTGACGGAGGCAACGGGAAGCAAGCCGGTGCTGCCGATCAAGATCGGCAAGATCACCTTGCAGGGCGGCACGGTCAGATTCACCGACAACTTCGTCAAACCAAACTACACGGCGAATCTGCAAGAGATTGGTGGCCATGTCACCGGTCTGTCGTCCGAACCGGGAAGTCTGGCCGTTCTTGAACTGCGGGGCAGTTACGACAGAGTGGCGCCGCTCAGTGTAAGCGCGCAGATCAATCCGCTGTCGGCCAAACCCTATCTTGATCTGCAGGCGGAGATCAAAGGCGTCGAGATGACCCCATTCTCTGCCTATTCGGGCAAGTACGCCGGCTACGCAATCGAGAAGGGCAAGCTTTCCCTGTTCGTCAAGTACAAGATCGAGAACGATCAGCTTCTGGCCGAAAATCGGGTATTTCTCGATCAGTTGACGTTCGGTGACCCGGTTGAAAGTCCGGATGCCACCAAACTGCCGGTGAGACTGGCCATTTCCCTACTCAAGAACAGGAATGGTGAAATTGATCTCAACCTGCCTATTTCCGGGTCGCTGAATGATCCGCAGTTCAGCATTGGAGGCCTGGTCGTCAAGGTCATCGTCAATCTTTTTGTCAAGGTCGTGACTTCGCCCTTTGCCTTGCTCGGTTCCATGTTCGGTTCGGGCGAAGAACTGTCGACTGTCGAATTTGACAACGGGCGGGCATCGATTACATCCGACGCTCAGAAACGGCTCGAGAATCTGGCCAAGGCACTGATTGACCGACCGTCGCTCAAACTGGAAATTGAAGGGCGGTTTGATTCCGAGCATGATCCTGAGGGATTGAAACGCGCACGCATTGAGCGCAAGGTGAGGGCATTGAAACGTGAGGATCTGACCAGGAATGGACTCGAAAGCGGTTCGGCGGAAACCGTAGAGCTCAGTGCTCAGGAGTACCCGGTGCTGCTCGAGCGGGTCTATAAGGCAGAAAAATTCCCCAAGCCCCGTAATATGGTTGGCCTGGTGAAGAGTCTACCGGTTGATGAAATGGAAAAACTGATGCTGGCCAATTCAAGCGTCGATGACGACGATCTGCGCGCCCTGGGGGCGCGACGGGCGAAGGTCGTGCGTGACTGGCTGATTGAACATGAGGTGTCTGCCGAACGGGTGTTCCTGATGCCAAGTAAACCCGCCGCGACAGAAGCCAAGCCGGGTTCCGCCGAGAAGGCCAGAGGCAGTCGTGCGGACTTCACGCTGAAGTGAGCGTCGGGTGAAAGCGAAAGTGGTCGAATCTTGAAAGAAAAGAATGAATGGCATGAGTGATTCCTTGTTATACGGGCTGGTGGCGATGGGCGTCATCGTGCTCTTGCTGCAGTTGGTCTTGCTGCAACGGGTTGCCCGCAAGGACGATGCACTGGATCCCTATTTCCGTGCGCTGGAAGGTGGGCTGGAGCGGGTTGAGCGCGAGTTGCGTCAGGAACTGGCGCGCGGGCGCCTGGAAACGGCGACAGCAGCGCGCGGGGATCGCGAAGAGCAATCGCAGGCGCTGGATCGTCTGGCCAAAACCTTGTCGGCCCAGTTGGCTCAGTTGGGTAGCCTGCAGGGGCAGCAGCTTGAGTCGTTTGCACAGCAACTGGCCCGGCTGACGCAAAGCAACGAGCAGCGTTTCGAGCAATTGCGCCTGACTGTGGAATCCCGGTTGGGAGCCATACAGGCGGACAACGCGAACAAGCTGGAGGAGATGCGCAAGACCGTCGATGAAAAGCTGCACGCGACGCTGGAACAGCGTCTTGGCGACTCGTTCAGGCTGGTCAGCGAGCGTCTTGAACTGGTGCACAAGGGGCTGGGCGAAATGCAGTCGCTGGCGGCCGGTGTCGGTGACCTGAAGAAGGTGCTGACCAACGTCAAGACACGGGGGACCTGGGGCGAGGTGCAATTGGAGGCGCTGCTCGATCAGGTCCTTACCGCCGAGCAGTACGAGAAGAATGTCATTACGCGACCGAACAGCAATGAACGCGTTGAATTTGCCATCCGCCTGCCGGGACGGGAGATCGGTGAGGACGACAAGCGTCCGGTCTGGCTGCCGATCGATGCAAAATTCCCGATGGAGGATTATCAGCGCCTGATCGAAGCCCAGGAGCGAGCCGATCCGCTGGCCGTCGAACTGGCGGCCAAGGCTCTTGAGATGCGCCTGCGCGATGAAGCGAAGAAGATCCGCGACAAGTACGTCGAACCGCCTTACACCACCGACTTCGCCATCCTCTATCTGCCGACTGAAGGGCTCTATGCCGAAGCCTTGCGTCGCCCGGGGCTGGCCGATGGATTGCAACGTGATTTCCGCATCAGCATCGCCGGCCCGACGACCCTGGCGGCCTTGCTCAACAGTCTGCAGATGGGATTCCGGACGCTGGCCATCGAGAAACGATCGTCGGAAGTCTGGGGCGTGCTGGGAGCGGTCAAGACCGAATTCGGCAAGTTTGGCGAAGCGCTCGAATCAACGCGCAAGAAGCTTGAGCAGGCGACCAAAAGTATCGAATCGGCGGGCGTACGGACACGCCAGATCGAACGCAAGCTGAAAGGTGTCGAGGCTTTGCCGGTGATTGAAGCGCAGGCCAGACTTGGGGATCTCGAGGAGATAGAGCAGAACGAGCCGAATGACGGCGAGCTATGAAGATCGAGGCGCTTGACACGGCGTTCAGGGCCAGCAGCTATCGGGTTGAAACGGATGACGGGATTTTCGAGTTGAGGATTGGTGTGCACGATCCCGCGTTCGATGATTTTCTGCTCCGGCAGGGTGTCTCCTGCTGGGGCCTGCTTACCGCGTATAACCCTGGAGGGATACGCTGCGACGATGAAAACCCTTTGCGGCAAATGCAACTGCTGGAACGTCTGCAGAGGCTAGGCTGGACTTACCGACTGGCCTGCAATGTAGCCGATGACGGTGGGTGGCCTGCAGAACCGGGTTTTCTCCTCCTGCAGGTCAGTGAAAAGGATGTCAGCAGCATGGCGGCGGAATTTTCCCAGCGGGCGTGTGTCTGTGGGGACATCGGGTCCGCACCGCGCCTTGTCTGGATTTAATTGGCGGACACTGTGATTGGCTTCCTTCTTCCCGGTGCCGGATACGGGTAGTATCAAGCCACGACAGAGGTGATGAGCACCATGAGCAAGCAAATAGGTCGTTTCGAGATCATCCGCGAACTGGGTCGGGGAGCGCAGAGCATTGTCTATCTGGCGCGCGACCCGCATTTGCAGCGCGAGGTGGCGATCAAGACGCTGCATTTCGCCCATCCCGATCCGCAGCAGAATCAGCAACTGCTTGCCGAAGCGCGTATTGTCAGCCAGTTGCGCCACCCCAGCATCGTCCCCATCTTTGAGGCCGGAGAAGAGCAGGGCGATCTTTACCTCGTCTTTGAGTTTGTTCCGGGCAAGAATCTGGGTGATTACCTGAAAGCAAACGGTCAACTGACGCCGGTGAAAGCCATTGCCATTATCAATTCTGTGCTGGAGGCCATTGCTCACGCCCATGCGGCAGGCATCATTCATCGCGACCTCAAACCGAACAATATTCTGATCGATAGCGATGGCATGCCGCGCGTCATGGACTTTGGCATTGCCGCGCATGTCGAGGCACGGTCGAACGATGCCGAAGCCTTCATGGGAACGCCTGCGTATATGGCACCTGAATACATCGACCGGCGAGAACACAGCGAACGCAGCGACGTGTTCTCGGCCGGACTGGTGCTTTATGAATTGTTGACCGGGCAGCGGGCGGTACAGGGCGAAAATATTCATGAGGTCATGAACCGGGTGGCCAACGAAGAAATCAGGTTGCCGGCCGGTAGCGAAATCGACGACGAGCTGGCCAGCGTCCTTTACAAGGCGATTGCCAGGGATCGGCAGCAGCGTTTTGCTTCGGCAACCCGGATGCGCGAGGCGCTCGATGCCTACCTGGAACCAGACGATCCGGTAACCTCGTCCGATGCCAAGCAAAGCACCATCGATTTTCTGCTGCGGCGCATGCGGCGCAAGAGTGACTTCCCGGCCTTGTCGGAATCGGTCAGTACGATCAACAAGATTACGGGATCCGACAAGGAAAGCATCTCCAACCTCTCCAATTCGATCCTCAAGGATTTTTCACTGACCAACAAGATTCTTCGCCTCGTTAATTCCGTGTATTTTCGCCAGGCCGGCGGCGGAAACATCAGCACGATTTCGCGTGCCGTTCTGGTTCTTGGCTTTGATGCCGTACGCAATATTTCCATTACGGTTATGCTCTTCGAGCACCTGCAAAACAAGGGCAATGCCAATCTGCTCAAGGAGGAATTCCTGCGCGCCAACCTGGCCGCCATTCTGGCCAAGAATATTGGCGAAAAAACCTCGGCGCGTGATGTAGAACAGGCTTTCATCTGCTCAATGTTCCATAGCCTGGGGCGTTTATTGAGTCAGTTCTATTTTCCGGACGAAAGTGAAGAAATCAAGCGGCTGATCGAGCAGAAACCCTGTAGCGAGGAAGCGGCGGCGGTTCAGGTCCTGGGCATTTCGTTTGAGGATCTGGGTATCGGCATCGCGCGCACCTGGGGTTTTCCCAATCTCATTGTCAACAGCATGCGCAAGTTGCCGGCTGGCGCCGTGCGCAAGGCCAATACCGTTGAAGAGCGCATGCGCATACTGTCGGCCTTCTCCAATGAATTATGCACGATGATTTCCGGAGTGGAACCTGAGCAGCGACAAAAGGAACTGCGCAAGATCACGGCGCGTTTCGGCGAGAACATCGCGCTCGGTGACCAGGCTTTGCGCGAAACGATGGAGAAGTCGTTTCAGGAGGTGGCGCAGTTCGCCGGAATCATCGGCATCAATCTGAAGCAATCTGCGTTCGGCAAGCAGATGAAGCGGTGGAGTGCAAAACCCGGGAA
Organism: Accumulibacter sp.; assembly: GCA_020049495.1. Lineage (GTDB taxonomy): Bacteria > Pseudomonadota > Gammaproteobacteria > Burkholderiales > Rhodocyclaceae > Propionivibrio. The sequence goes on from JAIFKU010000060.1 coordinate 11,519, forward strand.
CGCGGTGGTTCCGGAAACGGCGGTGGGCATAGACAGTGATAGTGCTGAAACGGTGCTTTCCGATGTAGTTCCGGCCGGTGCGCCCGGCAGCCCGGTTGTGGAGGGTGAAACCGAAGGGGCGGCAGAAGTCGGGAATCCTGAAGTGATTCTGCTGGCCGGGATTCAGGATATCAGCAATACGCTGGTCGAGGATTTCAAGCTCAATGACGTATTGCGCATCATTCTTGAAACGATGTACCGCGCCAAAGGTTTCAAGCGGGTCATCCTGTGCGTACGCGATGCACGCAGCAACTCGATGCTAGGCCGTTTCGGCTTCGGGCCGGATGCGCTGGAGATCGCCCGGCGATTCAATTTCTCTCTGGTTTTCACGCCGGATATTTTTCATGCCGCCTTGTCCAAGGGCGTCGATATCCTGATCACCGATACCAATGACCCCAAGATTTCCACACGCATTCCGGAGTGGTTCCGCAAGGGGGTGAATGCCGGAACCTTTGTCATCTTTCCCTTGTGTATCAAGAGCAATCCGGTGGCCATGATCTACGCGGACAATGATCATGCCGGGGAAATCGTCATTCCCGAAAAGGAACTGTCCCTATTGCGCACCTTGCGCAATCAGGCGGTGCTGGCGATCAAGCAGTCAAGCTGAAGTCATTCTTCACTTCAAGGCTTCAAAAACAGATCAATTGACAGCGATAATAACTACCAGAGCTTCCACCACGCTTCCTTGCGTTCAAGGCCACGGGTGTAATAGACACTGTTCGGATAGTTCTTGCGCATCACACGCTCGATATCGTCGCGCAGATCATTCATGCCCATCTGATCGTAGGCCTTGACCATGATGAACAAGGCTTCTTCGGTGGCCGGTGCCTCAGGGTAGTTTTTCAACGCGAACTGTGAGCGATTGATGGCCGCCACATAGGCGTTGCGCTTCATGTAGTAGCGGGCGACGTGAACCTCCAGAGAGGCCAGTGCATTGACCAGATACTTCATGCGCAGGATGGCATCCGGAGTGTACTTGCTGTCCGGATAACGGGTCACCAGTTCCTTGAAAGCGTCAAAGGATTCGCGAGCGCCTTTCGGATCGCGCTCGGTCATGTCCTGCTGGCTGACCTGACCCAGTAGGCCCAGATCCTCGTTGAAATTTACCAGTCCGCGCAGATAGTAAACATAGTCGACGTTCGGGTGATTCGGGTGCAGCTTGATGAAACGCTCACAGGCGGCAATGGCTGAAGCGGGTTCGCTGGATTTCCAGTAAGCGTAGGCGATGTCGATCTGGGCCTGCTGGGCAAAACGGCCATAGGGGTAGCGCGATTCAAGCTTTTCAAAATACTTGATCGCTTTTTCGTAGCCGCCTTCATTGAGCGATTCTTTGGCTTCGGTGTACAACTTGTTGGCCGACCAGCCTACAGTTTCATCCTTCACTTCGGGCAGGAGTCCGCAACCGGCAAAGAAGGTGGCGAGGAAAAGCGCTGCGATAACCGCTAAACTACGCATAATGAAAATTCCACATAAAAAAACAGAAATCGATCCGCCCGAGCCCAGTCCCTGGGAGATGGCCGAGCGCGCTGATTATAGCGCAAACCCGAAACTTGCTCTGAGCGTTCCTGCAGATTGCGGAGGTCAGCGTCTTGATCTGGTGCTCGCTCGTCTGCGGCCGCAGCATTCGCGCAGCCGCTTGCAGAACTGGATCCGTGAAGGAAGGGTTGCCGTCGGCGGTTTTACCGTCCGTGAACCAAAGCAGAAGCTTTGGGGCGGAGAACTCATTGAACTGGCCGAAGCAACTGATGAGCATAAACTGTCGTCGGTTCCGGAGGCCATTGTGCTCACTATCGTCCACGAGGATGAGACGCTGATCGTACTCGACAAGCAGGCCGGTCTGGTGGTTCATCCGGGCAGCGGCAACTGGAGCGGAACACTGCTCAATGCCTTGCTCTACCATGCGCCCGAGCTTGAAAGGGTGCCGCGTGCCGGTATTGTGCATCGCCTCGACAAGGATACCAGCGGCCTGATGGTCGTCGCTAGGACGCTCGAGGCACAGACCGACCTGGTGCGCCAGTTGCAGGCGCGTACGGTCAAACGCTTCTATCAGGCCCTGGTCCGCGGCAAGCTTGAGCGCGGCGCTACGGTCGATGCTCCGATTGGCCGTCATCCGACACAGCGGACAAAAATGGCGGTGGTAAAGACCGGCAAACCGGCGCGGACACACTACCGAATTGTCGAACGCTTCATCGACTGCACGCTGGTTGAATGTGCTCTGGAAACCGGGCGGACGCACCAGATTCGAGTGCACATGACATCCATCGGGCATCCCCTGGTCGGTGATCCCGTTTATGGCGGGGGTACCAGCCGGGTGCCGATCGGTCCCGAATTCCATCGTCAGGCTCTGCATGCGCGTCGCCTCGGGTTGGTACACCCGGCAAGCGGCAAGCCGATGCTGTGGAAATCGAATCCTCCGGATGACATGGCCGAACTGATCGAGACAGCGCGCCTGCTGGCTTTCGAGGCGCGTACCAGTGAACAGGAAGCGGATGAGGATTGGGACGATGACCCCGAAGGTGGTCCGCAAATCATCTACGCGTATGGCGATAGCGATAGCGGCGAAGACGACGAGGATGATGTTGAGTAGCCCGCCATGGTTCGTGCCTGACTGGCCAGCACCGGAAGGGGTGCGCAGCCTGATCACCACGCGCAACGGCGGCGTCAGTCAGGGCATGTATTCCAGCCTTAATCTGGGCGACCACGTTGGCGATGATCCCTTGGCCGTAGCCACCAATCGGGCACGTTTAAGGGATGTGTTTGAAAGTGATCCGGTCTGGCTGGAGCAGATCCATGGTACCCGGATCGTCGACGCCGACCGGTTTCACTCCGGCGATCAGCCGCCGCAGGCCGATGCTGCTTTTTCGCGAAAGGCGGGAGTGGTGTGTGTCGTGATGACTGCCGATTGCCTGCCGGTCTTGTTCTGTGATGATTCGGGGAGCGTTGTCGCAGTCGCCCATGCCGGCTGGCGCGGACTATCTGCCGGTGTACTGGAAGAAACCGTTACCGCGATGGGTGTGCCCGGCAAAAATATCATGGCCTATCTTGGGCCAGCCATCGGGCGGCAGGCTTTTGAAGTGGGCGACGAGGTCCGTTCGGCTTTCGTCTCCACAGACGCACAGGCAGCGGCAGCCTTCAAACCGTCGCTGCCCAGTAAATGGCTGGCGGACATTTACCTTCTGGCCCGCCAGCGTCTGGCAGGGCAGGGCGTTGAAAGGGTTTTCGGTGGCTCGTTCTGTACCGTCAGTGAAGCGGACCGCTTTTTCTCTTACCGGCGCAATGGGCAGACCGGGCGCATGGCATCGATGGTCTGGCTGGATAAACCGTAACGAAATACTGAAGTTGCCCTGATACGTTCAGCATTGAGGAGTAATCGGATGAACTTGAAAACCTCAGTTGCAAGACTGCGAACCCTTCGGGCGAACGGTATCATCATCTGGGGTGGTGATATCTTCAATGATCGATGGGATGCTTAAGCTACTGTTTTCACCCGGTGGGCATTGCAGCACGTTCGCATTTACAATTGGATCGGTCTTACAAAAATCGATCTGATATTGGTTTATCAATTAATCAATTCTAGACATGGAGGTACTTGGCATGAGCAACACTGTATTGGCTTCTGAATCAATAAATTCTAAATCCACTCCCGTTATTGGTGTAATCGAGCCAGGGTTCGCCGACTACAGTGCTGAGCGTCGAGTATTGGCAGCGCTTGGCGCTGAAGTACGCAGTTTGAACTGGGACGGGAACCGCTCTGTTTTGCTCGACCAGTTGCGCCAGGTCGATGTTGTTCTTGTCAGAGACACCGCATTGAACGCTGAAGCCATCGAACATCTGAGAGAAAACGGCGGCATCGTTCGCTATGGCGTCGGTGTCGATACAATCGACCTGGAAGCCGCGAAGCGACGCGGGATTCGCGTAGCCAACGTACCCCATTATGGTGCTGAAATCGAAGTCAGTGACCATGCGGCGGCTCTGACTCTGGCCCTTGTTCGCCGTGTCGTCTCACGCAATGAGCAAGTCATGAATAAACAATGGGGTTTTGGCCAGAAAGAACCCATTTATCGTATCGCAGGTTCCACATTAGGCCTGGTCGGATTCGGGAAAATCGCCCGTGCCTATCTGGAAAGAATGCGCGCTTTTGGTGTGGGTGACGTGCTGGTTTACGACCCTTACGTGCCTGACGCTGTCCTTGAGCAACATAAAGTTATCCGGGTCGAATTTGATGATATGTGTCTTCGCTCCAAGATCATCTCCTTGCATGCGCCGGCTACAGCAGAAAATCACAACATCATCAATGAACGTACTTTAAGCCTGATGAACAAAAGGACTTGTCTCATCAATACCTCGAGAGGTGGGCTTGTTGATGTTCATGCCTTGGCGGCTGCCTTAAAAGCCGGGCAGATATTCGGCGCTGCACTCGATGTTCTGGACCGAGAGCCGATCACCGAGGATTGCCCCTTACGCGGATTGAAAAACGTGATTCTGACCGATCACACCGCCTGGTACTCTGAATCTTCCGTCGCGGTACTCCAGGAAGGTGCTGCACGTGCTGCCTACGAAATATTGACGACCGGAACACCGACGAATTGGGTGAACCGGTGGTGACCTGAGGATTGGCGAAGCTCACCCGAAGCAATGCCCTAGCGGTGGCGGTTTCCGCTATGGTGCGAAGCGCCACCCGGTTTTCCCGTTCCGGTGCGTGGTCCCCCTGCGGCTTTGGGCGAACTCCCGCGCGCTGCGCCACTCCCCGAACGACCCGCCTGTGAACGCTGCCCGCCTCGCGTTCCGGCCGAGCGCATCAGGATCGGTTCGGCGCGTATGCCGGGGTCAGGCTCGTAACCCGGATAGGCGACGACTTCAATCTGTTTTTTGAGCAGGCGCTCGATGTCGTGCAACAGCTTGTGTTCATCGACGCAGACCAGCGAAACCGCCGCGCCCTCGGTGCCCGCACGGCCGGTACGGCCAATGCGATGCACGTAGTCTTCGGCCACGTTCGGCAACTCGAAGTTGACGACATGCGGCAACTCGTTGATGTCGATGCCGCGTGCGGCAATATCGGTGGCTACCAGCACGTGCAGTTTGCCGCTCTTGAAATTGGCCAATGCCCGCGTACGGGCATTCTGGCTTTTGTTGCCGTGTATGACGTCGGCCTCGATGCCGGCCTTGAGCAGCTTTTCAGTCAGCCCGTTGGCACCCCATTTGGTGCGCGTGAATACCAGTACCTGATACCAGCCCTTGTCACGGATCAGTTCAACCAGCAGATCGCGCTTGCGCTCACGGTCGACTTTGTAAACATACTGCTTGACGAGATCGGGCGGGGAATTGCGACGCTCCGATTCGACATACTCGGGGTCGACCAGAAAGGTGCTGGCCAGAGTGCGGATTTCATCCGAAAAGGTCGCAGAGAACAGCAGATTCTGGCGTTTCTTCGGCACCAGCTTGATGACGCGCTTGATGTCGTGAATGAAACCCATGTCGAGCATGCGGTCGGCTTCGTCGAGTACCAGTACTTCGACGCCTGAAAGGTCGACATTGCGCTGTTGCGCGTGATCGAGCAGACGGCCGGGAGTGGCCACGAGGATGTCGATACCGCTCCTGAGCGCCGAAATCTGCGGGTTCATGCCGACGCCGCCAAACATGACGAGGGACTTGAACGGAAGGTGGGCGCCGTAGGTACGCACGCTTTCTTCAACCTGCGCCGCAAGCTCACGCGTCGGCGTCAGAATCAGCACCCGGATCTTGCGCGGGCCGGTCACCCGGTTGCCAGCCAGGCGATTGAGAATCGGCAGGGTAAACCCGGCGGTCTTGCCGGTACCCGTTTGCGCGCAGGCCATCAGGTCGCGACCGGAGAGCACGACGGGTATCGCCTGCATCTGGATCGGGGTGGGGGTTTCGTAGCCTTGATCGGCAATGGAACGAAGGATCTCGGGTACGAGACCCAGTTCGGTAAATTTCATGCGGGAGAACTCCAGGCGTTTGCCATGCGCGCGGGAACAACGGTCAATGCGCGAACCAGTCTGGGCAAACACTCAGGGATGTGTGAGTCGGGCGAGGCGAGAATGCCTGGCCGCATCGGACGAACGCCAAGACTGATGAATGGCGAAACGAGGAAGCGAGATAATACCACACCTACGGGTATGTCTTGATCATGTCTGCAGCAAACATGTTGCCGTGCGCGTCCGGCTCTGCCGGGGAGCCGGTTTTCTGCTCGTGTATAATGCTGCTGTGCAACATCGATCTGCCGTGAAGAAGTTTCCCGGAATGAGTTGCCAATGGAGAGGTCTTCATGTCCGAGTCCTTACGACTGATCAAGAAATACCCGAATCGCCGACTTTACGATACCCAAACGAGTGCCTACATCAGCCTGAATGCTGTCAAAGGCCTTGTTCTTTCGCTTGAGCGTTTCAAGGTAGTGGACGCCAGGACCGGTGATGATCTGACGCGCACTATCCTGCTGCAGATTCTTGTTGAAGAGGAAACAGCAGGCGTTCCTTTATTGACCACCGATCTGCTGCTGCAAATGATCCGCTGCCACGGTAATTCCACGCAGACGATGATGCTGACGTTCATGGATCAGAGCAAACAGAAGCTTGATCAGATAGAGGTCCAGCCCCCTGGTTTGGTCTACGAAGATGCAACAAAGCCAAACAGTTCCGGCCAGTAGTCGGCCCATTCACTTTATTGGAAGAATTCCCCGTGATTGCTGATTCCAGCCTGCCGCCCAAGGTCGGCTTCGTCTCCCTCGGCTGCCCCAAGGCGCTTGTCGATTCTGAACAAATCCTCACCAGGCTGCGAGCCGAGGGCTACCTCATTTCGCCTTCCTACGAGGGCGCCGATCTGGTGGTCGTCAATACCTGCGGCTTCATCGATGCCGCGGTGGAGGAGTCGCTCGACGCCATCGGCGAGGCGCTGGCCGAAAACGGCAAGGTCATCGTAACCGGTTGTCTGGGCGCCAGGGAAAACGTCATTCGCGAGGCATATCCGGGTGTGCTGGCGATTACCGGGCCGCATGCGACCGATGAAGTTCTGCAGCATGTCCATGCGCATCTGCCGCAGCCGCATGATCCATTTACCAGCCTGGTGCCGCCGCAGGGCGTCAAGCTGACGCCGAATCACTTTGCCTATCTCAAGATTTCCGAGGGCTGTAACCACAGTTGCACCTTCTGCATCATTCCTTCGCTACGCGGCCCGCTGGTCAGCCGACCGATTGGCGATGTATTACAGGAAGCGAAAAATCTGGCCGAGGCCGGCGTGCGTGAACTGCTGGTTATCTCGCAGGACACTAGCGCTTATGGCGTTGACGTCAGGTATCGCACCGGCTTCTTTGGCGGGCGCCCGGTCAAGACACGGCTGAAGGAGTTGTGCACGGCGCTGGCCGAGTTTGGCATCTGGGTGCGCTTGCACTATGTCTATCCTTACCCCAGTGTCGATGATCTGCTGCCACTGATGGCCGAGGGCAAGATTTTGCCTTACCTCGATGTTCCCTTCCAGCACGCCAATCCACGCATCCTCAAGGCCATGAGGCGGCCGGCCAGTGCCGAGAACAATCTGGAGCGGATCAAGGCCTGGCGTGCCGTCTGCCCTGATATTACCCTGCGCAGCACCTTCATCACCGGCTTCCCCGGCGAAACCGAAGCCGAATTTGAAGAACTGCTGGCTTTTATCGAGGAGGCACGGCTTGACCGGGTGGGCTGCTTTGCCTACTCGCCGGTCGATGGTGCAACGGCCAATGCCTTGCCCGGTGCCGTGCTGGAGGATGTGCGCGAAGAGCGCCGCCGCCGTCTGATGGACGTCCAGGAAGACATTTCCGCTGAATTGCTTGCCGCCAGGATAGGGCGCGAGATCGAGGTGCTGGTCGATGAGGTCGATGAGGAAGGCAGCGTTGCCCGTTCCTCGGCCGACGCGCCGGAGATCGACGGCCTGGTATTCATCAACGATTTCTTCGACGCCGAACCGGGCGACTTCCTGCGCGTGCGCGTGGTCGATGCCGACGAGCATGATCTCTATGCGGAGATTGCAGAAGATTGACTCCGCCGTATCGCTGTGGATGAAATTTTTCAGGAGTTTGAGCGTGAACCAGGTGAATCTGATCGAACAACTCGTCGCCATCGTCGGCGTCGATAATGTCCTGACGGCGGACAGTGACATGGCGCCGCATCTTGTGGACTGGCGCGGACGCTATCACGGTGCGGCGCGCTGCGTGGTGCGTCCGGCGAATACCGAAGAGGTCTCGTCCGTTGTCCGCGCCTGTGGCCAGGCTGGCGTGGCGATGGTGCCGCAGGGCGGCAATACCAGCCACTGCGGTGCGAGCATTCCGGATGATAGCGGCGAGGCCGTGCTGATCAGTCTGTCGCGCATGAACAGGATCCGGGTGGTTGATCCGGCCAACAACAGCATTACCGTTGACGCCGGTTGTGTGCTGCAAACCGTGCAGGATGCCGCCTTCGAGGCCGGACGGCTGTTCCCGTTGTCGCTGGCGGCCGAAGGCAGTTGCCAGATTGGCGGCAATCTCTCGACCAACGCCGGCGGTGTGCAGGTGTTGCGTTACGGCAATACGCGTGAACTCACGCTCGGGCTGGAAGTGGTGCTGCCTGGCGGCGAGGTGTGGAACGGACTGCGCGGACTGCGCAAGGACAACACCGGCTATGACCTCAAGCAGCTCTTCATAGGCGCCGAAGGCACCCTCGGCATCATCACCGCGGCGGTCCTGAAGCTTTTCCCGCTGCCGCAGGCGACCGCTACCGCCTGGCTGGCCATCGCATCGCCACAAGCCGCGGTTGTTCTGCTGAGCCAACTGCAAAGCACCTTCGGCGCCACACTGACTGCCTGCGAACTGGTCTCCGACATTTCGCTCGGTCTCGTACTCAAAAACATTCCGGGCGCGCTGCCGCCGCTTTCTGCAAGCCCGTGGTACCTGCTCGTCGAACTTTCAGGTGCCGGCGAGGAGGGGGCTCTGCAGCGCACGCTGGAAAGCTTTCTCGAACAGACGCTGGAAAACGGCGCGATCAGCGATGCCGTACTGGCCCAAAGCGGCGAACAGGCCAAACGCCTGTGGGCGCTGCGCGAGAACATCAGCGAGGCTCAGAAAATCGAGGGTTTCAGCATCAAGCACGACATTTCGGTGCCGATCGCGCGCATCGGCGAGTTTGTCGAGTGCGCCGATGCCGCGCTCAGGCAGGCTTTCCCGGGAATCCGGATCGTTACTTTCGGCCATGTCGGCGACGGTAACCTGCACTACAACCAGTCAAAGCCCGAGGCAGGAGAGAACGACGCTTTCATTGCTTCGCAGCCGCAGGTCAACGAAATCGTCCACGACATCGTGCATCAACTCGGCGGCAGCATCAGTGCCGAACATGGCATCGGGCAGCTTAAGCGCGAAGAGATCCTGCGTTACAAGAGTCCGCTGGAAATGGAAATGATGCGCACCGTCAAGCGGGCATTCGATCCGCAGGGATTGATGAACCCCGGCAAGGTGCTCTGATACCCGAAGAGCCTTTGCCGTGAGCAAGGGGTGCAATTAAACAAAGATACAAGACACCATAGTGGCAGGGTGTGTAACGCGAAGCGTTGCGCACCCTACTCCTCTTATACGTTTTCTGGTGCGGGATGATGAGGCATCACGACCTTATTGAAGGATTCCGCTCCATGATGCAAAACCGGTCACACGGCGACAGGTATTTCTCCTCTCAAGGTTTCCAGTTGACGGCATATTGTGCAAGGTAATCATCAACCGCCGCGCCAATGGTCGGGTGAAAAATGTTGGAGCCGAACAGATCAAACACCTCGAAGCGTTTGAGTTTGTCTTTCACCGGGTCTTTCATCTCTGCGAAATGCAGTTCGATCTGCACGGCGCGTAACGTGGCTAACAACTCGGTGATGGTATCAGCCGATGTAACATCCACACTGGTGACCGGTTCGGCAGCGATAATGATTCGTTTGACCGGTGTGGGCGAAGATGCCACCGCTTTCAGGATGCATTCCTGGAACAGTTCAGCATTGGCAAAAAACAGGGGAGCATCCCAGCGGAACAGCACTAGCCCGGGCACCAACCGCGCATCCGGGTAACGCTTGATATCGTGATAACCACGGATGTCATGCACTCGGCCCAGTACAGCGTAATGTGGCCGCCAGCCATTCCACAGAAACTCAATCACCGAAATGATGATGGCAAGCCCAATGCCGGGAATGGCCCCCAAACTGACCACACCAGCAAAGCAAATAATGGATAACCAGAATTCCCAGTTCTGGATGCGGTAAATGCGCTTCAAATCACTGATCTCGAACAGGCCTATCGCGGAGGCAATTACCACGGCGGCCAATGCACTGGTTGGCAGATTTCTCAGTAAGTCCGGGGCAGCCACCAACAGCAGTGACACAGCTAGCGCACCAACCACACCTGTTAATTGAGTCCGGGCGCCTGATGCTTCTGCGACTGGCGTGCGTGATGAACTACTGCTGATGGGGAAACCCTGGAATAAACCGGCCGCGAGATTGGCTGCGCCGAGGCCGATCATCTCTTGGTCGGGGTCGACATAGCTACGATTTTTGGCTGCGTAGGTGCGTGACAGAACACTGGTGTCGGCAAATGCTACCAGTGCAACGGCGAAACCGCCGATAAGCACCGCCTGCAAGTCAGCCAGGCTGATCCATGGCAAGGCAAATACCGGCAAACCCTGCGGGAGTGAACCCAGCACCTTCACGCCGGCATGCTGACCCAGATCCATATAGCCGGTGACCAACGTGGTGCCGACAACGGCAATCAGGGTGCCTGGAATATGCCTATATGGTTTCAGCAACAGGATGGCTGCCAGCACGCCTGCACCAATCATGAAAGTGGCCGGATTGATTCTTCCATGCAAAATGGATTGAACGATGAGTAGTGTGTTGTGCACTGCTCCATCACCATCGACCGAAAACCCGAACAGTTTCGGCAACTGGCTAATGAGTACTGACAGGGCAATGCCGTTCATATATCCGTAGCGGATCGGTTTCGACAGCAATTCAGTGATGAAACCCATCCGCAACAACCCGGCCAGGATGCATATCAGCCCTGACACCACCGCCATCAGGCTGGCCAGAGCTATAGCACGTGTCGGGTCGCCTTGCGAAAGCGGCAAAACGACGGCGAGAATTACGGCAGCGAGGGACGAATCCGGTCCAAGTACAAGGATACGGCTGGGGCCGAACAAAGCATAAGCGAGCAGAGGAATGATGGTTGCGTACAGACCATAAATGCCGTGCACGCCAGACGCTTCTGCATAGGCGATGCCCGCAGGCACAAGCATGGTCGTGAGAACAAGACCGGCAGTAATGTCATGCTTCAGCCATACCACCTGGTAGGTCTCAATAGTTTTCAAACCCGGTACCCAGCGCCGCCAGCCAGTCAAGCGAGTGGCGGCAAGATGGGTCAAGCGGCCAGGTTCAGCAGTGTCCGGTGATGGAGAGTTGTTCATGAATCCTCTGTGTTAATGCGAGGAAAGGCCGGTACGGTCAAGGCTTAGGAACACGTACCAAGTATAGCTGACTATCTTTGCGCGAAGCACCAGGGGCTGATTAGGCAACTTTGCATAAGGCCGAGGACTTGCCAGTGAGCAGTCGGCTGGAACGGCTGCTGTGCTCAGTTCGTGTCGTTGAGCGTTCAGAGAGGTGCCTGGCCGTATTGGTTCATCCACTGCCGGTGGCGTTCAAAAACTGAGCGTCCATTGTCAGTGTTAACCGGCCCGGTCGCTTTTGTTGACGAATGAATCCTGATGTCCGACAGTGAATTCGGGCATGTTGAACGTAAATGCCTGGAGATGAAATGTGCACGCGCTGCTCGCGGCAGGCCGTGCGATGATCCTTATTTGACGGGCGTAGCCGGCCGGGCGTCGTTTGCCGTGAATCGCTCAGCGCACGGCCGGGTCTTGCCGGTAGAAGCGGCTGAACAACTCGTAGAGTTCTGGGTATTCTTCTCGCAGCTTGTCCGGTGTTTCAAAGAAGGTTTCGCTCATGACGGCGAAAAATTCGCCGGGGCTTTCGGCGGCGTAGGGGTCGAGCAGGGTTTCGTCGTCGTCTTCCTCGGCGGCGTCGACCAGCGCGCAGAAATTCTCGTAGGCGGCAAGCAGTGTTTCTTCCCATTCATTGCGCAAGAGACCGGGCGGCAGGGGCGGGATGCCGTTGACCTCGCCACTGAGCATGTCGAGTTTGTGGGCGAATTCGTGGATGACGACGTTATAGCCCTCGCCGGCCATCTGCGCGTCGCGCCACGAGATGAGCAGGGGGCCGCCTTCCCAGGCTTCGCCCGAGGCCACGTCGTCGTATTCATGCACGACACCGGATTCATCTTCGACACTGCGCGGGATGATGAATTCGTCGGGGTAAACGATGATGCCGATCCATCCGCGATAGCTTTCCAGCCCGATATTGAGGATAGGCAGGCAGCCCTGTGCGGCAATCGAGACGCACATGGCGTCGGTGAGTTCAAGGCCGCCGGCGCTGGTGAATTCCTTTTCGGCGAGAAAGGCCTCGGCCAGCGTACGCAGCCGCGATTTTTCTTCGCCGTTCAGGCGCTCAAGGAAGGGGAGTGTGGCTAGCGTTTTCTGCCACAGCGCGTCGGGCAGCGGCGTAGCTTTCGGTTTGCCGCGCAGCCAGTTGATGAACTTGCTGATGGGCATGGGTTTAGTGAGGCTTGCGCGAGGTGGTCAGATAAATGCCGACAAAGATCAGGGCTATACCGATGAGGTGGTAGGTCTGCGGCACTTCGGCGAGAAAGATGGCTGAGAGCAGGGTGCCGAAGACGGGCATCAGATGGATGAACAGGCTGGCCTTGCTGGCGCCGACTTCGCCGACGGCGCGGTTGTAGAAAACGTAGCCGACAAAACCGGGGAGGATACCGGTGTAGGCAATACCGGCCAGTGCCGCCGGCGTGACATGAATCAGCCGGCCCTGAGCGATTTCCCACGCATAAGCGGGGGCCAATGCGAGCAGGCCGACACAGGTGAAGGCGGCTAGCATGAGCATCGGGTCTACGCCCGCCGGTCGCCATTGCAGTCCGATGGTGTAGAAGGCCCAGATGAAGACGGCACCCAGCATCCACAGATCGCCGATGTTGGGCGTCAGTCCGGCGAGAGTGGCGAGTTGTCCGTGGGCGACGATGGTGGTGACGCCGGCGAGAGAAATCAGTACGCCAAGCCATTCGAGGCCGTGCAGGTGCTTTTTCAGGAAAGCCCAGGAGAGGGCGATGGTGGCAATCGGGATAAAGGAATTGAGCAGAACGGCATTGGTAGCCGCCGTGTATTGCAGTGCAATGTAGGCAAAGGTATTGAAGCCGCCTACACCGAGCAGACCGAGGGCAAGTACGGCGCGCCAGCCGCGCTTGAGCTGCGGCCACTGGCTGCGCAGATGCGGCAGGGCAAGGGGCAAGGTAAGTGCCAGGGCGATGGCCCAGCGCCAGAAGGCCAGCGAAAGCGGCGGTACATCGTCGCGTATGGCGCGGCCGACGACCATGTTGCCGGACCAGAACAGCGTGGTCAGGGTAAGCAGCAGGTAAGGGTGGTGGAATTTGGCGAACATGCGGCCGAACTTGTTGGGGGTGGCGGGTTCAAAGATGCATTATAAGAGCTTCAAGCTGTTCTTCTTCGTACTAAAACACGTGTCACCGATCACTCCCGGCATCCTGACTATCTGAGGGTCTATAATTACGTCATGGTTTCAGTCGTCCATTCCGTCGCCGCCCAGAGCGACCTCGAACACTCCCTCCAAACCCTGAGTGAAGGTCTTTCCGCCGAAGAGGCAGGAAAGATTCGCCTGGCGGCCGAGTTTGCACAATCCGTCTATGGTGAGCGCACGCTGGGTAGTGGTGAAGGAGTCTGGCACCACGCGCTGGGCATGGCCATCATTCTCGTCGGCCTGAAGCTAGATGCCGACTGCCGCCTTGCGGCCCTGCTTTTTGCTGTGCCGACCTACGACGAACAGGGTATCGCGAAAATCGACGAGCGCTTTGGCCCGGCTGCCGCTCATCTGGTCGGCGGTATTTCCCGGCTGAATCGTCTGCGCCCGATTACGCGTGGTTTCGTCGCGCATTCGGTCGAAAGCGGAGAGAACAATCCGGTCGAAATGAAGGCGCAGATCGAGGTCCTGCGCAAGATGCTGCTGGCCATGGTCGAGGATATCCGCGTCGTGCTGCTCAGGCTGGCTTCGCGAACCCAGACCATGCGTCACTATACCGCCGAGCCGGATGAACTGCAGGTTCAGGTGGCACGGGAGACGCTGGAGATCTATTCCCCCCTGGCCAATCGCCTGGGCGTATGGGAACTGAAATGGGAACTCGAGGATCTTTCGTTCCGCTTTCTGCACCCGGATACCTACAAGAAGATTGCCAGGCAGCTCGATGAAAAGCGCGGCGAGCGCGAACAGTTTATTGCCGATGCGGTTGATCGCCTGAAGCGGGAGATTGTTGCTATTGGCATTAAGGATGCCGAAATTTACGGTCGACCCAAGCATATCTACAGCATCTGGAACAAGATGCGCAAGAAGAGCGTCGAGTTTTCCGAAGTTTATGATGTGCGCGCTCTGCGCGTGATCGTCGATGAGGTGAAGGACTGCTACGCGGTGCTCGGCATCGTGCACAACATCTGGTCGCCAATTTCCAAGGAATTCGACGATTACATCTCGAATCCGAAGGGCAACCACTATCGTTCCCTGCATACTGCGGTGCATTGCCCTGACGGGCGCTCGCTCGAAGTGCAGATCCGCACTCGCGAGATGCACAAGCACGCCGAGCTTGGGGTAGCAGCACACTGGCGCTACAAGGAAGGCAGCAAGCCGTCGTCGGAGGATAACTACGACGAAAAAATCGCCTGGTTGCGGCAACTTCTGACCTGGAAGGACGAGGTTTCCGATTCGTCCGACTGGGTGAAGCACTACAAGGAAGCGGCACTTGACGAGACGATCTACGTCATGACACCGCAAGGGCGCGTTGTCGATCTGCCACGCGGTTCGACGCCCGTCGATTTTGCCTACCGGGTGCATACCGATCTTGGCCATCGCTGCCGGGGCGCCAAGGTCAATGGCGCGTTGGTTACGCTCAATACGCAGCTTGAAACCGGGCAGCGGGTGGAAATCGTGGTTGCCAAACAGGGCGGGCCGTCGCGCGACTGGCTTAACCCGTCACTCGCTTATCTGTTTACACATCGTGCCCGGGCCAAGGCCAGGCAGTGGTTTGCCAGTCTGGCGCTGGAACAGTCCGTCGCCGACGGGCGCAGCATCGTGACCCGTGAATTGCAGCGCATGGGAGAGACCGGTATCAAGCTCGATGAACTGGCGGGCAAGCTTGGTTTCGCCAGGAGTGAGGATCTCTTCATCGCCGTCGCGCGCACCGAACTGAACCTGCGTCAGTTGCAGATCGCGGTGCGCGGCACCGACGGCGTTCAGGATGAGCGCGTCGCTAACGAAACACCGGTACGCAAGCATAAAGCCAGTGATGAAGCCGAAAAAGGGATTCTGATCGTTGGTGTCGATAAACTTCTGACGCAGCTTGCCGGCTGTTGCAAACCGGCGCCTCCTGATCCGATTATCGGCTTTGTGACCCGCGGCAAGGGGGTGTCCATCCATCGCGTTGATTGCTCGAACTTTGCCAACATGGAAGCGATGAATCCGGAACGCGTGATCGAAACCGGCTGGGGTGGTCAGACCGACGGTATTTTCGCGGTCGATATTGTGGTCGATGCGCACGACCGGCAAGGTCTTTTGCGCGATGTTTCGGAGGTGCTGACGCGCGAAAAGATCAATGTGATCGCCGTCAATACGCAATCGAAACAGGGGACGGCGCACATGAGCTTCACCGCTGAAATCAGCAACGTCAACCAACTCAAGCATACCCTGGCCTTGCTGCACGACGTCGATGGTGTGGTCGGTGCGCGCCGCGCCTGAACGAAGTGCCGCTTATATTTGCCTTTTCAGCTCTTCCTCGGCAAACAGTGCGGCGCCGACAATGCCGGCCTGATTGAGGAAACTGGCGGCAACGACCGGTGCACGGGTGGTGATCAACGGTGCAAACTTGTTCAGTTTCTTGCTGACGCCGCCACCGAGCACGATCAGATCCGGCCAGAGCAGGTTCTCCATGGTCGTGAGGTAGAGGTTCAGGCGTTCTCCCCACTCCTTCCATTTGAGTTTTTTCGTGATGCGCACCGCTTCGGAAGCGTAGCGTTCCGCTTCGCAGCCATTGTCGAGGTATACGTGACCGAGTTCGCTGTTGGGCAACAGATGACCTCCGGTGAACAGGGCTGTGCCCAGCCCGGTGCCGATGGTGACAATGAGTACAACACCTTTTTCCCCATGGCCCGCACCGAAACGCATTTCTGCCAGGCCGGCGACATCGGCGTCGTTGGCGACAAAAACCGGACATCCGGTCTGCTCCGAGAAAACCTCGGCGACCGCTAAACCGATAAAGGATTTGTCGATGTTGGCCGCCGTGCAGGCAATGCCGTGCTGGATTGCAGCGGGAAAGCCGATGCCGATCGGCCCTGACCACTGCTGCTCAGCGAGCAATTCTTTCAGCGTCCTGCCTATGGCTTCGGGCGTAGCCGGTCGTGGCGTCTCGATGCGGACTCTCTCGCTTAGCAACTCGCCACTTGTGGTGTCAACCATGGCGGCCTTGATTCCCGTTCCACCCACATCAATGCCCAGAATATGCACAGTCATCCCCATGAAAATCGTTCTGTACCCCGATGCTAGCCTAATTTCTGAGTATTCTGTAGCAGCAGAAAGAATCAGAACAGCGATTGTCTGGCCTGGCTGGAGTACCGGGTGATACCAGCCCTCGCCCGCGGGAGAGGGTGCGCGGCAGCGCGGTGAGGGCCGTGAGGATGCGCTTTCAATCCTCTTGCTTCAACGACTAGCGGCCAATCTCGGCCAGCAGCGTGCCAATCATGCGTTCGGCCTGGTGCAGGTAACTATTCCCGAACAGGTTCAGGTGGTTGAGTACGTGATAAAGGTTGTACAAGGTCTTGCGCTGCTCAAAGCCGTCAGCCAGCGGCCATGCATCACGATAGGCCGCATAGAAACAAGTGGGAAAGCCGCCGAATAATTCGCTCATCGCCAGATCGGTCTCACGGTCGCCGTAATAGACGGCCGGATCGAACAGCGCCAGTTCCCCTGTTTCGTCCTGGGCTGCGTTGCCATACCACAGATCGCCGTGCAGCAGGCTGATCTGCGGGCGATAGTCTGTAAACAGTGCCGCAAGCTTCTCTGTCAAACGCTCGCCGTCGGCGATGAACTTTCCCTTGTGTCCTTTGGTTTTTAGCAGTTCCAACTGTGGCTGGAGGCGCTGGCGGGCAAAGAAAAGAGGCCAGGTGCGCTGCCCGGCGTTGGTCTGCGGCGTACTGCCGATGAAGTTGGCGCGATGCCAGCCAAAACGGTTTCCCTCGATGCGATGCAGTTCGGCCAGCGCCTGGCCGGCGTTGATTCCAGCGCTGGTTTCCCGCAAGGGGGTCAGATGCAGATATTCCAGAACGAGATAGGCCTGCCGTCCGCTGACACCATGCGTGACGACCTGCGGCACGCGCAACGCCGGACAACGGGCCAGTGAGGTCAACCCGTCTGCTTCAGCCGCGAACAGTTCATGGCGCTCTGCACTGTTGAGCTTGATGAACCAGCGGGAACGTTCCCCATGCAGTACCAGCGTGCAGGAGATCGAACCGCCGCCGAGTGCGGAAACCTTCTGGATGGAACAGGCCGATCCACTGAAGTGACTGATTTCCTCGTTGAGGGTAGCGCGAAGACCGGCATCCAGCAGGTATTCGGAGTGGTTCATCGCGGCGATCTCCGCAGGCCTGAAAACTCAGGGCTTCAACAGTTCAATCAGCTCGCTCTGGGCGCAGCGGGGTTTGCTACGCGAACCGCGGCGCGGGTGATAGTTGCCATCGGTGTCCATGTCCCAGGATTGCAGGTTGTCCGTCAGATAGATTTGCAGACCTTCGCTGATGACGCGGCGCTTGAGCTTCTTGTCGAGTACCGGGAAAGCCAGTTCGATACGGCGAAAGAAATTGCGCTCCATCCAGTCGGCACTTGAGAGATAAACCTTTTCCTCGCCGCCGGCGAAAAAATAAAATACGCGGTGGTGTTCAAGCAGGCGGCCGATGATCGAACGGACGCGAATGTTATCCGACAGGCCCTTGATGCCGGGTCGGAGCGCACAAACGCCGCGCACGATCAGGTCGATCTTTACGCCGGCTTGTGAAGCCTCGTAAAGTGCGCTGATGGCGCCGGGTTCGAGCAGCGAATTCATCTTGGCAATGATGCGCGAACGCTTGCCGGCACGGGCGGCAGCGGCTTCTTCCTGAATTGCAGCAATAATATTCTGCTGCAAGGAGAAGGGCGCCTGCCAGAGATGCTTCAGCGACTGGGCGCGACCGAGCCCGGTGAGTTGCTTGAAGACCTCGTTGACATCGGCACAGATTTCCTCGTTGCTGGTGAGCAACCCGAAATCGGAGTAAAGACGGGCTGTCTTCGGGTGGTAGTTGCCTGTTCCCAGATGTACGTAGCGGCGCAACAGGCTGCCGGATTTTCCTTCTTCACGGCGAACGATCATCAGCATCTTGGCGTGCGTTTTGTAGCCGACGACACCATAGACGACGTGGGCGCCGACTTCTTCCAGCTTGGTCGCCCAGCCGATGTTGGCTTCTTCGTCAAAGCGTGCCATCAGTTCGACAACGACCGTGACTTCCTTGCCGTTCTGCGCCGCGCGCAGCAGCGACTGCATCAGCACGGAATCGGTGCCGGTGCGGTACACGGTCATCTTGATGGCTACGACCTGCGGGTCGGTCGTTGCCTGGTCGATCAGTGAAATGACTGGTGAAAAGCTCTGATAGGGATGATGCAGCAAAATATCGTTGGCGCGGATATCGTCAAAGATGCTATGCCCTTTCTGCAATGCCTTGGGGAAACCAGGTCGGAAAGGAATGAACTTGAGATCATCGCGGGCGACCCAATCGGGAACCTGCATCAAACGGACCAGATTGACCGGGCCGGCAACGCGATAAAGATCGGTGTTGCTGAGGTTGAATTGCGACAGGAGAAATTCGGCCATGACCTCCGAGCAGTTGTCGGCCACCTCAAGGCGAACCCCGTCGCCAAAGTGCCGTTGCGGCAGTTCCCCCTGAATCTTGGTGCGCAGATTCTTTACTTCTTCTTCATCGACGAAAAGATCGCTGTTGCGTGTGACGCGGAACTGGTAACAGCCTAGAACGTTCATGCCGGCAAACAATTCGCCGACAAAAGCGTGCAATACGGAGGAGAAAAACACGAAACCGTATTCACAATCGCACAGTTCCTGCGGCAGGCGAATGACGCGTGGCAAGACTCGCGGGGCCTGAACGATGGCCGCGCCGGAACTGCGTCCGAAAGCGTCCTTGCCTTCGAGTTCGACGGCAAAGTTGAGGCTCTTGTTAAGCACGCGCGGGAAGGGGTGCGAGGGATCGAGACCGATAGGGGTGAGTACCGGCATGACCTCGCGAAAAAAGTAGTCCCTGATCCATTCGCGTTGTGTTTCGGTCCATGCCGCGCGCCGCAAAAAGTGAATGCCCTCGTCAGCGAACTGCGGAAGGATCTCGTTGTTGAGCAAATCGTATTGTTCTTCCACCAGGGCATGCGCTTCGTCGCTGACCTGGCGGTAAGCGGCAAGCGCGGTCAGTCCATCGGTGGTGACCGCCACCGAGTTAAGCTTGATCTGTTCCTTGAGTCCGGCCACCCGGATTTCGAAAAACTCGTCGAGATTGCTGCTGACGATGCAGAGGAAGCGCAGGCGTTCGAGCAGCGGTGTGCGCGGGTTTCTGGCTTGCGCAAGCACCCGGCGGTTGAAGGCCAGTAGTCCCAGCTCACGGTTCAGGAAATTTTCGGCAGGAAAGTGTTCGGCATTAGCCGGTACGATGTCGATACGAGTTGTCATGTCTTCATTGAATCAGGAATGGATGTTCGATGCAAGCGCGTGATTATGTTACGAAATTGTTACAGCACTATGTCAAATGGCCGGCGCTGCGTTTGTTCAGTGGTTGCGGGTCACAGGCAAGAGCTCCCCGGCCGATGGCACCGCAGTTGGCGGTGTTAGAATGATCCCCGATAATTACAACAGATGATAGAGAACACCGGCTATGGGTTACGAACAGATCGCTGCAGTTGATCTCGGTTCCAACAGTTTCCGTTTGCAGGTCGGGCGTGTTGTCGACGACCAGATCTATCCGCTCGATACACTGAAAGAACTGGTTCGGCTTGCTTCCGGGCTGACCCGCGAAAAATTGCTTGATGAGCCCGCGCAGCAGAGTGCGCTGGAGACCCTGAGTCGATTTGGCGAACGTTTGCGCGGTTTTCAGCCGGAGGCGGTACGGGTGGTGGCGACCAATACCCTGCGTGTAGCCAAAAATGCCAGAACATTCATCCCGCGGGCCGAGTCGGCGCTGGGCTTCCCGATCGAAGTCATCGGCGGGCGCGAGGAAGCGCGCCTGATTTATATCGGTGCCGCCCACGCTCTGCCGTCATCGAGACACAAACGTCTGGTCATCGATATCGGCGGCGGTTCAACCGAGTTCATCATCGGGAAACAGCTTGATCCGCTGGTCATGGAATCGCTGTTCATGGGCTGCGTCAGCTATACGCTGCGTTTCTTCCCAAGCGGCAGGGTCGACAAGAAGTGTTTCTACGAGGCTGAAGTGTCGGCGGCCCGTGAAATACAAACGATTGCCCAGGATTATCGGCGGGTCGGCTGGACTGAGGTCGCTGCTTCCTCGGGAACGGCGCGCGCCATTGCCGATCTGCTCGAATTCAACAAACTCAATCCTGATGGGCGGAGTGGCATTACCCGCGAGGGGCTCTCCAAACTTCGCGCCTTGCTGATTCGCGCCGGGTCTGCGGCAGAACTGAAACTCGCGGGTTTGCGTACGGACCGACTTCCGGTTTTCCCCGGCGGTATCGCCATCATGTCGGCGATCTTTTCCGAACTGGGAATCGAGCACATGACCTATTCCACGGGCGCCTTGCGTCTCGGGGTGCTCTACGACCTGCTTGGCCGCTTCCATCATCACGACATGCGCGATGCGACAGTGAATCAGTTCATGCGGCGTTATCAGGTGGATGCCCGTCAGGCCGAACGCGTCGAACGTACTGCGCTTGAATTACTCGGTCAGTTGATTGGCATCGATTTGCCGGAACACGAGAGCGATGTGCGCTTTCTTCGCTGGGCCGCAGCGCTGCATGAAATCGGAATATCGATTGCGCACGGCGGCTTCCACAAGCATGGGGCCTACATCGTGAGCTTTGCCGACATGCCCGGCTTTTCGAAGAAGGATCAGGAGCTACTGGCACTGCTGGTCCTCGGCCAGCGTGGCAAGCTGGAAAAACTGCCATCGACTCCGGACACAGCCCCGGTCTGGCGACTCGTGTTCTGTCTTCGCCTGGCGGCACTGTTGCACCGCTCGCGTGATGACCAGCACTTGCCGGTTTCCATCGTCAGGCAATCTGGCGCCGGATTCCAACTCGATCTTCCCGCCGACTGGCTGCTGGCCAATCCGCTCAGTGCAGCCGCTCTGGCCGATGAGGCCTTGATCTGGCAACGCATGGGTTCAGACTTGCGGATCAGGCGTCGCGCTGCAGTTAACATGCTGGAATAGCCGGAATGGTCGTTGCCGCAATAAGCACCCGTGAGCATGAAGGGCGTGTCCAGGTAGCGCTTTCCGGTGAGTGGACGCTGGCAACGCTGCCGCTGCCGATTAGCCGGCTTGAATTGCGTCTGGTTGAACTGACGGCAAACAATGCGGCCTGGGATCTGCACGCCATTGAACGACTCGACAGTGTGGGTGCCATCCTGCTCTGGCGTGCCTGGGGACGGCGCTGGCCGCATGCCCTGGACGTTTCTGCGCAGCTTCGCTCGGTCATTGAACGTGTGGCGTCAATACACATAAATTCTACGTTCCGTCCTGGGCAATCGCGCTTTGACTGGCTGCGGGTATTGGGGCGGCTTGTTCTTTCTGCAGGCAAGAATCTGCGCGAAATCGTGACCTTGTTCGGGCAACTGCTGCTTGATGTGGCCTATCTGTTCTCGCATCCGCGTGATATTCCCTGGCGCGAGTTTTCGGCCAATATCTTCAAGAGCGGCGCTCAGGCCTTGCCGGTGACGGCATTGGTCGGTTTTCTGATCGGTGTCGTGCTCTCGTTTCTGTCTGCAATACAGCTTAAAACCTTCGGCGCTGATATCTACATTGTCAATTTGCTCGGGATCAGCATCATTCGCGAACTGGGGCCGGTGATTGTTGCCGTGCTGGTGGCCGGACGCTCCGGTTCGGCGATGACCGCGCAGATTGGCGTCATGCGGGTGACCGAAGAAATCGATGCGCTGGCCACGATGGGCGTATCGCGCAGTTTGCGTCTGGTACTGCCCAAGGTCGCGGCGCTTTCCGTGGCCATGCCGCTGCTGGTCGTCTGGTGCGCAGCGGCGGGGATTGTTGGCGGCATGGTGTCGGCGAATCTGGAAATGGGACTGGCTTACGGATATTTCATCGAAGCACTGCCCAGGGTGGTGCCGCTGGCCAACCTCTGGATCGGCATTGGCAAGGGTTTCTTTTTCGGCCTGCTGATCGCGTTGATCGCCTGCCACTTTGGCCTGAAAGTGCGACCGAATACCGAGAGTCTGTCGGCAAAGACAACGACAGCAGTGGTTACGGCGATTACCTTCGTGATCATCATTGATGCCGTGTTTGCGGTGTTGACCCGTAATATCGGCATGCCGGGAGGGGCGTGACAGCCATGAATGCTCCGCCCGGTGTTCCGGTCATTCAGTTGCGCGGCTTGAGCACGCGCTTTGGTGATGCCGTGATTCATCGCGACATTGATCTTGACGTTGCGGCGGGGCAAATTCTTGGGCTGGTTGGAGGTTCCGGCAGTGGCAAGACCACGCTGTTGCGCGAAATCGTCGGTTTGCTCGTGCCAGCTAAAGGATCGGTCAGACTTTTCGGTCATACCGTATTAGACAACGATCCGCTGATTCGCCGCGATCTGCGCCGTCGTTTCGGCATGCTCTTTCAGCATGGCGCCTTGTTTTCCGCGCTTTCCGTTTTCGACAACATTGCTTTCCCCTTGCGCGAGTTGCGCGTGCTCGATGAGGAAATGATTCGCGATCTGGTTTTCCTGAAACTCGCCATGGTCGAACTCGAACCGCGTCATGGACCTTTGATGCCTGCCGAGTTGTCGGGAGGAATGGTCAAGCGCGTGGCTCTGGCCCGCGCCCTGTCGCTGGAACCGGAACTGCTGGTGCTCGATGAGCCTACGGCCGGTCTTGACCCCGATCTGGCTGACAATTTTGTCAAACTGATCCGCATGCTGCAGAAAGAGCTGGGTTTTACCGTCGTGATGGTGACCCACGACCTGGAAACCCTGGCGGGTCTAGCGACACGTGTGGCGGTACTTGCCGAGCAGCGTATCATTGCTTGTGGCACGCCCGCTGAAGTGCTCGCAGTCGATCATCCGTTCATCCATAATTTTTTCTGTTCCGGGCACGCACTGGTGGTCATGCAAAAGGGAAATGTCTGATCATGGAAAATCGTTCTCATGCCCTGATTGCCGGGTTGTTCATGCTGTTCCTCGGTGTTGCAGCTATTGCGGCACTATGGTGGTTTGGCGGCAAACGCGAGCCGACCGACGAGTATCAGGTGCTCACGACAAAAAATGTGACCGGGCTCAACCCGCAGGCGCAGGTTCGCTATCGCGGCGTGCGCGTCGGCAGGGTGGAAGCCATCGACCTCGATGCCAGTGATCTGCGCAATACGCTGATTCGCATACGTATCCGGAAAGGCCTGCCGGTAACGCGCGGTACTACGGCCAAGCTGGGCTATCAGGGCGTAACGGGTATCGCACATGTGCTGCTCGACGATAACGGAAAAGATGCTTCGCTGTTGACGGCAAGCGCTGGAGAACTGGCCAGGATTCCGATGCAGGATTCGCTGATTCAGGAACTCTCGGATGTCGGCAGCGAGACCTTGCGCAATGCCCGCGATTTGCTGGTCAGCGTCAATCAGATCCTGAGTCCGGAAAACCGCCAGAACATAGCGAAAACACTGGCCAATCTTGAAACGACGACGGGCAATGCCAGGGAAGCGACGGTTCAGCTTCGCCAGTTACTGACACCGGAGAATGCACGTTTGCTGAAATCAACTCTGGCCCGTGCCGAGCAGACCGCCGGACAGGCCGGGCCTTTCTTTGCCGAGGCGCGTGGCCTGGTAACGCGCTGGCAAGCGCTGAGCGAAAAGCTGGAAACGACACTCGTTGATCCTTCGAGTAGCGGCATCGCAGCGCTGGCTCCCCGGCTCAACGAGTTGAGTTCCGAGCTTTCTGTCACTTCGCGCCAGCTCACCCGTGTGTTACAGATGCTCGAAGACTCGCCGCAGAGCCTGATTTTTGGTCACCAGAAAAATCTGCCCGGGCCCGGTGAAGCCGGTTTCATCGCGCCAGCAGTTAGCAGGGGACAGCCATGAGAAACGTATTCGTGCTGTTCTCAGCACTGCTACTGAGCGCGTGTGTCGGCGGTGCGCGAAACACGTCACCCATCGCCGTTTATGACTTCGGATTGCCGGCTACGCGACTGATTGCCGATGGAAGTTGGTCGAAACTGGCGCTTGAGGTCAGGTCGCCGCCCTGGTTTGATTCGCTCAATGTCGATTATCGGCTGGCCTATGAAGACCCGCTCAAACAGCGCGAATACGCCGGCAGCCGCTGGGCGGGTGCGCCGGGAATCCTTATCGCGCAGAGACTGCGGCAGCAACTCGGGACAGTGGCTGTGAGCGGGAATGCGCTAAGCGATTGTCTGCTCAGGGTCGAGTTGCAGGAGTTCTCGCAGGTCTTCGATTCGCCGCAGCGAAGCCGCGGTGTATTGCAGGGCAGCGTCAGCCTGATCGACGGCAAACGGCAATTGGTTGCCGAGCGGCAGTTGGCCATCGAGAAACCGGTAGCAACGGCGGATGCACAAGGTGGCATCGATGCGCTGGTTGCCGCAAGCAGCGAACTCGGTCAGAAGATTGCAGACTGGTTAGCCGGTCTTGAGAGAGCCGGTACCCTGAAAAGCTGCAGACTTAACGGATAGTGAAGTACAGCAGTTCTCTCGCCGCATGGTCCCGCGAAATGCCAAAGCTGAGGATTCCGGATGATGCCGGCGGAAGTTGCATCTCGCCCTTGTTGAGGAATATCTCCCGCTTTCCTGAGAGGGTGACGTAGGTGCCGTTGCTGCTCTGGTCTATCAGGAAAACAACTCCGTCTCTGATTTCAATTCGGGCGTGGAGCCTGGAGGCATATTTGCCGGTGAGGAAGACATTGGAACTCCGGTCCCGCCCCATAGTGAACGGCACGCTTGAGGTATCCCAAGAGTAATGTTGATCGCCCAGAGAAATCTTGACCCGCCGGGCCCACTGTTCCGCTTCCTCTGCAAAGGCTTCCGTAGCGCGGGATGGCAGGTTGTCTACGATCAGGGTCTGGTCGAATTCGGGTGCAATGGGGGGCGACGTTTTGGCGGGTACCGCGCTTTCAGGGGTATTCGGTTGAACGGGTGCCGAGTGCTCCGCTGGTCTGGCGTGCTGGGGATGGGCTTCCAAAACGGCGAGGGTGACCTGGTGATCTTCCTGTTGCCAAACATCTTCCGCTTCGTCTGTGGCCGGTTTTTTTCGAATTTCCTCGTAGGCCAGACTGAGGATGAATATTTCCGTGGCCACCTCGGCGGGAAATCCCCGCCGGTTGCTACGTCCTCCCCCGAACATCAGGCCTGAAAAATAGCCCTCCATCTCAGGGCTTTCCCACAACTCGACGATCCTGTCCACGATGCGACCGAACTGGGCTTCCAGTTGATGGGGATATTTTGACTCGTATCCTTTCAGGTATTGGGCAAGTTTTTCGTTCATTGACGGCTCGATTCGGATTGGAGAAGTCAGATCCGGTTTGCGTTCCCGGTCGGAGGCAATCCAAAAAGACTAGAAAACCTCTGGCAGCAATATGACATCTCGCTTGTGTTTTGTAAACGAGTCATGCCGAATGCTGGCGATTGGATTGCCATCGACAGAAAGACAACAATCTGCAGCGCAGGTCGTTACCGCTTAATTTGGGCGTTGAAGGTCCGTTTATCCAAAGCTGAATGACCGTAGCGGGTCGTTTTTGCCTGTGACGTAATTAATTCCTAAGCCTGTTATTAACGGCATTTTCGTGCGCTGCTCAAGCAATTGTTCGCTTTGCCCGTGCAATTCGACTTACTTCAGTTTGCCTTGCTCAAGCCTGTCCGTCATCCGGAAAATCCTGATACCACTTTTATGAAGCGGAGCGTCAATGATGAGTTTCCGTTAGAATTGTTTGATGCCACGTCATTACGCCATTGTTCCTGCCGCCGGTAGCGGGGCGCGCTTCGGGTCTGAAGTTCCCAAACAGTATCTCGAGCTTGCTGGAAAACCGATGATCCATCATTCGCTCGCCACCTTGTGCCGTTGCGCGCGGATAGAGCGGGTCTGGGTGGTGCTGTCTCCGGGTGACGAGTGGTGGGCTACGTACGACTGGTCCAGCCTCGGCGCAAAGCTGCACGTCGTGTTTTGTGGCGGAGCAACGCGTGCCGAGAGCGTGGTCAACGGGCTGATGGCTACGGCCAGTCTTCTGGCCGACGATGACTGGGTTCTGGTGCATGACGCCGCCCGGCCCTGTCTGTCGCAGGAGATGCTGGCTGCGCTGTGCGCGGAACTGGCCGATGATCCGGTCGGCGGCCTGCTGGCCGTCCCGGTCGCCGATACGCTGAAACATGCCGATGCGCAGCAACGGATTGTCGCCACACTGTCGCGTGACGGCTTGTGGCAGGCGCAAACGCCGCAGATGTTCCGTTATGGCCTGCTGTGCAAGGTGCTAGCCGGAAATTTCGCAGTGACCGACGAAGCGGGAGCTATCGAAGCCAGTGGCCTCAAACCCCGTCTGGTACGTGCCGATGCCAGCAATCTCAAGGTGACCTATCCCGCCGACCTGCGTCTGGCGGAATTTATTTTGCAGGGGAGAAGAGCATGATTCGCGTCGGACAGGGTTGTGACATCCATGCTCTGGTGGGCGGACGAAAACTGATCATCGGTGGCGTCGAGATTCCTCATGAGTCGGGCCTGCTGGGTCATTCGGATGCCGATGTGCTGTTGCACGCGATCATTGACGCCCTTCTCGGCGCAGCCGGTCTGGGCGACATCGGGCAGCATTTCCCGGATACCGACGAGCGCTATCGCGGCGCCGACAGCCGGGTGCTGCTGCGTACTACCCGCGAAATGCTTGTCCAGGCCGAATGGCGCATCGTCAATGTCGATGCGACGATCAACGCCCAACGTCCGAAAATGGCCCTGTACATCCCGCAGATGCGTGTTTGTATTGCTGCCGATTTGCAGGTGTCCGAGAGTTGTGTCAACGTCAAGGCAAAAACTGCCGAAGGCCTGGGTTTTGTCGGGCGCGAAGAGGGCATTTCGAGCGAGGCTGTGGCGCTGATCGAAGGTAATGACTGAGGAACCGCTGAAGTATTCTCCCCCAGGAGGAGATAAGCCCTAGGCCCCGTTGCCTTCCGGGCATCGAAGGGCTGTTCATGGTTCGACAGGCTGACCACGAACGGATTTTGGCTAATGGATAATCTGGGTTGAGCTATCAGCTCGCGGCGAAGAACTCGCGTACGCGATCCATCCATGATTTGGCGCGCGGATTGTGGCGGCCATCATCGGAACGGCTGCATTCCTCAAGTTCGCGCAGCAGTTCTTTCTGGCGCTCCGTGAGATCAACGGGGGTTTCGACCACGACATGGCAGAGCAAGTCGCCATGGGTGTGGCTGCGCACGCCCTTGATGCCCTTGCCGCGCAGGCGGAAGGTCTTGCCTGATTGTGTTTCGGGCGGGATCTTGATCTTGGCTACGGTATCCAGGGTCGGAATCTCGATTTCACCACCGAGTGCCGCCGTGGTAAAACTGATCGGCATTTCGCAATGCAGGTCGTTCTGTTCGCGCTGGAAGACGGCGTGCGGCTTAAGGTGAATCTGTACGTAAAGGTCGCCGGACGGGCCGCCGTTGACGCCATGCTCGCCTTCACCGGAGAGACGGATACGATCGCCTTCATCGACCCCCGCCGGGATTTTGACGGCCAGAGTCTTGTGCTGCTTGATGCGTCCGGCGCCGTGGCATGAGCCGCAGGGGTCGGCGACAAAGCGTCCGGTGCCGTGGCATTTGGGACAGGTCTGCTGGATCGAGAAGAATCCTTGCTGCAGCCGTACCTGGCCGCTGCCCTGGCAGGTCGGACAGGTTTTCGGCTGGGTGCCGGCTTTTGCGCCGGTGCCCTTGCACGGTTCGCAAGCCTCCATGGTGGGTATGCGGATCTTGGTTTCGGTACCGAAAGCCGCCTGTTCCAGAGTAACTTCGATGTTGTAGCGCAGGTCGGCACCACGATAGATGTTGGAACGTCCGCCGCGTGCGCCGCCGCCACCGAAAATTTCGTCAAAGATACCGCCAAAGGCGTCGGAGAAACCGCCCGCAGCGCCACCAAAACCACCGCCCATACCCGCCTGCGGGTCGATGCCGGCATGCCCGTACTGGTCGTAAGCCGCGCGCTTCTGGCCGTCCGAGAGAACTTCATAGGCTTCCTTGGCTTCCTTGAAATGCTCTTCGGATTTGGGGTTGTCCGGATTGCGATCCGGATGGTGCTTCATGGCCAGCTTGCGGTAGGCCTTCTTGATGTCTTCCTCGGAAGCGTCACGGTTGACGCCAAGGATGTCGTAAAAATCACGTTTTGCCATTTAGAAGCCGAGAGGAGTAAGGAGTGAGGAGTAAGGAGTGAAGAATAACAACAAATGGCTGTGAGGAGAGAGGGTTTTTACTCCTCTCTCCTCACCCCTCACTCTTCACTATTTCTTGTCTTTCACTTCGGTGTATTCGGCATCGACGACATCGCCTTCAGCTTGCTTGGCTTCTCCTGCCGTACCGGCCCCAGCAGCGTCACCCGTAGCACCGCCCGCCGCACCTTGAGCTGCAGCGGTCTCGGCCTGTTGCTTGGCGTAGACCTTTTCACCCAGTTTCTGCGCGGCCGTTCCCAGCGCTTCGTTCTTGGCCTTGATGGCTTCCAGGTCGTTGCCGCGGATGGCTTCTTCGGCGTCCTTCATGGCGCCTTCAATCGCGGTTTTCTCTTCGTCGGAGAGTTCCTTGCCATGCTCGGCGAGCGATTTCTTGACGGTATGGATCATTCCGTCGCACTGGTTGCGGGCTTCAGCGAGTTCGTGCGCTTTCTTGTCTTCTTCAGCGTGCAATTCGGCGTCGTGTACCATGCGCTGGACTTCTTCCTCGGACAGGCCGCTCGATGCCTGAATCTTGATCTTGTTTTCCTTGCCGGTGGCCTTGTCCTTGGCCGAAACGTGCAGAATGCCGTTGGCGTCGATGTCAAAGGTGACTTCAATCTGCGGCATGCCGCGCGGTGCCGGCGGGATGTCGGAGAGGTTGAACTGGCCCAGGCTCTTGTTGCCGGCTGCCATTTCGCGTTCGCCCTGCAGGACATGGATGGTCACCGCGTTCTGGTTGTCGTCGGCGGTTGAAAAGACCTGACCGGCCTTGGTCGGGATCGTCGTGTTTTTCTTGATCAACTTGGTCATCACGCCACCCAGCGTTTCAATGCCGAGTGACAACGGGGTGACGTCGAGCAGCAGCACGTCCTTGACTTCGCCTTGCAGCACACCGCCCTGAATGGCGGCGCCAACGGCGACGGCTTCATCCGGGTTGACGTCACGCCGCGGTTCCTGACCAAAGAATTCCTTCACCCGGTCCTGAACCTTGGGCATGCGGCTTTGACCGCCGACCAGAATCACGTCATTGATGTCGGTCAGTTTGCAACCGGCATCCTTCATCGCGATACGGCAGGGTTCGATGGTGCGTTCGATCAGCTCATCGACCAGCGACTCGAATTTGGCGCGGGTGATCTTGATCGCCAGGTGCTTCGGTCCGGAGGCGTCGGCGGTGATGTAGGGCAGGTTGATTTCAGTCTGCTGACCCGACGACAGTTCGACCTTGGCCTTTTCGGCGGCGTCCTTGAGGCGTTGCAGAGCCAGAACGTCGTTCTTCAGGTTGACGCCGGATTCCTTTTTGAATTCGTCGATGACGTAGTCGATCAGGCGCTGATCGAAGTCTTCGCCACCAAGGAAGGTATCGCCGTTGGTCGAGAGCACTTCGAACTGGTGTTCACCGTCGATTTCGGCGATTTCGATGATCGAGATGTCGAAAGTTCCGCCGCCGAGGTCATAGACGGCTATTTTCTTGTCGCCCTGCTTCTTGTCCATGCCGAAGGCCAGCGCGGCCGCCGTCGGCTCGTTGATGATGCGCTTGACTTCCAGACCGGCGATACGTCCGGCATCCTTGGTCGCTTGGCGCTGGCTGTCGTTGAAGTAGGCGGGAACGGTGATGACCGCTTCGGTCACTTCTTCGCCAAGGTAATCCTCTGCGGTCTTCTTCATCTTGCGCAATACCTCGGCGGAAACTTGCTGCGGCGCGATCTTGTTGCCGCGCACTTCGACCCAGGCATCGCCATTGTCGGCCTTGAGAATCTTGAAGGGCATCAGGCCGATGTCCTTCTGCACTTCCTTTTCGTCAAAACGGCGCCCGATCAGTCGCTTGACGGCGAACAGCGTGTTCTTGGCATTGGTGACGGCCTGGCGCTTGGCCGGTGCGCCACAGAGAATTTCGCCGTCTTCGGCATAAGCGACGATCGACGGCGTGGTGCGCGCACCTTCGGAGTTTTCGATGACCTTCGGTTTGCCGCCTTCCATGACGGAAACGCAGGAGTTCGTGGTGCCGAGGTCGATGCCAATAATCTTACCCATGTCAATGTCCTTTAATTAAATTCGTGAATACCGGAATGCTCAGATTCGTCGGGATGAGCCCTAAGTGGGGCTTATCGGGTTGTTTTCAAGTCTTGGCTCTGGCCACGATGACCAGAGCCGGGCGCAGCACGCGATCGGCAATCAGATAGCCCTTTTGCAGAACAGTGACGACGGTATTGGGTTCCTGTTCGGCTTCAACCATGCTGATGGCCTGATGAAAATGCGGATCGAACTTCTCGCCCAAGGGGTTAACTTCGCTCAGATTCGATTTTTCGAAGGCGGCAACCAGTTGTTTGAGGGTCAACTCGCTACCGGCCTTCATGCTTTCAACGCTCGGTTCATCGGCGGCCAGTGCCGCTTCAAGACTGTCCTTGACGGCCAACAATTCTCCGGCAAAGCGTTCAACGGCAAACTTGGCGGCTCTGGTGATGTCCTCCTGGGCACGGCGGCGAACGTTTTCGGTTTCGGCCTTGGCGCGCAACCAGGCGTCATGATGTTCTTCAGCTCTGAGTTCAGCCTGACGGATCATCTCCTCTAGACTGGGCGTACTTTCGACTACGGTTTCGCTATCGTCTGCCGTATTTTCAACTGTTGCTTCGGCCTTTGCTAGCTTGTCTTGCTCTTGCATAATGTGTGTTCTCCCGGAAAACTTAACCTCAATTGGGGGTGGACCATTCGATTTCAAGCACTATTTCCTGTTTTTTTGGCTCATTTGAAATAAATCCGATCGTCCACGCTCTTCTGCTGCTACGATTTCATTTATTGGGAAGCGCGAATCAACAACGGTATTGGCATGGCAGAGAAAATCGGCAAATACGAAATCATTCGCACTCTGGGCAAAGGCGCGACGGCGATCGTCTATCTGGCGCTTGATCCGGATCTGAATCGTGAGGTCGCAGTCAAGCTGATTCTGTTTGGCGAGGATAACGCGGCCATGTCGCGGCGGCTGCGCAAACTCTTTCAGACCGAGGGCTCGATCGGCCGGCGTCTGGATCACCCCAATATCGTCAAACTGTATGATGCCGTGATTGAAGCCGATCGCGCCTTCATCGTCATGGAATACATCGAAGGCACGGCGCTCGATCAGTATTGCTCGATCAACAAGTTGCTGCCCATGCATCGGGTGATCGGCATCATCTTCAAGTGCTGTCTGGCGCTTGACCATGCCTTCCGGCAGGGGGTTGTGCACCGGGACATCAAGCCGGCCAACATCATGATCGACAAGGACGACAATCCCAAAATCACCGATTTCGGACTGGCGCTGAATCTGCACAAGGACATGAGCAAGGATTCAACCTTCGTCATGGGGGTTGGTTCGCCGGCGTACATGTCACCCGAGCAGATCAAGAACTATCCGCTGAACCAGAAGACCGATCTTTATTCGCTGGGAGTCCTGCTCTTCCAGTTGCTGACAGGGCGCCTGCCGTTTCGTGCCAATAATCAGGGCGCTCTGGTCTACAAGATCGTCAATGCCGACACCCCCTCGGTGTGTGCGCTCAATCCGAATCTGCCGGCGGCTCTTGATCCGATTCTGAAGAAGGCCCTGGAGAAGGACCTGTACAGTCGTTATCGCAACGGAGCCGAGTTTGCCAAGGATCTTTCGGCCGTCAGGTACCAGATGCTCGACGAGGATTCCACACAGCAGGACATGTCGCATTTCAGTCGATTGCGCAAGCTGGAATTCTTTACCGAGTTCGAGGACATCGAGCTGTGGGAAGTTCTGCGCATCAGTGTCTGGCGTGAACTGTCAGAGAAGGTCATTCTGATACGAGAAGGCGACAATAATCGTATCTTCGGCATCCTCGTCAGTGGTTTTGTCGAGGTTTCGATAGAGGGTAAGTCCGTATGCCGTCTTGGTGCCGGTGAAGTAGTTGGTGAAATGGCCTTTCTTCACCCGCGGGACACGACGCGATCGGCAACGGTAGTAACCCTTGAGCCTTGCCTGTTCCTTGAGGTGAACAGTTCGGCACTGGAGCTGAGTTCGGATGAGGTTCAGGAGCAATTCCAGAAGACCCTGGTGTCCAAGGTGCTGGGCCGCCTGCGCGGGGCCAACAAGACGCTCGCCAAGCTCGGGCAACCTGCGGTGCAGGGCAGCAGCTCAGCCTGTGATCTGGAACTCGTACCACCCTGATCTGCGGGACTCACACCGTCAGGTCGATTTGCTGCAGTGTTCCGGATTTGCCGTCTTCCTGAAGAAAAATACCGCTAGCCCTGATCTGGCCCTGGAGGGCGTTGTCACTGTCCTTGATGTCAAAGGGGGTGGCGATGCTCGCGATATTGAGTGCGCCGACATTGGCCTGTTTGAGATCTGACAGAAGATCCTTGCCGCTACTGTCCCTGGTCCACACCCTCAGTTCGCTGAAAACTGCATCGTTCTCGTCAATCCAGCCGTTGTGATCAGAGTCGAGCGCCGACAGTTCGGCAAAGCCATTTCCGCTTTGGGCTCCAAAAAGCTCGGATCCGTTGTTGATCTTGCCGTCGCCGTTCCGGTCGAATGCAAGAAAACCACTGCCCCCGGTGACGAAGTTGATGTCTTCGCTCTTGCCGTCGGAATTGAGATCGAACTTGAAGCGCTGGCTGGTCAACTGGGCCGCTGAGCCATTGAAGTTGAGCACCAGCGGATCCTGCTTCTTGCGGGCATCGCCTTCGCGGATGCTGACATCCGACTCCACGTGATAGCTTCGCGTCATCGACAGTGCAACGCTGAAACTGATGGCCTTGCCGTCCGTTGTATGAACAACGCCAGTTGCTTGGAAACGGGTTTGCTCGGATTCGCTGTAGGACTCGTGCCGATCATATTCGATGCCATAGCCGTCGATCTGTTGTGGAGCCTGGGTCTGACCTGACTCTCCGGATTGATCCGGAACTTGTACTGCGGGTGCCGGAGAATCGACTTGGAGGGCGCTGGCGTCAAAAACCCGGGCTTCGTGGCCGGTCAACATGGCGATCATGGCCAGGATCAGACGCAGCATCGGGTCGTTCCTGACGGCGTCTATGCTGTCCTGTATGGCATTGGCTTCGCTCGATTGAGCCGTTTTTCCGGCGTCGGAAATCTGGACCGTGGGTGTGGAAATCGGTATGGCAAGCGAAGTTTGCAGGTTCCCGCGCTGGTTTCCCTCGAAATCAGGGCGGCGATTTCCGACCCAGGCCCTCAGGCTTTCTTTAAGTTCGTGTTGTTGCAGAGCAGCATGGCTGGAATCCATCTGCACAGCAGCGCTGGCTATTCTCATCGTGATCTCCTTCGGCATCCGGCAACTTCTTGAATGGAGTTAACGGCTGTGCAAGGCGATGACTTGAGAAATTATGCGGGGTTTTGCTAGAACGGCTTCAGTCCTTGGCGCCCAGTGCTCTGGCACGCAAGGCCGAGGTTTCGAGAACGGCCGGGTCAGGGAGGATCCGGGTCGGCCAGCCTTGAAGATGGGTAGCGGCCAGATTGGTCAGCGCGTGAATCCAGTCATCGCGCTCGTTCAGGCCGGGAATGTAGTGGTACTCCCTGCCACCCGCCTGAATGAATTCAGCCTTGCCTTCCATGGCAATTTCTTCAAGTGTTTCAAGACAGTCGGCGGGAAAACCGGGGCAGATGACGTCAATGCGCTGTACGCCTTGCTGGCCAAGAGCCGCCAGCGTCGGTGCCGTGTAGGGTTGCAGCCATTCGGCACGGCCAAAGCGGGACTGAAAGCAGATCTGGTACTGATCAGTGTCAAGATTCAAGGCTTCGGCCAGCAGGCGGCCGGTTTTATGGCACTCGCAGTGATAGGGATCACCCTTGTCGAGGGTATAACGAGGGAGACCATGAAAACTCATGAGCAGCCGGTAGGATGCGGACGGGTGGCCGCAGGCCGTCCAGTGTGCGCGTACGCTACCGGCCAGTGCCTCAATGTAGCCCGGGTTATCGGCAAAACTCCGGACAATCCTGATTTCCGGCTGGTTGCGGATGGAACGAGCCCAGGCATAGGCGGCGTCGAACGCCGTTGCGGTCGTGCTAGCCGAGTATTGCGGGTAGAGCGGCAGCAGCAGGATGCGCGTGCAGCCTTCAGCCTTCAGGCGCGAGAGGGTTGCCGGGATCGAGGGCTGGCCGTAACGCATGGCATAGTCGACCACAACATGGTGTCCGGCTTCACCGAGAAAGCCGCGCAACAATTTGGCCTGGCGTTCGCTGTGCGCTTTCAGTGGCGAACCCTCCGCGGTCCATACCAGGGCATATTTTGCTGCCGATTTTTTTGGCCGCACGTTGAGGATGACGCCGTTCAGGATCAGCCACCAGATCGCCCGCGGAATCTCGACCACGCGCGGGTCAGAGAGAAATTCCTTGAGGTAGCGACGCACCGCCGGGGCGCTTGGCGCATCCGGTGTGCCCAGATTGATCAGCAGGACGGCGGTCTTTTCCTCTGTGCCGTGATGGAAGTCTGGTTCGGGCAGATAACGTGGCATCAGGAATTGGCCTTGTAGGTCAGGGCGGAGGAGAGCAGTTTCGCCGTGATGTCGACGATCGGGATGACCCGCTCGTAGGCCATCCGCGTCGGGCCGATGACGCCGACGGAGCCAACGATCTGACCATCGACTTCGTAGGGTGCGGTGACGACGCTGCATTCATCAAGTGGAGCAAGCCCGGATTCACCGCCAATAAAGATCTGAATGCCGTCGGCACGGTGTGAAATGTCGAGCAGTTGCATGAGGGCGGTGCGCTGCTCGAAAAGATCGAACAGTTCGCGCAAACGTTTCATGTTTGAAGAGAGTTCCTCGACTTCGAGCAGGTTGCGTTCGCCGGAGATGATGTAGTGCTCATCGGCCCGGTTCATGGCTTCATCGCCTGCGGCCAGAGCAGCGGCCATCAGGCTCTGCAGGTCGCCACGCAGTTTGAGCAGGTCGTCCTTGACCCGCTCGCGGATATGTTCGAAATCGTGGCCGGTAAAGTACTGATTGAGGTAATTAGTGGCCACCACAAGTTCCGACGGCGAATAGGGTCGCTCGGTAAACAGAATGCGGTTTTGTACGTCACCGTCGGTGGTGACGAGGATCAGCAGGATGCGTTTATCGGACAGACTGACGAACTCCATTTGCCGGATTCTTGGTGTCTTGCGGCGCGGTGTGAGGACGATGCCGGCAAAATGCGTGAGTCCGGAAAGCAGGTGCGATGCACTGCTGATCAGCTGTTGCGGTTGTGACGGATGGAGTTGTCCCTCGATGGCGTGGATTTTCTCGCTGTCCAGCGGTTGCATGGTGAGCAGGCTGTCGACAAAAAAGCGGTAGCCGCGCGGTGTCGGTATGCGCCCGGCCGAGGTGTGCGGGCTGGCGATGAACCCCAGATCCTCTAGGTCGGCCATGACGTTGCGCACGGTGGCCGCTGACAGATCGAGTCCCGAGAAGCGCGAAAGTGCGCGCGAACCGACCGGCTGTCCGTCCGCGATGTAGCGTTCGATCAGGGTTTTGAGCAGGGTTCTGGAACGTTCGTCGAGCATGTGGCGATTCTACAAAAAGAAAACACGTTTAACCACGAAGAAGCGGAGAAGATGAAGAATAAGGCAGGAAAAACTGCTCGTTCCAAGATCTCCGACTTGACCTGAATGCAGTTTTCTATATTACGGCCTGGCGCCGGGTATTCGATTGGCAGCGGCGAAAACGATCCGATTTGTGGTTTAATTCGACTCATGAATGCTGATACCGCTTCTTCCACGGATTTTGCGCTGATTCCGCCCATAACCATTGCGCTGATCGGAAAGTACCATAGCCGCGAGATTGCCGAGTCATTGTGTCTGCTGGCGAAGAATCTCCATGCACGTGGAATCACGGTGATTATCGAGGAAGTCACGGCGAGCCTTTCCGGGGCTCCGGTTGATCTGCGCAGTTGGGAAACTTGCAATTTTTCGGCCATTGGCGGGCAGGCTGATCTGGCTATTGTTCTTGGTGGCGATGGAACCATGCTCAATGCGGCGCGCCAGCTGGCACGCTATGAAGTTCCTCTGGTCGGTGTCAATCAGGGGCGCCTCGGATTCATGACGGATATTGCGCGCAGCGACATGCTGACCTGCATTGACGATCTGCTCGGCGGCAAATTTTCACCGGAACGCCGCATGCTGCTCGATGCCGAGGTCTTGCGAGGCGGGCAAAGCATTGCGTCCAGTCTGGCTCTTAATGAAGTCGTTGTCGACAAAGGGGCGATTGGCCGGCTCATCGAGTTCGAACTGT
Organism: Accumulibacter sp.; assembly: GCA_020049495.1. GTDB lineage: Bacteria > Pseudomonadota > Gammaproteobacteria > Burkholderiales > Rhodocyclaceae > Propionivibrio. The sequence continues at coordinate 48,599 of JAIFKU010000060.1, forward strand.
TTATCGATGGCGAATTTATTTACAACCTGCGTTCGGATGGCTTGATTGCTTCAACGCCGACCGGCTCGACGGCTTACTCGCTGTCGGCCAACGGTCCCATTCTGCATCCGCATGTTTCCGGCATTGCGCTGGTGCCGCTTTGCCCCCATTCGCTGACCAATCGGCCCATTCTGGTGGGTGATCGCAACGAAATTGAAATCCGTGTCGTTCGCGCTACGGATTCGCGCGTGCACTTTGACGGCCAGGTCACTTTTGACCTGAGGACGGAAGACTCGGTGCGTATCAGTCGTTCGGAGTTTTCGATTTGTTTTCTTCATCCGCCCGGTTACAGCTATTTCGCCATGTTGCGTGAGAAGCTGCACTGGAGTGAGCAGCCCAAAATCCACTAGGCTATTCTCAAGGTTATTTCCAGCCCATGCTGCGTCGTCTGACAATCCGGGATTTCGTACTGGTCGATCGTCTGGAACTTGAGTTCGGGACGGGTTTCGGTACCCTGACCGGTGAGACTGGCGCCGGCAAGTCGATTCTCGTCGATGCGCTGGCTTTTTCCCTTGGCGAACGGGCGGACACCGGCCTCATCCGCAGCGGTAGCGAACGGGCCGAAGTCAGTGCCGAGTTCGATCTTCAGGACGCGCCTGTCGCTACGGGCTGGTTGCGCGAACAGGATCTCGATACCGGTGAAGGTTTGCTGCTGCGCCGGGTACTCGATGGCACTGGCCGTTCCCGCGCTTATCTCAACGGTTCGCCGGTTACGCTGCAGCAATTGCGGGAAGTGGCCGAGTCGCTGCTTGATATTCACGGGCAGCACGCCCATCAGTCCTTGCTGCGCAGCGACGCGCAGCGTGCCCTGCTCGATTCCCACGCCCGGCTCAATCCCCTGCTCGATGAAGTTTCCGCCGCCTGGCGTCAGTGGCGCGATGCCAAGGCGTTGCTTGATGCGGCATCTCTCGGTGCGGTGGAACTGGCGCAGGAGCGTGAGCAGCTTGAGTGGCAGGTCAGGGAACTGGAGACTCTCGGTTTCTCGCTGGACGAATGGGAAACCCTGAATATTGAGCACAAGCGTCTGGCGCATGCTGCCAGTCTGGTCGAAGGCGCCCAGTTTTCGTTGGCACTTCTGACGGAAGGCGATGCGGCCTGTGAACTGCAGATCGATACCGTGGTCAGCCGTCTCGATAGCCTGGCCGGCTACGATCCTGCACTGACCGAGGTTGCCACCTTGCTGCAATCGGCACAGGCGGAACTGGCCGAAGCGGTTTCGGCGCTGCGTCGTTATGCGGACCGGGTTGAACTCGATCCGCACCGACTGGGCGAGGTCGAACACCGGATCGAGGCTGTGCTCGGCTGTGCGCGCAAATTCCGCTCAACTCCGGAAATGTTGCCGGCTCTGCTTGCACGCTGGAAAGACCGGTTGCTTGTTCTTGGCGAGGCTGCAGATATTGCCGCGCTGGAGATGCGCGTTGCGGCAGCGCACAAACAGTACGAGGAACAGGCCAGGAAACTTTCAAGGAGCCGCGCCAAAGCCGCTGCTGCGCTTGGTGTCGAGGTTAGTCGGGTGATGCAGCAACTGGCGCTGGGCGGCGGTCGCTTCGAGATCGGGCTGCTACCCCTTGAGTGCGGTACTGCGTATGGCATGGAGCAGATCGAGTTCCGTATTGCCGGTTTGTCGGGGAGTGAATCACGTTCATTGGCGAAGGTGGCTTCCGGAGGCGAACTGTCGCGAATCAGCCTGGCCGTTCAGGTGGTGACGAGTCAGGCGGCGAGCGTGCCGACGCTGATTTTCGACGAAGTTGATGTTGGCATTGGCGGTGGCGTTGCCGAGGTCGTTGGCCGCCTGCTACGTGAATTGGGTGTCGAACGGCAAGTCCTGTGCGTGACCCATTTGCCCCAGGTCGCCGCACGTGCCAACTGGCAATGGCAGGTGATCAAGAGTACCGAGGATGGACAGATTCGTAGCCGTGTGAAATCGCTTGACGACGAGGCGCGGGTTGAAGAAATTGCCCGAATGCTCGGTGGCGTCGAGATTACGGCGATTACCCGGCAGCACGCAAAAGAGATGCTGAGCATCTCCTGAATCAGGCTTTTAGTTCTGGAAAATCACCGGCTTATGGTCTAACCTGAAGCGTATGGTCCGTTGTCTTCAAGGTCATTACTGCAATGATTCAGAGTACAGCAAGCACTGCGATCCAGACGGGTTCCGCTTTTGAAAACATTGCCCGCTTCAGTCTGCAGGGTCTGAAGCAGGCGGATTCAGGTTCCCGAAAAGGGAACACTGCCCTTGCTTCAGATTCTGTTTCGGGTCCGGCCGCTCAATTAACGGCTGATGAGCAGCAACAGGTTCAGGAACTCAAGCAGATCGATCGAAAAGTCCGTGCGCATGAACAGGCTCATCTTGCCGTTGGTGCTGATCTGATCCGCGGTGGCCCGTCCTACATCTATCAAATCGGTCCGGACAATCAACGCTATGCCGTTGGCGGCGAGGTTTCGATTGATACCTCTCCCGCCAGGACGCCGGAAGACACCATTCCCAAGGCGCAGCATATTCGCGCCACGGCACTGGCTCCCATCGACCCTTCTCCTCAGGATCAGAGTGTCGCAGCCCAAGCCAGCCGCATGGAAGGTGAGGCGCGCATAGCGGTTGCCGTGCAGCAGCGGGAAGAATCAGCAAATGCCGATCAGGGCAATACCCGCCTGTACCGGAGCGTCGAACAAAGCGGTGGTCGAAGCGCCCGGATGGGCGCGCTTCTGGATTCCTTTGCCTGATCAGTCAGACATTTCAGGATCGCCGCGATGCGGGCATTCCGCCTTGGTGCATTCCGCGTAAAGGTAGAGCGCGTGTTCCTGAACGACAAACCCGCGTTCCCTGGCAATTTTTTTCTGGCGTCGCTCGATTTCTTCGTCACAGAATTCTTCAACGCGACCGCAATTGATACACACCAGATGGTCGTGGTGCTGTCCGGCCTTGATCTCGAAAACGGCCTTGCCTGACTCGAAATGGTGGCGTTCGAGCAAGCCGGCCTGCTCGAACTGGGTGAGCGCGCGATAAACGGTCGCCAGGCCGATGTCGATGTTTTCGCTGAGCAGTAGGCGATAGACATCGTCAGCCGTCAGGTGGCGTACCTTGGTATTCTCAAAAAGTTCGAGTATCTTGAGGCGAGGGAGCGTGGCTTTTAGTCCCATGCTCTTCAGGTCGGTGGATTTGCTCATGGCTTGTCAATATTGACGCAGAAAGAAGGGATTCTTTTCGGTTATGATATACCGCATGACAGCGCTTTTAGCACTCCGGTCGAATTTCTGAACGTTTTTCCGACTATTTACCAAGAAATATTCCAAGCATGACTCTTTCCCGACTTGTCAGAACGACTTTCCTGGTCGCCGCCATTTCCGCTTGTTCATCGGTGCCGCGCATTGTCAATGAGTACAAGATTGACATTCAGCAGGGCAATGTACTGACCCAGGACATGGTTTCCCAACTCAGACCCGGTCTGACCAAGGATCAGGTGCGTTTTATTCTTGGTACGCCCGTACTGATGGACATGTTCCACGCCAATCGCTGGGATTACGTTTATCGCTTGCAGAAGGGCAACACCGGGGTCATCGAGATGAGAAAGTTTTCAACCTTCTTTGACACTAACGACAAGCTTGTTCGAGTCGCCGGAGATGTGACGGCCTCTGTCGCTGCAGACGCTTCTGCCGTTCCGGACAGCAGGACGCGCGAGATCGACCTGGGATCGATTGCGCCGGATAGTGTTGCGCCGCGGCCTGAAGAAAAAGGCTTTTTTGGCAGAATGCTGGAAAGTGTGGGTTTCTGAAAGGAATGTGATGAGGATTGCGATTGTCGGCGCCAGTGGGCGCATGGGCCGGATGCTGATCGAATCGACCCTGCAGGATGGCGGGATGGAACTGGTCTCGGCAATTGACCAGCCGGGTACGTCGGCCATAGGCAAGGACGCTGGCGAACTGGTCGGGATGCCCTGTGGCGTGCAGGTTACAACGGACGCCGAGGCCGGAATTGCCAGGGCCGATTGCCTGATCGACTTTACCCGCCCCGAAGGCACGCTTGAGCATCTCGCCATTTGCCGCCGCCACAAGGTGGCCATCGTGATCGGAACGACCGGTTTCGATGCCCAAGGCAAGCAGACGATTGCTGATGCGGCACGCGAGATTCCGGTTGTATTTGCTCCCAACATGAGTGTTGGCGTGAATGTCGTATTCAAACTGCTCGATACGGCTTCGCGCATTCTTGCCGAAGGCTACGACATCGAGATTGTCGAAGCGCATCATAAACACAAAATCGATGCGCCATCCGGTACCGCACTGCGCATGGGCGAGGTCATCGCACAGGCCCTCGGGCGTGACCTCAAGGCATGTGCCGTTTACGGCCGCGAGGGGGTCACCGGCGAACGCGATCCCTCGACCATCGGCTTTGCCACCGTGCGTGGCGGCGACATCGTCGGTGATCACAATGTCATGTATTGCGGTATTGGCGAACGCGTCGAGATCAGCCACAAGGCAGGTAGCCGTATGCCTTATGCACGGGGTAGCCTGCGTGCGGCACGTTTTCTGACCGGCAGGAAAAATGGCTTGTTTGATATGCAGGATGTTCTGGGCTTGCGCTAAGGACTCCTGATCAAATAACTATCCGCGCGCCAAGAATGAAATCCCCACTGCTGGCCGGAAAACTTCGCGAGATATTTGGCGGAGACGGTGAAGCGGTATGCAAGCAGTTGCTGATGGCTGCAGCAAATGAGCATCCTGATCTGGCGCGCGGAATGATGAAAGTGCTGGAAGTTTCGGATGGAGTGATCGCCCAGCTTGCCGGCGTGCATCAGGTCCAGTCGGATCTCTCGGAGGATGCCTTTTCGAACTGGAACCTCAAAAGCGGTCGAATCGATTCCGGAAAGCAGTGGAAAGCACTCCTCGGCTTCGCCGAAGGCGAGCTGGATGACAGCATCACCGTTTGGCGACGTTTGGTACAGCCGGAGGATCTGCTGGCTTTTGACACAGCAATTGCCAGCCACGTGCAGGGGAAATCGCGGTTTTTCCAGTCTGAATGCCGGCTGAAAACAAGGGCCGGGCACTGGAAGTGGCTGTTCCTCAAGGGCCTGGTTGTCGCCCGTGATGCTGGCGGGGAACCCGTACGACTCCTGTTGTTGCAACGAGATATCACTCGTTTCAGATCGTCTGAAGCAGAAGCGCTGTCGGCCAAGGAATCGGCCGAGGCGGCCAATCGGGCGCGCAGCTATTTCATGGCCAACATGAGTCACGAGATACGGACGCCGATGAACGGGATTATCGGCATGACCGAACTGGCGCTCGATACCCAGCTCGATGCCGAGCAGCGACACTATCTGAGGACAGTCAAGTCATCCGCCGAATCACTCCTGGCAATTGTTAACGATATCCTCGATTTTTCGAAGATCGAAGCCGGCAAGTTGCACTTCGAAGAAATTCCTTTTTCACTGTCCAGCCTGGTTTTTGAAGCGGTTCGAACCCAGGCGGTGGCGGCGCATAAAAAAGGCCTGGAAGTGATCGTTTCGCTGGCGCCGGATGTGCCTGCCCGTGTGCTGGGGGATCCGACACGCCTGCGTCAGGTGATTTCCAACCTGGTTGGAAACGCGGTCAAATTTACCGATCAGGGGGATATCTCGGTTGAGGTTTCGCTTGAGGAACGCTCGTCTTCTTCCGTATTTCTCCGTTTTGCCGTCCGGGATACCGGGATTGGCATTCCGGCGTCACGGCAGGGGGCAATTTTCGAGGCTTTTTCCCAGGCCGATGATTCGACGACAAGACGTTTTGGTGGAACCGGCCTGGGTTTGACGATCTGTTCTCATCTGGCCCAGATGATGGGCGGGCGGGTCTGGCTCGAGAGTACTGAAGGCCAGGGTTCCTGCTTTTTCTTCAACGGCCGCTTTGGTGTCGATGCAAGCAGTGTCGCCATTGTGCCGGATCAGCAGTTCAGCAGTCAGCGCGCCCTGTTGCTCGAAAGCAATCCGGTGGTGGCGGCGCAATTATTGGCATTTCTTGCTCAGACCGGGTTGCTGACGACACATATCCTCGAAACCCAGGAGGCGCTTGACGCGCTCAAGAAGTCCCATGATCTCGGCTTCCCTTACGATTTTGTTCTGGTTGATGCACAGATGCCGGCGCCGGGAGGAATGGCACTGGCCGAATCGTGGCCGGACGGAAATCATCCCGAGAAGCTGATCATGCTGCTCAATACCGAGCAGCAGCGTCAGAATCTGAAACATCTGCGCGAACTTGGCGTTGCTGCCCATCTGGTCAAGCCGGTTGCACCCGAAGATCTGATCGAGGCATTGAAGCTTGTATCAGGCCAGAAATCGGAACAGGATCACCTGCTTGCCCCCTTCGAATTTGATGCACGACTTGAGGTTGATGAAACAAACCGACTCGACGTGCTGCTGGTCGAAGACAATCCGGTCAATCAGGAACTTGCCGAGCGCCTGCTGACAAAACGGGGCTATCGGGTCACCTTGGCCAATAATGGTGCCGAGGCGGTGGATTTCTTCGAGAAAAGCCATTTCGATCTGATCTTCATGGATATGCAGATGCCGGTCATGGACGGCATTGAAGCCGCCGAATCGATTCGTTCGCGCGAAATGCGCCGGAGCTGGGTCATCTCGCAGGAATTCAAGCAGGTCTATATCATTGCCATGACGGCCAATGCCATGGACGGGGATAGGGATCGCTGTCTGCAGGCCGGAATGAACGATTACGTATCCAAACCGATCAAGCCGCAGGAATTTTACGCGGCTATCGATCGGGGTCTTGGTCTGGAGAGTAATGCGCAGGCTCCGGTAGTGCCCGAGCCGGTTCATTCAATCACGGATACCTCGCTGGATCTGCGTGCGGCGATGCGCGATCTGGGCGATCGTGATCTGTTGCAGACCATGGCCGGCATGCTGGTCAATGAATGGGATGGGCATTTGTCACGGATACAGGCCGATTTGAGTGACAGGAATGCGGCTCAGCTTTGCATGGATGCGCACACGGTCAAGAGTCTGCTGGCCATATTTCACGGCGAAACGGCAAGGCGCATCGCGCTTGATCTGGAGCATGCAGCCAAGGCGAGCGATGGCGTCAACTGGGAGCGTTGCATACAGCTTGCCAACGCCCTGACCCTGGAGATGACTCGGCTGAAACCGGAGATGGAACAATTTGTTCGCGGCGAGCTTGCGCATTAAGCCGGCAGGGCTGAAGGTAGGGCTGAAGAATTGCCGTAACAGGGGCTCTCGGGTATAATTCAAAGTTATTCAGGTATTTAAGCGGGAGGGCTGCATGCCCGTCCCGCTTTTGCATATTTAAGCTACGGATCAGGAGTCTTTTGTGTCGCTGCTACCCTCGCTTCCGCCCGCGCTTCTCGCCCTTGCCGATGGCACCCTATTCCGCGGTCACGCCATTGGATCACAAGGCATCACCAGTGGCGAGGTGGTGTTCAATACGGCGATGACCGGTTATCAGGAAATCCTTACCGATCCTTCCTATTGCCGGCAGATTGTCACCTTGACCTAC
>JAIFKU010000019.1 GCA_020049495.1 Accumulibacter sp.
CAGCTGCCCGTCAGGAGGTATACGACCAGATCGAGGCATTTCGTGCCAATGGGCATACCGTCTGCGGGATCTGTGGCAAGGATATAGTCGGCGATATCCACGTGGATCATGCTGTCCAGTTCAAGGGCCTCTTTACTGACTGGCTTGCGACCAAAAATCTTCAGGCCGGCGATATTGCAGTTACCGATGAGGGGATCAGTTCCAGTTTTTCCGATCCGAAACTTCGCCAATCCTGGCAAGATTTTCATCGCAATGTTGCCGTACTTCGTGCCACCCACGCGCTTTGCAATTTGTCTCGCAAACGTACTGAGCAAATGGCGCAGGAAACCATGTGAAACCAACCAGGACATTCCTACAAAGCTTTGTGGATAACCTGAATTTTTCGCAGAAGGAGACTGCTGCATGCAACGCGTACCACAAGGGGCAGGTGACACGATTGCCCATCCGTCCGTCGCCATGATCGGCGTAAAGGTCGCCAGCGAGAAGCGGATTCCCGTCTCGGCTGCCCGCACAACTCCAACTAAGCCTCAGCCAGCCATATTGCCCTGGCGACCGTACCGCTCGATCGGCTAACAGCAACCATCCAATCCAGCCCGCCCGCTTCGGCGGGTTTTTTTGCCTGAAATCCGGTAAGGCACAGCCACCTCCTGCAACCTCGAGACCCTAAAAGCCCTACCAGGGATGAAGGGTCGGTCGGTTATTGCCTCGGCGAGCTAAGGTTCAAAGTATTTCCAATATGCGCTTGACGCAGATTACAAACTCGCATATTATGCGTTCTAGGATCTGCGCTTTACGCAGTTTCCAGCCATCCGGAAACCTTCACCATGAATGCTATCGCCACAACTTCAAGTTACCTGGTCGACTATGCCCAGCCTCTGCGGCGTCGCCTGATCGAGTCATGCGCACTGGAGGCGAAAGCTGCTGAACGCCCCGACGAGGAAGAAGTTCGCGTCCTCCGCCTCGACGCAAAACTCAGGGCCGCGAAGTCACACCTCGGCCCCCGCTGGATCCTCCATCCGGCCTACGAATTCAAGCCACGCCACTCTTTCAACGCTGACATCTGGCAGTCAGCGTTCGGCGTTCTCGATGAAATCCGCACCCGCGCACTCCTGGCGGGGCGCCTCTAACTACCGAAGAAAGGCAGAAATCATGACCCTTGAAACACTTATTGCCGACGCCGTTGAGCGTGGTGTTCTCGCTGCGATGGCCAAGATAAATGCCACACCACAAGCAGCAACTGAAACAATGGCAATAGCAGTAACCGCTGTTGAGCCGCTCCCTGCAGCCAAGAAGCCAGGCCGCCCGAAGAAGGCCGAGACGGCCTCCGATGCGGCCCCGGTAGTTACTGATACCCCGTTGCCGCCCCCGGCCGCCGCTCCAGCCGTCGCGCAGGTTGACAACATTGAGTCTGATCGCGCCAAGTTAATCGCGCTCACCAGCAAGATTGAGAACGGCCGCAAGGTAGCCACCGATCTCATCCGCCAGCATGGGCCGAAGTTCGATGCGCTGGCTGCTGAAATACGTGCCTCCATTCTGGTGCAACTCGAAGCCATGGTGCCGGCATGAACGAGCGTGTCGAAAAGCATTTCGAGGCCGGCCCCTCGAAACTCGACCGCGTGATTGCCTGCCCCGGCAGCGTTGTGGCCTCCCGTGGGATCACCGAAGGCCCGATGCTGGCAGCCGAGCACGGCAAGCGCCTGCATACCTTGCTGGAGATCTGCCTGAAAAATCGGACGATGCCTGCCGACTACCCCACGGACGGCGACTGGGCGGTGTATTCCGCTGACGATCGCGATGCGGTGGAGGAAGTTGTCCAACACGTCCGTGATCTGCTCGATGAGTTTCCGGGGGAACTGCTGGTAGAGGTCGATGTAGACCTCACCAACTACTTCCCCGGTCTGATCGGGCGCGTCGATGCGGCTATCGTCTCCGGCAAAACCCTGGTCGTGATTGACGGCAAGTTCGGTCGCGTACCGGTCTCGGCAGAGACTGCCCAACTGAAAGCCTATGCCCTTGGCTTGCTCGATGCCTACGCCTATCTAAGCTTCGATCAGATTATCTGCATCATCGCCCAGCCGTTTGCGCATCACTTCGACGAGACACGCTTCTCGCCGGATGAACTGTTACTTTGGGCTGCAGGCTTGATGGTGCCCGCGTTGAAGGAAGCCTACGGACCGGCCCCACGCTTCAATCCGTCGCCGGAGGCGTGCAAGTACTGCCGTGCCCGTGCTGTGTGCGCCGTGCGGAAGGCTGTGCATTACGACGCCATCGCGGCCGCCCTGAACGACGCCCCCGAGGTGTCACTGCTGTCCGCCAGCGAAATCGCCGAACTGCTGCCCAAATTCGACAACTTCGAAGCCTACATGAACGATGTGCGCGACTTTGCTACACGCGAGTTGCTGGCCGGTCGCCCGGTGACCGGATTCAAGATCGTCGAGGGCCGTTCAGTACGTAAGTGGGCAGATCCAAACGTAGCTCTCGATGGCCTCACCGAGGCATTGATCCGGAAGCGTCCGGAAATCGCTGCCAGCGAAGCCGTCACCCTTGTGACTGTCAAGGCACCCATCACGATCACCGCCGCAGAAAAACTTCTCGGCCGTGGCAATCCCTGTTTCGCAAGTCTGACGGTCAAGCCGCAAGGCAAACCGACGCTCGCTCCCGAGTCCGATGTGCGTCCCCTGTTTGCAGCCACGGCTGCGGTGGCGGATGCGCTCGACGCTGTTGATCTTTAACCCCTGCATAGGAATTAGAAAACCATGACTACTCCCTCCACCGGCCCCTCCGGCACCCTGCTTGTTGGCCCCGTCCGCGTTGCCTACCCGCACCTCATGAAACCCCGCACCTCCATCATCAACGGCAAGGAAGATACCCGCTATGAAGCCGTGCTGCTGATCCCCAAGGAATCGCCTGAGCTGGTCGAGAAGGTTCGCGCCTCTATCAAGACGGCCTTTGTTGGCAAGTTTGGCGATCAGGTCAAACTCGCCAAGGACAAGCAACCGCTGAAAGATGGTGACGCCAGCGTCACCGATGACGATGGCGATGCCGGCAAGTACCCCGGCTACTTTTACGCCAACGTCAAGGGCTGGCCGGATAACCCACCGCAGTTGAAGCACGCCGACAAGTCGCCGATCACCGATCCGGGTGCGATGACCTCCGGTGACTGGGTGTACATGCTGGTGAAGCCGCGTGCCTACGCTTTCGAAGCCACGAAGGGTGTGGCACTCGACATTCTCGGCGCGCGCCTCATCAAAAAGGGCGACGCGATCGGCGCCGGTGGTGTGAACAAGGCGGCGGTGGCCGACGCCTTAGACGCACTGGAAATCGAAGCTGAAGCAGACGAGGCATTTTGATCATGCGCACCCATCTGCAACGTGAAATGAATCTGGGCGAGGAACTGGCGATTGCCGGTGGCGCGACCGCTGCGGCCCATGCCGATAGTCAGTCCGCTGGATGGCTGGCACGGGCGACCGGGCTGGCGGAGCAGTTCGTTATCAACCATGTAGACCTACCGTCCTTCCAGGCCATCGAACTCCGTTCCTATGCTGAGGCCCAAGGGCTGACGTCGCCGCCCGATGCCCGAGCCTGGGGCCACGTAATGCGGCGCCTGAAAAAGAACGGCGTTATTGAGTCTGTAGGCACTGGCAAGTCGTCCGATCCGAAGCAGCACAACGGCTTTATCACGGAATGGCGGGCGGCGTGAGGCTTCACCTCGACTGCGAGACTTTCAGCCAAGCGGATATCCGGCGGGCCGGCGCGCACCAATACGCGCGCCACCCGTCGACCGAATTGCTGATGGTCGGCTATCAAGTTGATGACGAGATCTTGGGGCTCGGGCCGGTGGGGTTGTGGGACGTCACATCGGGTAACGCGATGCCAGAGGAACTGCGCGCGATGCTTGACGACAGTTCCATCAAACTGATGGCGTTTAACGCCAACTTTGAAATGGCAGTCTTCGATGCAGTGGGGCTCTTGTCTTTTGCCCCGTCGCGATGGTTCTGTGTCCAGGCACTGGCCTTATCCTATGGATTGCCGGCTTCGCTGGGCAGCGTCTGTGATGCGCTCGGTTTCATTGATGAGCATGCCAAGTTCGCCGATGGGCAAAAGCTGATCAGGAAGTTTTCTATTCCGCAACCCAAGGATGGTCGCCGTATTCAACCGCAGGATGATCAGGAAGCGTGGAAACGCTTTTGCGCCTACTGCGAGCGTGACGTCGTTGCCGAGCGGGAAATTGTCAGGAGGCTGTCGGCATGACGATGACCGAACGCGAGTGGCAGGCCTGGCATCTCGATGCCGAAATCAACCGACGCGGGCTGCCAATCGATATTGATCTGGTGCAGGCTGCGATCAGCATCGACACCGAGAATCGCGATCGCCTTATGGCACGTGCCATGGAACTGATGGGGATCGAGAATCCGAACAGCCGAGATCAGTTTCTCGACTGGCTGCGCGGCGAGGAGGTCGAGGTCGACGCCTTGCGCAAGGCTGATGTCGCTGCCTTACGCGCCGGGGAACTTGCGCCGAACGTGCGCGAAGCATTGGAGATCCGCGCTGAACTGTCGAAATCATCGACCAAGAAATACTATGCCCTGGCCGGTGCCACCGGCAGTGACGGACGCCTACGCGGCTGCTTCCAGTTCAACGGTGCCGCGCGGACTGGCCGCTGGGCCGGGCGACTGTTCCAGCCGCAGAACCTGCCGCGCGGCACCATCAAGCCAGACTACATCGGGACTGCCCGCGCGGCCGTCAAGACGGGCGACTACGATCTGCTGGCAACACTCTACGGCAGCGTCTCTGATGTGCTGGTGTCCTGCGTGCGCACCGCCATTGCGGCCCCGCCCGGAAAAGCACTCGTTGTCGCAGATTACGCCAGCATCGAGACAGTGATGATCGCCTGGGCCGCCGAGTGCCCGACGCTACTTGATGTCTTCCACTCTGGCCGCGATGCTTACAAGGATATGGCGGCGCGCCTGTTCAAGATCCCCTACGACCAGGTCAGCAAAGACCAGCGTAACTATGCGAAGCCGATCGTGCTGGGTTGCGGCTACATGCTTGGCGCGAAGGGCATGATTGCCTACGCGAAAGGCTATGGCGTCGAAATGGCCGAAGCCGAAGCCCAGGCCGCTGTGGCGGCGTACCGGGATGGCTATCCCGAAGTGGTGCTGTTCTGGCGCGTGCTGGATGCCGCTGCGCGCCGCGCCATCGAAAACCCGGGGAAGATTTACAAGGCCGGTCGCTTTCGCTTCAAAGTCGAGGGTGACTTTCTGTTGCTGCGCCTCCCCTCAGAACGCAAGCTGGCCTACTACAAGCCCGAGATCAATCCAGATGGCCGCTACGGTCCCGAGATTACCTACATGGGGCGCGACTACGGCAATACGTGGGATCGCATCGGCACCCACCCGGGGAAAATCTGCGAAAACATTATTCAGGCCATCGCCCGTGACCTGCTTGTCGAAGGCCTGTTCCAAGCGAGCGGCGACCCGGCTCTCGAAATTGTCGGCCACGTTCACGATGAGATTCTGGCCCTGGCAGATGCCACTGATAAGGGGGCGCTCGATCGTCTGATGGATTCGATGCGTCGCATGCCCGCATGGGCTGAAGATGCCCCGGTCGGCGCCGCCGGTTGGACAGGCCAGTTCTACTGCAAACAATAAGGTGAAGCACCATGCCCCAGAACCGCACGACTGCAACAATGCCCGTGATTCGGGCAATTGCCATCATCCTGGCCCATGGCGTCGTCCGCCTGCACCAGCGCCAGAAAGAACTTGATAACCGTACCGAACAGAGCGTTCATGACCGCGTCCTGGTTACCAAAGGAGAAACGCAGTGACAGACAAGGTACTAGCCCGTATCGTCGCCCTTCAAGCGATGCCGATCGACAAGCTCAAGCAGACCTGGCGTGATCTATACAAGACAGAACCGCCTGCCTTCAACCGCCGTCATCTGGAAAACCGCCTGGCCTACCGGATTCAGGAACTGGCCTACGGCGGACTTAAGCCGGCTACGGTCAAACGCCTACAGGAACTCGGCGAGCAACTGGATGGCGGAAATCCCAAGGTCCGTAGCCGCCGCGTTGATGGTCGTCCGATTGCCGGCACAAAGCTTATCCGTGAATGGCAGGGTTCTGCCCACGAGGTGATCGTTCATTGCGATCGCTTCGAGTATCAGGGCCGCCCCTACAAATCGCTATCTCATATCGCCCGGCACATTACCGGCACGGTCTGGAACGGCTGGGCGTTCTTCGGGCTCAAGAAGGCCGGAGGACTGGCATGAGCGACGTCCTGCGTAAGATGCGCTGCGCGATCTACACGCGCAAATCCACCGAAGAAGGTCTCGACATGGACTACAACTCGCTGGATGCGCAGCGGGATTCCAGCTTAGCTTACATCGCGTCGCAAAAATCCGAGGGGTGGGTGGCGCTGCGGGACAACTACGACGATGGCGGATTCTCAGGCGGCACGCTTAATCGGCCGGGCGTGCAGCGCCTGCTCGAGGACGTACGGGAAGGACTGGTCGACGTCATCGTGGTCTACAAGATTGATCGTCTGTCGCGATCGCTTGCGGATTTTTCGAAGCTGGTGGAGTTGTTCGACCAGCACAAGGTGACCTTTGTCTCGGTAACCCAGTCGTTCAACACCACCACGTCGATGGGGCGACTGACACTGAACATTCTCCTATCCTTCGCACAGTTCGAACGGGAACTTGGTGGCGAACGGGTGCGAGACAAGATCGCGGCCAGCCGCGCCAAGGGAATCTGGATGGGTGGGTTTCCGCCCTTGGGCTACGATGTGATTGAGCGCAAGTTGGTGCCAAATCCTGCCGAGGCCAAACTGGTGAAGCGGATTTTTGAGAGCTTCATCGCCATTGGCTCGATGACGACCTTGGCCAATCAACTTCGGGCTGAAGGCGTGATGACCAAATCCTGGAAGACTCTTAAGGAAAAAGATCATCTCGGTCGGCTGATCGATAAGGGCTACCTGTACAAACTTTTCAAGAACCCGGTAGTAATTGGGATCGCGGCCTACAAGGGCAAGCACTACCCGGGCGAGCACGATCCGATCATCGACAAAGCGCTCTGGGATCAAGTTCAGGGAACGCTGGCGCGCAAGGATGTGGCCAAGCGCGCGCAGATCAACCGCCCGAGCCGAGCCCCGGCATTGTTAAAGGGGCTGATCTACGCCAGCGACGGTTACGCCATGACTCCAGGCCATAGTGTGAAGAACGGCAAGCGCTACTGCTATTACATAAATACGGCATCCATCAAGATCGGCAAGGACGCCTGCGAGATCGCCCGCGTACCGGCCGGCGACATCGACGCCAAGGTAGTCGATCAAGTCCGGAAGATTCTGCAAGCCCCCGAGGTCATTGCCCAAGCGGTCCAGGAAGTCCAGAAGCTGACGCCGGAGACCGATGAGAAGCAGACCATCCAGACCCTGCTGTCGATTGAGGCGGTCTGGGACGAGTTGTTCCCAGCCGAGCAGTCGAAGATCACGCACCT
>JAIFKU010000156.1 GCA_020049495.1 Accumulibacter sp.
TTGGCGCCCTTGAGAAACTTGAAGAAACCCAGTCTCCAGATCGCCAGGAAACCGCCGTAGGTGACCACGAGGTGGAAAACGAGGCCGATATAGACGGTCAGCGTCACGAAGAGCAGAGGCCCGAGTGCCTTGGCACCCTGCTGGGCAAAAACGATGGCGATCAGGAAAAATACGCCAATCGGGGCATATTGCATGATGCCATTGACGATCTTGTACATCGTTTCGGCCGCCGCATTACACACCTCGAACAGCGCCTCGGCCCCTTTTACCACCAGCGGATTCTTGGAGTCCTTGACATAGGAGATGGACAGGCCAAACAGCAAGGCAAAGAAGATGATCGGCAACACATCACCCTTGGCCAGTGATTCGGCAGGGTTGGTCGGCACGATGTTGAGCAGGGTCGTGATCAGCGAAGGGGCCTCGGCTACCTTGCCCTTGACTGCTTCGTTGCCGACGATGTTCATGCCAAGACCAGGCTGGAAAACATTGGCAAAAGCCAGGCCAATCGCTACCGCCAGAGCTGAGGTAAAGATGTAATAGGCCATAATCTTGACGCCGACTCGTCCCAGGCGCGACGGTGCAATACTTGCCGCACCGGCAATCAGCGAGAAGACAATCACCGGAACGACGATCATCTTGAGCAGGCGGATGAAAAGATCGCCAAAAAATTTGGTATTGTCGGCAAAGGCCTTGATGGTCTCCGGGCTGCTGTAGCCCAGGGCAATACCGACGATTGCACCAGCCACGAGACCGATGAGAATTCGCGCTAATAGATTTGGTTTGAAGTACCAGTCCAGCATCCCTTTGGTTTCACTCACGATGTGATCTCCCTGAAGAAAAGTTACATTTACTGATTAAGAAACAAAACTGGCAAATAATGAAGCGTGCTTATTATACGACCGTTAGCCGAGCGTCGTGGAATGGGTCGGCAGGATGGACTGCGGGCGGGTGAGCACCTCGGGTCGCAGGACCTCGTCGAGCATTTCCTTCGACATCAGGCCGCGGGCGAGAACGATTTCAGCGACTCCCTTGCCGGTAGTGTGCGCCTCAGTGGCAACCTCGGTGGCGTTGGCGTAACCGATATAGGGATTGAGTGCGGTGACGATGCCGATGGAGTTGCGGACGCTGGCCAGCAGCGCGTCGCGGTTGGCCGTAATGCCATCGACGCAGCGGTCGGCCAGGGTATAACAGCCTTTGCGCAGGTGCTGGACGCTCTTGAACAGGCTGTGGGCGATGATCGGCTCGAAGGCGTTCAACTGCAACTGTCCGGCTTCGGCGGCGAAGGTGACGGTCATGTCGTTGCCGATGACTTCAAAGGCGATCTGGTTGACGACTTCCGGAATTACCGGATTGACCTTGCCCGGCATGATCGACGAACCGGCCTGGCGTGGCGGCAGGTTGATCTCGCCGAAACCGGCGCGCGGACCGGAGGAGAGCAGGCGAAGGTCGTTGCAGGTCTTGGACAGCTTGACGGCGACACGCTTGAGAACGCCGGAGAGCTGGACGAAAGCCCCACAATCCTGGGTCGCTTCGATCAGGTTGGGCGAGGTAACGACAGGGATGCCGCTGATTTCAACGAGCTTGCGGCAGACGAGCGGGGCGTAATCGGGGTGGGCGTTGATGCCGGTGCCGATGGCGGTGGCGCCAAGATTGATTTCGCGGATCAGCAGCGAAGCCTCTTTCAGACGCTCTTCGTCCTCGCCGAGCATCACGGCGTAGGTCGAGAATTCCTGGCCGAGGGTCATCGGTACCGCGTCCTGGAGCTGGGTGCGGCCCATCTTGAGCACGTCGGCGAACTCTGCCGCCTTGCGCTCGAAGGAGCGGCGCAGATAGGACATGGCGTCGATCAGGCCGTAAATGCCGGTATAGGTTGCCAGTTTGAGCGCCGTCGGATAGACGTCGTTGGTCGACTGGCTCATGTTCACATGTTCGTTGGGGTGCAGGTACTGGTACTCGCCGCGCTGGTGGCCGAGTATTTCCAGCGCGCGGTTGGCGATCACCTCGTTGGCGTTCATGTTGGTGGACGTGCCGGCGCCGCCCTGGATGACATCGACAACGAACTGCTCGTGCAATTTGCCGTCGATGATTTCGACACAAGCCGCGCCGATGGCGTCGGCAATCCTGGCGTCAAGTAGGCCCAGTTGCTGGTTGGCCCGGGCGGCCGCTTTCTTGATCTGGGCCAGTGCCCTGATTAAATCCGGGTAGATGGCGATGGAAATTCCCGTGATGTCGAAGTTCTCACGGGCACGCAGGGTGTGCACGCCGTAATAGACTTCTGTTGGAACGTCCTTGTTGCCAAGCAGATCGTGTTCGCTACGGTAGGCCGTGTTCATCCTGACTCCTGTTTATTGTGGGGGACCCAAGGCCACTCCTCTTGCGGGTGACTGTTTATGTCAGCACGGAACGTGCCATCGAAGACTCTGTCGTAAGGTGCTGATTCACTGGGCATTGTTTTATTGTTTTTTGTTGATCATCCGGATTTCCGGATGATCAATGCATCACGCTGTCCGGAAACCCGAACGCCATGAGGGGCGGTCAGCAGTTTCTTCGGCAACGGAAAATCATAAGCAGTCATGTGACCTGCCGTACCGACTGGCGCAGGCTAAGCGGTCGCAACGACTCGCACCGGGATCCGCCAGACATATTCCCGTCCGGCATGGAGGGCGAACGTTTTGTGCAGGTCTTCATCCAGGATGAAGAAGTTTCGGCTATCACCCGGTTTGATTTTCTGTTGCTGCGCGATGATGCGGCGGAGGTTCTTGATCAGCGTGGCGTCGTGTTGGCGGGTAAGCTCGCGCACGATGGATACTTCGATGGCCTCGCGCAGATAGCAGGCATCAAGCACTTCCTTAACGGAAATCTTGCGCACGTAGGTGCCGCGCTGGGGCCTGACTTCAGGCAGTCTTTCTTCCCCGAGCTTGATGAATGCTTCGCGTACGGGTTGGGGACTGATGGAAAAGCGTTTGCTCATTTGGAAAAGCGTTTGCTCATTTCGATTTCGGAAATGCCCTGACCGGGTAGGAGATCGCACTGGATGATGTCCGCACGCAGGATGCGATGCAGTTGCGCTCCGATTGAAAGTGACTCCTGCGGGCGGAAGCTCGATTTCGCAAAATCGTCAAAGGCTCCGGTTTCCATTGTAAAATCCTTGTCTGAACGAGGCGCTTGTGCTTCGTTTTTTGGATGCCACTATAAAAGTATGCATATATTTATAGTGTTGAAAATACGGTTTATCCATACTGACATGGGAGTTATAAATGCAGCTTAGTGAGAACAGTCTGACCCAGTTGCCTGCCTCGGTTGCCAGGCCGTCCTATGACCGCAGCAAGGTGCTTGGTGCTATCGTGCATCTGGGCATCGGTGCGTTTCATCGCGCCCATCAGGCGATGTTTACTGATGCGGTGCTGTCTACTGGCGATCTGGCGTGGGGCATCGTGGGTGCGGGGGTGATCTCGGCGGATATGAAGAATGCGCTCAGTCCGCAGGATTTCCTCTATGCGCTGGCCGAAATGGGAGCGGATTCCGAAAAAGTGCGGGTGATCGGCTCGATCGTCGGCGTGTTTGGTGGTACGGAAGATGCCGACAAGCTGCTGGCCAAGATGAGTGATGTCAGTACGCGAATCGTGAGCATCACGGTCACCGAGAAGGGTTATTACCTTGATCTGGCCACCGGCAAACTGCAGTTGCAAGTGCCGGCGGTTGCTGCCGATCTGGCGGCTCCGGCTACGCCAAAAACCATTCTTGGCTTGATCGTACAGGCGCTGAAAAACCGCAGGGCGGCGGGGATTCCTCCCTTTACCGTGCTCAGTTGCGACAATCTGCCAAACAACGGCAAACTGGCCAAAGCCGCTGTGCTGGCCTTTGCGCGTGAAGTGGATGCCGGCCTGGCGGTGTGGATCGAAGCCAATGTGTGTTTCCCCTGCACGATGGTCGATCGCATTACGCCGGCAACGACCGATGCCGATCGCGCCCATGTGACCGAGCTTATCGGCATGGTTGATGCATGGCCGGTGGTGACCGAGCAGTTCGTGCAGTGGGTGATCGAAGATCAATTCACCATGGGACGCCCGGACTGGAACATCGCCGGCGCCGTTTTTTCCGACGAAATCGAGAACTGGGAAAACATGAAATTGCGCTGCCTCAATGGGTCGCATTCCACGCTCTCCTACCTTGGGCAACTCACTGGCCGTGAGACTGTCGCCGACGCGATGAAATTGCCGCTGATCACCGATATTCTCGATCCGCTGTGGTTGGAAATTCGCGAAGTCCTGCACGCTCCTAAAGGTGTGAATACCGCCGAATACGTTGAAAGCCTGAAGCAGCGTTTCCGCAATCCCGCGCTCAAGCACCGCACGGCGCAGATCGCCTGCGACGGCTCGCAGAAGCTCCCGCAACGCCTGCTGGCACCCTTGCGCGACCGTATCGCCAAGGGCCTGGCGTCACCCATGATCATCACCGCGGTGGCCGCGTGGATGCACTTCGTGGTGAAGACGGCCAATACCCCCGGCGCAGTGCTGAACGATCCGCTGGCGACCGAGATTCTGGACAAGGCCAGGCTTAGCAACGAGGCCTCGGGCATTGTCGGCAACCTGCTGGCGATCGAGAAGATTTTCGATCTGGATCTGCCTGCCAATGCAAGTTTCCGTGCCCAGTTGATCGAGAAATTTGTGGCACTGGCAAAGAATCCTGCCGTGGCTACCGCTACGCAGATCAAGGTCTGAACCTGACTGATGGCGGGTGAAGCGACACTTCACCCGTCATTATTCGTCGCGCGCCAGTTTCCACATGCTTTCCCGAATACCCGTATAATTTCACCTGACTTGGCGGTGCTATGGTTTTCGTGGTGCTAATGCAGGGATCGTCAGATTGATCCATCATTCCGAGCATTTTCCAAAAGCCGGCAGATTGCCGGTTTTTTTGTATTTACTTTCCGCTTTATTGGGCTGATATGCGAATTTTGCTGAGCAACGACGACGGTTATTTCTCCCCCGGGATCGAGTGTCTGGCGCGTCTGCTTTCGGAGGTGGCTGAAATCACCGTGGTGGCACCGGAGCGCGACCGTAGCGGCGCCAGCAATTCACTTACGCTGGATCGTCCGCTATCCCTGAAGCGCGCAGCCAATGGCTATTACCATGTAAACGGAACGCCCACCGACTGCGTGCATCTGGCCGTGACAGGAATGCTTGACGTGTTGCCGGACATGGTAGTTTCGGGAATCAATCTCGGGGCCAACATGGGCGATGACACAATCTATTCAGGCACCGTCGCGGCAGCGACCGAAGGCTTCCTGCTCGGTATTCCATCGATTGCCGTTTCGCTGTGCAGCAAGGTTGGAGGGCATTTCGAGACGGCTGCACGGGTGACGCTGGAACTGGTGCAAATGATTCAGCGCCAGAACGTGCGCGAACCCCTGCTGCTCAACGTCAATGTACCGGATGTACCTTACGGGCAACTGTGTGGCAAGGTCGTGACCCGGCTCGGCAAGCGACACAAGGCCGAGGCGGTCGTGCGTACAGTGACGCCGCGCAACGAGACGGTCTACTGGGTGGGTGCGGCCGGAGAAGCGCAGGATGCCGGCGAAGGCACCGATTTTCATGCTGTGAGCAACAATCACGTTTCAGTGACGCCCCTGCAGATCGATCTGACGCACAACGCGCAGCTTCCCCTGGTGCGCAGCTGGCTGGCGCAATGAGTCGAGGTGTTTCCGGCGTGGGCATGACCTCGCAGCGCACGCGCACGCGCATGATCGAGCGCTTGCGCGTCGACGGTATCCGCGACGAACGGGTTCTGGCGGCCCTTGCCGCCGTGCCGCGCCACGTGTTTGTCGAGGAAGCGCTGGCTTCGCGCGCCTACGAGGATACGGCATTGCCGCTCGGGTTTTCGCAAACCATCTCGCAGCCCTTTATTGTGGCGCGCATGATCGAAGTGCTGCTTGACGGGCGGGAACTTGGCAAGACCCTGGAAGTCGGTGCCGGCTGCGGTTATCAGGCGGCGGTGCTGGCGCAGCTGTCGAGCGAAGTTTATGCGCTCGAACGGATCGAACCGCTACTGGCCAGGGCCAAGCTCAATCTGCGCGCGATCCAGCAGTTCAGGGTGCGCCTTAAGTATGCCGACGGGCAACTCGGACTGCCCGAAGCGGCGCCCTTTGATACGATCATTGTTGCGGCTGCTGCAACATGCGTGCCCAACGCGCTTTTGCAGCAACTCGCGCTTGGTGGCAGAATGCTGTTGCCGTTGGGAACGGGGGAACAGTTCCTTCTGCTGGTTGAGCGTCGCGCCGAAGGTTACGTAGAAACCCGTCTGGACAGTGTTCGTTTCGTTCCGTTACTCTCAGGACTCGAATGAAGAATAATCGTACTTTCGCCAAGCCCGGGCTGCTTGCTGTTCTCATCACCCTGCTTGTTCTGGCGGGCTGCGCAAGCAATTCCCCTGCACCGGTTCTCGCGCGTGAAGGTCAACCGGTACCCGTAACGGTTGTGCCAGTCGCACGGGATGTCTACACCGTCAAGAGTGGCGATACGCTCTACAGCATTGCACGCGAACACGGCATGGATTTTCGTGAGCTGATTGCCATGAACGGGATCGACAGTCCGAATCGCATTACGCCCGGAAAGGTGCTGAAGGTCAGGCCGCCGGCCGCAGCAACTTCTGCTGTGGCGACGACAGCGCCGGTAACTTCAGACGTGGTTGTGGCCAGACCGATAGGCAGCGAACAGGTCGTCGACAAGCGGCCGTCCGGTGCCAATACGGAAACTCTGAAGCGTGAGCCCAGGGCCGGCAAGGAGCCCTATTCGGAGCAGGCACTGGCCCTGGCGCAAAACCAGAATCTGCCGAAGCCGGCCGAGTCGACGGGACCCGTTGCCAGGACTGACACAGCACCTGATGCGAAGCCCGAAGTCAGGCCCGCTGAAGCGCCGGTCCTGACGGGTGACGACGTAGCCTGGATCTGGCCGGCGAGCGGAAAAACGATTGCTACCTTCAGTGAAAGCGGCAGCAAAGGCGTCGATATTGCCGGCAAGGCGGGCGATCCGGTGATCGCCGCGGGTGATGGCAAGGTGGTGTACAGCGGTACGGGTTTGCGCGGTTACGGCAGACTGGTCATCCTCAAACACAACAACACCTATCTGTCGGCGTATGCGCACAATCAGAGCATTCTGGTCAAGGAAGGGCAAAGCGTGACTAGGGGCCAGAAAATTGCTGAAATGGGCGATACCGATGCCGATCAGGTCAAGCTGCATTTCGAAGTCAGGCGTCAGGGCAAGCCCGTCGATCCCCTCAAATATCTGCCACCGCGCTGATCATGACAGGAGATTCTGATTCCGGGTTTGCCGAAGACGAGATACCTGACGAAGGGGTATCCGACGAGGCGTTCCTGACCGAAGCGGACGACGAGGCCGTTGCGACAACGCCTGAAGTCGAGCTGCTCAACGACGTTACCCAGCATTACCTGAACGAGATCGGTGCCAAGCCCCTGTTTTCGCCGCAGGAAGAATTCGACTGGGCGTGCCGGGCCAAGGGCGGGGAGTTTGACGCCCGGCAGAAGATGATCGAGCACAACCTGCGGCTGGTCGTCAACATCGCCAAGCACTACCTGAACCGGGGCATCCCCCTGCTCGACCTGATTGAGGAAGGCAATCTCGGGCTGATTCATGCGATCGAGAAGTTCGATCCAGGACGCGGATTCCGTTTTTCGACCTACGCCACCTGGTGGATTCGTCAGAGCATCGAGCGGGCGATCATGAACCAGTCGCGCACCATCCGGCTACCGGTACATGTGGTCAAGGAAATCAATCTGATCCTGCGTGCCATGCGCCATCTGGAACTGGCCAATGGCAAGGAAACCAGCCTTGAACATATCGCCCACCTGATCGACCGGCCGGTTGCCGACGTGCGCCGGGCGATGGCTCTCAACGAGCATATCGCCTCGCTCGACGCGCCGCTGGAGATCGACCCAAATCACAGCATTGCCGATGCCATTGCCGATGACAATGCGCTCGATCCTGAAAGTCTGCTGCAAGCCAACGAAATCGGTGAGTTGGTGAGTTGCTGGGTCGCCCAGTTGCCCGATAAGCAGCGCCGGGTCCTGGAGCGTCGTTACGGACTGGGTGGTGCTGATATCAGCACGCTTGAGGAAATTGCCGCCGATCTCGAACTGACCCGCGAACGGGTCCGCCAGATCCAGATCGAGGCGCTCGATCAGCTCCGCCGTGTCATCAAGCGCGGTGGGGTAACGCGGGATAATCTGCTTTGATCGCTGTGCTGGCATCAATTCCAGCGGGGACAAATATAGTGCTGTTCAACAAGAACCGATTGGCCGAAACCGGGTCGGTTCACGTCTGGGTTTTCACGAAGGATGCATGAAATGGGTAATAAGGTTGCGATATTCGATTCGACACTGCGCGACGGAGCACAGGCCGAGGGCATCTCGTTCTCGGTGGAAGACAAGCTGAAGCTCCTTGAACTGCTCGACGATCACGGTGTGGGCTACATCGAGGCCGGCAACCCCGGTTCCAACCCGAAGGATCTCGAATTCTTTGCCCGGGCCGGTAGCATTGTACTCAAACACGCCCGGCTGGCCGCTTTCGGCAGCACCCGCCGGCGCGACATTCGAGTGGAGGACGACAGCAACGTGCAGTCGATGCTGCTGGCCGCTACACCGGTGATTGTCATCTTCGGCAAGAGCTGGGATTTCCATGTGACCGACATCATCCGCACCAGTCTCGAAGAAAACCTGGACATGATTCGTGACACGCTGGCCTTCTTCAAGACCAAAGGCAAGGAAGTGGTTTACGACGCCGAGCATTTTTTCGATGGCTACAAGAACAATCCGGACTACGCCGTCAGGACGCTGCAGGCGGCAGTCGAAGGTGGCGCCGAGTGTCTCGTTCTTTGCGATACCAACGGCGGAACCTTTCCGTCCGAAGTAGCCGAGATCGTCAAAAAGATGGTTGCACAATTCAAGGTGCCGATCGGCATTCATGCGCACAACGACAGCGGCATGGGCGTGGCCAACAGCGTGATCGCCGTCGAGAACGGTGCGCGGCACGTTCAGGGAACGTATATCGGCTTTGGCGAGCGCTGCGGCAATGCCAACCTGTCCACCATCATCGCCAATCTGGGCGTCAAGCGTGATTTCGAATGCCTGCCGGCCGATCAATACAGGAACATTACCCGCGTCGCACGCCATGTCGCGGCCATCTCGAATGTGGCGCTCAATGAGCGCGACCCCTTTGTTGGTAACTGCGCCTTTGCGCATAAGGGCGGCATGCACATCGATGGCGTGAACAAGGCGTCTCAATCTTTCGAGCACATCGACCCGGAACTGGTCGGCGGGCAGCGCCGCTTCCTTATGAGCGAAGTCTCGGGTCGCAGCATGATTCTCGACCGCATCCGCGAGGTCGATCCGGGCATTGCCAAGGATGATGTGATAACCGACCGCATCGTCAAGCGCCTCAAGGAGATGGAGCACGAAGGCTACCAGTTTGAAGGCGCGGAAAGTACTTTCGAACTGGTCATTCGCAAGCAGCTCGGCAAATACCGCCCGTTCTTCGAACTGGAGCACTTCAAGATCATCGGCGAGCAACCGGCGAACGGCGAGTACAGTTCTTCTGCCATCATCAAGGTGATAGTCGATGGCCGGGATGAAATCACGGCGGCTGAAGGCGACGGCCCGGTGCATGCGCTCGACCGTGCACTGCGCAAGGTACTCGACAATTTCTACCCCGAACTTTCCAATGTGCGTCTGACTGACCTGAAGGTCCGCGTGATCAACGGCAAGGATGCGACAGCCGCCAAAGTGCGGGTGTTGCTGCAATCGACCGATGGCGATTCGGTATGGACGACGGTGGGTGTTTCGACCGACATCATCGAGGCCAGTTGGATTGCGCTGGTGGATTCGATAGAGTACAAGTTGTTGAAACTGGAAGATGCGAAGCAGGCGTAGGGGCTTCAACGGGATCAGCTTCGAACTGTTGACGTAAAGCTGTATCCCTGGATGCCACGGTTTGCCTACCGGCTATCGTATAGGCTATTCGCCAGTTTTTCCCTGCGCCGCGCGAAGCGCTTCGGCGAGCTGGAATACCGACATGGCGTAGAAGCTTGAGCGGTTGTAGCGCGTGATGACGTAGAAGTTGTCAAAGCCGATCCAGTATTCGGTGGCCTGATCGGGACTGACGAGGTCGATCAGGGCGGCCGCTTGTTCGCCAAATTGTCCTGTATCTCCTCTGGCCGTCACGCCTTGCTTCGCCAGTTCCGGCAAGGGCAGGCCTGGTTTGATGCCGGCGGCGACCAGGGGAGTCGGGTCACCGATCACGATCGCCGGGACGGCAACCGGTGCCCTGGTTTGCCAGCCGTGAATATTCAGAAAACGGGCGACGCTGCCGATGGCGTCTGTGGTGCTGCGGCGCAGGTCGATCTTGTTGTCACCGTCGAAGTCGACGGCGTAGTGGCGCTGGCTGCTCGGCATGAATTGCGGGATGCCGATGGCGCCGGCGTACGAGCCTTTGATGTCCAGCGGGCTGACGCCGTTTTCGCGGGCCAGAAGCAGGAACTGTTCGAGTTCGCTGCGGAAGAAGGCAGCGCGCAGCGGGTAGTCGAAGGCCAGCGTAGTTAGTGCTTCGAGCACGCCGAAATTGCCCATGTTGAGGCCATACTCGGTTTCGACGCCGATGATGGCCGCGATGATTTCCGGTGGTACGCCGTAGATGGCTTCGGCGCGCGCCAATTCGGCGCCGTTGTCCTGCCAGAAGCGGAGTCCATTGCTGATCCGCCGGTCATTGACAAAGCGTTCCCGATAGCGCTGCCAGGAACGTTGCTGCTCGGGTACAGCGGCTGGCCGGATGGCGCGCAGAATGGTGGCGTTGGAACGGATGCGGTCGAACTGGCGGCTCAGATGGGCAACGTCGAATCCGTGCTGTTCGTGCATCTCGACGATGAAGGCGCGAACTTCGGGGTCGGCACTGAAAGGTGAGGTCTGGTGCCGGGACTTGGCCGCGTGGCCGGTGAGCGGAAGCAATCCGGTGCACAGGACGAGCAGTGAGCCGAACAGCCGGGTGGTGAGGGTCTTTCTCAAACCGTGTTTCTCCGTAATGAGTTCAATCGTCCGATGCATTCTTTCAATTGTTGCAGTTGTTCCGGCCTGCCGCTGCCATAGTGCAGGTCGGCGAAGTGGCCGGCGGCTTCCCGGGTCACTTCGCCCAGTTCCGGCCGCTCGCGTGCAACGCGCAAGGCAAAAGCGAGCGGCCCTTCCCAGCCGGCGCGGGCAATTCCCAGTCCTTTGAGCCGATTGCACAGACGTTGCCAGGCGCGCTGCGCCGGGGTCGCCGTGTTGCGCCGGTAGAGCGTCCACACGGTGAGCATCAGCAATGCCAAGCCGCACAGCGTCGCCAGTATGGCCGTCATGTTGCGCCAGTCGGGTTCTTTGAGCCCAAGCCTGGTGAGCACCTCGCGTTGCCGTTGCGGATTGTACCCGAGCACCCATTGATTCCAGGCATTGTTGGCCGCCTCCCAGCGGTTGCGCAGGTCGCGCAGCCAGTCGGCGTCGATACGCACCAGCGCAGGCAAGGGGTCGCCGGCGGGCAGCGCGGCCTCGATGCCCTGTTCGATGCGCGAAGGAGCGACGGCCGCTGTCGGGTCGACGCGCACCCAGCCCCGGTCGGCCAACCAGATTTCGGCCCAGGCGTGGGCGTCGGACTGGCGTACAGTAAGGTAGCCGTCAACCGGATTGATCTCGCCGCCCTGATAGCCGGCCACCACGCGCGCCGGCACACCGGCGGCGCGCATGAGAAAGACATAGGCCGAGGCGAAATGCTCGCAGAACCCGCTGCGCGTGACAAAGAGAAAATCATCGACGGCGTGCTCGCCGAGCAACGGCGGTTGCAGTGTGTAGAAGAAGGCTTCCTGGCGGAAATGGAGCAATGCCATGTTGGATATCTGTTCCGGAGATTTGAACTTTTCCCGCCACTCGGCGGCCAGTTCGCGTGCCTGCGGATCGAGAGCACGTGGCAGGCGCAGCGCCTGTTGCAGCATGGCCTGGCTTTCCTGCCGGTTGGCTACGGCATCAATGTCTGACGTGAAGGCATAGCGTGCGCGGTTACGTACCGGTTCCCTGGCCAGGGTTTCAAGCGTGGCAGTCAGTGCGCTATCGTCCGGCAGGGAAACCGGCAGGTCGAGCGGCAGCAGCCAGCGCAGGTTGTGCGCTTCGAGCGTGATGACATAGCTGTAGGTCTTGCCACTGGCTTCGATCGTGGGTGCTCTGCCTGTCCTCTGCAGGTAGGCCGGACGGGCACGCCAGGTCTGGCCGTCGTAGTCGTTGAATACCGGGCCGCGCCAGTAGAGCGATGATTTTTCCGGAAGATCGCCGGAAAACTGGACGCGGAAGGCGATCGCACCGGACTGGATCAGGTTGTCCAGCGAACCCGGCGACATGCGGTCGGAAAGCCCGGTGAGGCCGGAATAGGCGTCCTGCGGCAGCCCCCAGAGCGGGCCGCTTACGCGCGGGAAAAGCAGGAAGATGATCAGCATGAAGGGGATGGCCTGCGCCAGCAGTAGGCCGGCGTAACGCAGAATGGCGCGGACCGGCTGAGCGCCGCCATGCAGGCGGATGAGCGTGGCGGTGAGCAGGGTGGTGCTGGCGAGCAGCCACAGTCCGGTCGGGATGCTTTGCGAGTAAAAGTAGTGGGTCAGCAGCAGGAAGAATCCGAGCATGACGACCACCATGGCATCGCGCCGCGTGTGCATTTCCATGGGTTTGAGTGCCATGAAGAAGACCAGCAGGGCGACGCCGGCATCGCGGCCGAGCAGGGTGCGGAACTGCCAGCCGATTCCGGCAACCCCGGTGACCGCCACTAGCGCCAGCAGCCAGCGGGAAGGCAGACGGGCGTTCAGTCTCCATAGCCCGCTGCGCCACAGCAGCACGCTGGCGGTGAGCAGTGAAAGCCAGAGTGGAAGGTGGCTGACGTGCGGCGCCACCGTGGCGATGGCCACGGCGAGCAGCCAGGGAATCTCGGCTTTCTCGAGGCTGAGCGGAGTGACGGGTCGGGAGGCCGATTTACGCATAAAGGGCCAGGGCCTCAAGGCAGGCGTCGCGATGCGCAGCGCCCAGTGCCGGCTCAATGTCACAGGTAGGCAGGCGCAAGCCGTAACGGATTTGTTGCTGTTCGGCGCCGAGAACCCAGCCGGCCAGGATCGACAGGCGTGTTTCGAGATCGTGTTCTGCCGCAGTCGATGCCCAGTTAAGCATCAGTTGTTCCGCCGAACCGCCAGCAAACTGCTTGACCAGCAAGGGGCGGTGATCGATATCGCGCGCCACGGCTTTCCAGGCGATGTGCCGCGGCGAGTCGTTCGGCTGACGCAGGCGCAGTCCGGTGAAATCTTCATCGCCGCTGTCACCCCGCCGATGACCGGTGTGCGCTACGGCAGACGGTGGCGGAAGTGGCGTTTCGACCGGCTTGGGGAAGACCAGGCAGGAGAGCCGTGGATGCGGATAACTCCAGGCGTGAAACAGGCCGAGCGGGTAGCGTGTCGACAGCGTGATGCGACCGGGTTCGAGACGGCCGCGCGTTGGCGCCGGGCAGGGGATGGCGATCATCGCCTGCGCGTTGGCCGGAATATCGAGGTTGACCTTCTCGTGTTCGCCAAATGCCAGATTGAGCGAACGGCGGTCATGGCGCCGGGTGTTTTCCAGAAGCAGGTGGAAACGAGCGGTTTCCCCGGCAAATACCGGCTCGGCACGTCCGGGAGTGAGGCGCAGGGCAACCAGGTTGCGGAAGGTGTGCACCATCGCCACGATGCCCAGAGCGGCGAGCAGGAAAACCAGGGCATGACCGAGACTGAGGTTGTAATTGACGGCGCCGATCAGCATCAGGCAAAGCACCGCAGCAAACAGCAGGCCGCTAGGCGCCGGGATGATGAAGATGCGGCGCTGGGTGAGGACGATCGGCAGGTGTTCGTCAGGCCTGAGGCGGAACAGCCATTGCCGGAACGGCGTAAGGATGGACATCAGGCAAGCGGTAGGGTACGGATCAGTTGGGTTATGTCCTCGGGACGGGCATGGCTGGCACTGTTGATCAGGCGCAGCCGGTGACAGGCGACGCCGGGCAGAACGGCCTGCACATCTTCGGGCAGCACCATCGTCCGGCCGTCGATGAAGGCCCAGGCGCGGGCCGCGGCAAGCAGGGCGAGGGCGGCGCGCGGACTCAGGCCGTGAATGAACTTCGGGCTTTGACGCGTTGTCTCTATCAGCGTTTGCAGATAGTCGAGCAGTGCCGGCGAGGCATGGACGGCAGCGGCCTGCTTTTGCAGTGGAGCGAGCTGGTCGGGTGAAAAGCAGGCGGCCAGTTCGGGCAGATGTTCGCGCCGTCCGCCGCCTTCGAGCAGCGCCCGTTCTGCATCGCGATCGGGGTAGCCGAGTTCGATGCGCATCAGGAAACGATCGAGTTGTGATTCCGGAAGCGGGAAAGTGCCAATCTGGCTGGAAGGATTCTGCGTGGCGATGACAAAGAAAGGTTCAGGCAGCGGGCGGGTTTCGCCTTCGGTGGTGACCTGCCGTTCTTCCATGGCTTCGAGCAGGGCGCTCTGCGTTTTCGGGGTGGCGCGGTTGATCTCGTCGGCGAGCAGGACCTGCGAGAACAGGGCGCCGGGGAGAAACCTGAATTCGCTGTGTTCACGGTCAAAAATCGAAATGCCGATAACATCGGCTGGCAGCATGTCGCTGGTGAACTGGATGCGCGAGAACTGCAGTCCGAGCAGACGGGCCAGGGTATGCGCCAGCGTTGTCTTGCCGAC
The DNA here is from genome assembly GCA_020049495.1 of Accumulibacter sp. GTDB lineage: Bacteria > Pseudomonadota > Gammaproteobacteria > Burkholderiales > Rhodocyclaceae > Propionivibrio. The sequence goes on from JAIFKU010000156.1 coordinate 14,785, forward strand.
ACCGGGCAGGTCTTCGATCAGCAGATGGCCGCGCGCCAGCAGGCAGGTCAGGGCGAGCCGTATCTGCGGCTCCTTGCCGAGGATGATCTGATTGGCCGCGGCAATGATTTCGGCGACGGTGGATTGTTTTCCGGTAGTTTGCATTGTTGTCGTGATCAAGTGATTGGGCTGATAATGAGTCGTCAAGCGAGCACTATATCCCGTCTCGACGGACCGTAGGGAGGCAACAGTGACCAGTACTGCATTCATTACCCACCGCGATTGTCATCTGCATGACATGGGATCGTTTCATCCGGAGTGTCCGGCACGCCTGTCCGCGATCAGCGATCACTTGATAGCCCAGGGGCTGGACCACTATTTTGTCTATCATGACGCTCCGCTGGCGAGCTTCGAGCAACTGCTGCGTGTGCATTCGGCCTTTCACCTGGAGCGGCTGAAGCGCAGTTCGCCGGCGCACGGTATTGTGCACCTCGATCCGGATACGGCGATGAATCCGCATACCTGGCAAGCGGCGCTGCGCTCGGCGGGTGCGGGGGTCATGGCCGTTGATCTGGTGATGTCGGGTGAAGTGCAGAATGCCTTCTGTGCCGTGCGTCCGCCGGGACACCATGCCGAACGGGCGAATGCCATGGGGTTCTGCTTCTTCAACAATATCGCGGTTGCCGCAGCCCATGCCATGAAGGCACACGGGCTTGCGCGGGTGGCGATTGTCGATTTCGACGTGCATCACGGCAATGGAACCGAGGACTGTTTCAGGAATAACGACCAGGTATTGATGGTCGGCATGTTCCAGCACCCGTTTTATCCCTACAGCGGGACCGAGGTTCCGGCCGCCAACATGCTCAATGTACCTCTCCCCGGCGGTACTGATGGCGAAGAATTCCGTCAGGTGGTGCATGACGTCTGGCTGCCGTGCCTGCGCCAGTTCAAGCCCGAGATGATCCTCATTTCCGCAGGTTTTGATGCGCACTATGAAGACGATCTGGGTGGAATGAAGCTCAATGAAATGGATTTTGTCTGGGTCACCGAGCAGATCAAGCAGATTGCCGAGGAGACGGCGAGGGGACGCATTGTCTCGATGCTGGAAGGCGGCTACGTCCTTTCAGCCCTGGCGCGCAGTGTTGCCGCCCACATCAAGGTTCTGGCGGGTATCTGACGGTTTTTCAGGTTGTTTCTGTCAGCCGATTGACGCTGGCCGCGTTTTTCATGGTCGGAGGGCACGCCTTCGGGTAAAATCACAAGTTCAATTTTAAGGTACTTTACTCATGAACACGATAACAGGATCCATTGTTGCCATCGTCACCCCGATGAACGAGGACGGAAGCCTTGATCTGGAAGGGATGCGCCGTCTGGTCGATTTCCATGTGCAGGAGGGCACGGATGCCATCGTCGTCGTCGGTACAACCGGCGAATCGCCGACCGTCGATGTGGAAGAACATCACGAGTTGATCCGGGTGGTTGTCGAGCACGCTGCCGGCAGAATTCCGGTGATCGCCGGGACCGGCGCCAATTCAACGGCAGAGGCCATCGAGATGACGCATTTTGCCAGAGACGCGGGCGCCACTGCCGCCTTGTCGGTGGTGCCGTACTACAACAAACCGACACAGGAAGGTCTCTACCGGCATTTCAAGGCCATTGCCGAGGCGGTGGATATTTCGGTCATTCTCTACAACGTCCCCGGCCGTACCGTGGCTGACATGAGTAATGATACGACCTTGCGTCTGGCGCAGATCCCGAACATCGTCGGCATCAAGGATGCTACGGGCAATATCGATCGCGGATGTGAACTGATTGCCCGTGCGCCGAAAGGCTTTGCCATCTACAGTGGCGATGATTCCACCGCCTGTTCCTTGCTGCTGATGGGCGGTCAGGGCAATATTTCGGTGGTGGCCAACGTGGCGCCACACATGATGCATGAAATGTGTGCTGCGGCGCTGAAGGGCGATCTGGCCACAGCGCGCGAGCTGAATTTCCGCCTGCTGGGTCTGCATCGCCAATTGTTCTGCGAGGCCAATCCGATCCCGGTCAAATGGGCGTGTCAGCAACTCGGACTGATCAGCGAAGGCATCCGCCTGCCATTGACTCCCCTGTCTGTGGAGTGCCATGAACGTGTTCGCGTCGCTCTGCGCCAGGCGGGTTTGTTGCAATAACTCCAGCTTTCCAGGAATACCCGATGAATTGTGTTGTATCGCGTCTGACGTTCTGTTTTCTGGCGGTTGTGCTGGCGGCCTGCAGCACTATCGGTCTTGAGTCCAAGAAAATTGACTATAAGTCGGCCTCTGCCGTAAAGGTGCCGACACTTGAAATTCCTCCTGACCTGACTTCGCCTGCGCGCGATGACCGTTTCGCCGTGCCCGATACCGGCGGCAAGGGAACGGCAACTTTCTCGGCGTATTCCGGGGAGCGCTCGCCGCAAGCGAAAGTACAGCAACAAAGTGATGTCCTGCCAAAGGTTGACAAGGCGCGTATCGAGCGCTCGGGTAATCAGCGCTGGCTGGTGGTCGCTGAAACACCCGATAAACTCTGGGGCCAGGTCAAGGATTTCTGGCAGGAGACTGGTTTCCTGATCAAGTTGGAGTTGCCCGAAGCGGGAGTCATGGAAACCGACTGGGCGGAAAACCGGGCCAAGATCGGGCAGGATTTTCTCCGCAATCTTCTCGGCAAGGTTATCGATTCGCTTTATTCGACGGCTGAACGCGACAAGTTTCGTACCCGCCTTGAGCCAGGAGTTGAGCCTGGTACGACGGATATCTTCATCAGCCATCGCGGCATGTATGAAGTATTCGTCAGTGAAGGAAAGGATCAAACCAGGTGGCAACCGCGCGAAACCGACCCGGAGCTTGAGGCCGAAATGCTGCGTCGCCTGATGGTGCGTTTTGGTACCGACCAGAAACGCGCGGAAGTCGAGATCGCGGCGGCCAAGGCAAAACCGCTGGATCGTGCCAAACTGTCGCGTGGCAATGACGGTGCCGGTACGCTCGAGGTGCAGGAGTCCTTTGATCGTGCCTGGCGGCGTGTCGGTCTGGCGCTCGATCGCGTCGGATTCACGGTCGAGGACAGGGATCGCTCCAAGGGATTGTACTTCGTCCGCTATGTTGATCCGGAAACCGATGACAAGAAAGACGATGGTTTCCTGTCCAAGCTGGCGTTCTGGAAGGGATCAGGGCCAGCGCCCCAAACCAAGTACCGCATTCTGGTCAAAGACGGTGGCACGATGACGATGGTGCAGGTGTTGTCGTTTGAAGGCGGCGTTGACCAGTCCGAAACGTCAAAGAAAATCCTCGGTCTGCTCTACGAACAACTCAAGTGATGCGTTTTGCTTCACTGGGCAGCGGCAGCCGGGGTAATTCCCTGGTTGTCGATGCAGGTGATACCAAACTGCTTCTCGACTGCGGGTTTTCCACCCGTGTCACACTGGCAAGACTGGGGCGACTCGGGGTCTCGCCCGAAGAGATAGCTGGAGTTCTGGTTACGCATGAACACAGCGATCACATCGCCGGAGTCTTCAAGTTTGCCAGCCGTTTCGGGATTCCGGTCTATCTTACGCATGGTACTCACGCGGCCATACTGCGTAAGCTGTTACCGTTCTCCGGGTATCGCCTGATCGATAGCCACGAGACTTTCGCCATTGGCGGTCTCGAGATTCGTCCTTTTCCGGTTCCACATGATGCGCGTGAACCCGTTCAGTATATTTTTTCCAACGGCCTGCATCGCCTGGGAGTGCTGACCGATACCGGATCGATTACCCAGCACATCGTCGATGTGCTGGGTGTTTGTGATGGCCTGGTTCTGGAGTGCAACCACGATCTCGGCCTGCTGGCGGCATCGGACTATCCCATGACACTGAAGCGCCGTATTTCAGGCCATTTCGGGCATCTCGACAATGCTCAGGCAGCTTGTTTTCTGCGCCAGATCGAGACGCAGCAACTGCAGCACGTCGTTGCGGCGCACCTTAGCGAACAGAACAACCGTCCGCATTTGGCTGTGAGTGCTTTGGCATCGGCGCTGAACTGCAGCGAGGAATGGATCGGTGTGGCCGGTCAGGAAGGCGGGTTTGGCTGGCGTCAACTGTCCTGAGATTTCAGGACGGGTCAATCAGATGAAAAAAGCCGGCTTGTGCCGGCTTTTTCGCGCATGAAGAACTACTTCTTGGCAGCATCAACAGCCGGGGCAGGAGCAGCGGCAGCATCAGCGGGTTTGGCGGCTTCGGCAGTAGCAGGAGCAGCGGCAGGAGTAGCGGCATCAGCAGGTTTGGCAGCTTCGGTGGTAGCAGGAGCAGCGGCAGGAACAGCGACTGGAGCCGGAGCCGGAACCGGAGCAGGAGCTTCCTGTTTGCCACAAGCGGAAAGAGCAATGGCAACCAGGGCAGCAACGAGGTACGAGTTTTTCATTATGCAAAAATCCTTATCATGAATAAAAATACAGCAACAAACCAAAGGTCATTTGGTTGACTGACATACATGTCAATCCGCTGGGAAGTATAACAGAATCATTCGGTGTTGTCAGAGGCGGTAATGCATACAGCATGTTATAGACCGAGCGTCGTCGCACACACCTGTTCGCCGCCTTCCTTCAGGATTTCTTCAAAGCGATGCACATAGGGCATGCATTCTTCTGTGTTGTCGGTAATCACTTTGGCGCGGGCATGATCCTTGTTAAAGCGGACAAGTGCGTGCCGGTCATCGACAATGAACAGGGAATCACCGAGTGAGGCGAGATGCTCAGGGCATTCCAGAACCGTCATTCTCAAAGGATAGTTGGCGAGCAGCTTCATCAGGCGCGGACTGCTGCGGCGGAAAGGTTCCGCATTCTTGAGCACAATGCGCAGACTGTTGCGTTCGTCAGCGGCGAGCAGTCGGCGCAGTAGTTCAGCGTTCCCGGCGCTTTCAAGCTTCAATTTCGACAGGTCCTCATCGAAGATACAGAGGGTTTGCTCTGCCAGTGCAAGCAGTTTGTGCAGCGAACTGTCGTGCTCTCCCCAGTAAGTGATCAATTCAGCGTTCATGGAACGTTCCTCCGTATGGTTTTGTGCCTGATGGTGAATGAGTCAGCAGGCAAATTGTTACTGATTCCCGGGGAGAAAGGCAAAGCCGGCGAAAAAAAACCCGCAGCAAGCGGGTTTTCCAGGAGGCAGCAGCTTATCTGTCGCCATAGGTTCTGCGATTACCCCCCGTAGGACCGGTGCGGGGGGCCTTGGCACCCTCACGATGCGGGGCGCGGACAAAACCGTCATGTTTGGCTGCACCCGGCTTGCCTGTACGGGCCTCACTGCGTCCGGCAGGAGCAGTTTTGCCATGGCCGCGATTGTCGCCACTTTTCCAGGCCGGACGACCGTTCGGTTTGCCGCCAGGGCGGCCATTGCCCGTCGGTACACGCCGCGTCGGTTCATGACCGGCAACAACTTCAACCGGAATCATCTGTTTGGTGAAGCGCTCGATCTTCTTGACGTTGAAATGTTCGGCGTGGTTGACCAGCGAGATGGCCAGACCATTACGGCCCGCACGGCCGGTGCGCCCGATGCGGTGCACATAATCTTCGGCAAACTTCGGCAGATCGTAGTTAAAAACGTGAGTGATCGTCGGAACGTCAATCCCGCGCGCGGCCACATCGGTGGCGACGAGAATCTGCACCTGCCCGCGACGCATCGCGCTGAGCGTACGATTACGGGCGCCCTGATGCATGTCGCCGTGCAGTGCCGCCGCGTTGAAACCGGCGATATTCAGACGGTCTGAAATCGTATCGGCATCGCGCTTGGTGGCGGTGAACACAAGGGCCTGATCGATGCTGACGTCGCGCAGCAGATGGTCGAGCAGGCGATTCTTGTGCGATAGGTCATCGACGAAGTGCATGCGTTGTTCGATATTTTCATGCTTGGTGTGCGCCGCATCGACTTGGATCGTCAGTGCGTCACGCGTTACCTTGCGCGCCATCTGGCCGACCGTGCCCTCAAGCGTCGCCGAGAAAAGCATGGTCTGACGCGAAGCCGGGGTGGCGGAGATGATCTTTTCGATGTCGTCGATGAAGCCCATGTCGAGCATGCGATCCGCTTCGTCGAGCACAAGAATCTGCAACTGCGAGAAATCGATCTTGCCCGATTCCATGTGGTCGATCAGTCGTCCCGGCGTGGCTACCAGGATTTCCGGGTTGCGCGAGAGCAATTCCATCTGTTTCGGGTACGGCATGCCGCCGAGGATGGCCACCGCTTTCAGGCGACGCAGTTGCCCCGCATATTTGTCGGCGGCCGCAGTCACCTGCAGGGCGAGTTCGCGGGTCGGGGCGAGCACCAGCATCTTCGGTTGTGCCGGCTGGAAGCGCGGACGGTCATTGCCGCGTGTGTGGCCCAGTGCGCGGGCTGATTGGCGTTCCTGATTTGATGTGCGGCGGGGTGCCGGTGCGAAGGCCGGACGTTCCTGTGAGGCAAAGCGGTGCAGCGCCGGCAGCATGAAGGCCGCGGTCTTGCCTGAACCGGTCTGCGATGAAACCAGCAGGTCGCGTCCCTCAAGGGCCGCGGGAATGGTTTGCGCTTGAACCGGCGTGGGTTCGGTGTAACCTGAATCAGTAAGGGCTTTAAGCAGGGCTTCGTGAAGCCCGATTTCTGCAAAAGTCATGGTTCTCTTTCGTATGGAACAGCGCCGCGCAGCCGAAAACGATCGGCGCACGGGCGCAAAATAAATGCAACGCCAACCAACGAAATAGTTGAGAGAGACTCTGCCAGAGCGAGAGAATTCGATACTTTTCGGCACAAAAAGCTTTGTGCCAGGGCGGTGTTCAATGAATCGACACCAGAAGGCAGGAGGGCTTTAGAAATACGGCCAGGTTCGCGAAGCGCATTGTGCATCACATGCTGCGATACACAAGGACATTATACCGGCTCGACGTGTTGGCGTCGAGCCAATTCTTGGGGCTGGTATTAGTCGCCGCCCAGAGCCGGTGAAAAAATCTCGGTGACGAGGAGTGATTGGCTGCCGATAACAAAGCGCGAACGTCGGGCCCATAAGGCCGCTGGAGGCGATTCTGTCAGTTGCATGGCTTCAATCGCCGGATGAAAAAGCGCATGCCGTTGATCGAGTCGTTTGCATTGGATGGTGCCACGCGAGATTCCTGCGTGGGCGAAGATCCTGGCACCCAGCGAGTGGCTACCCAAACGTGCCAGCCAAGCGCTTACTGGCCCGCGTGGCCGGCGGGGCAATATCGTATGCGCAAAAACAAGCGCTTGGCCATCGCAGAGCAGTGCCACTTCACGTCGCCAGGCCAGCCGTCTGCGTCCGATGCCGAGTTCGACGGCTTCATCGCTTGTCGGCATGGCAAGACCCTGACGCAGAACACGCACGGCAAAGCTTCCTTTGGCCTGAAGGCGTGATGTTAAGGAACCGCGATCACGTAACCAATGGATGAAAGAAAGGTAGCCCGTGCTGCGTAGCTGATTTGCGCGCCAAGCCACTCTGGTCTTGAAAGTCATGATGGGTCGAGGAGGGGACTACTGTGGGCGCGGCGATTTTTCAATGCCGCCAATGCGTACCCCGGATTTCACTCCCTTGCCGGAAAACCAGCCAAGATTCATTTCCAGGGCAAAACGAGCCGGACCTGCTGCACAGTGATTGTTTTCAGTCTGCGGTTGCATGTCTTCAACATTGAGAATGCGACCTTCTTCGTCGAGAAAGGCGACAGAGAGGGGCAGGAAGGTGTTGCGCATCCACATGCAATGGCGATCTGCAACGGGGAATACAAAAAGCATCCCCTGATTGGCCGGCATGCTTCGCCGATGCATCAAGCCCTGCATGCGATTGGCCTGATCGGCAGCAACTTCGGCTTCGATGCGGTAAAGCCCGACGTTCAGTTCCATGCGCGGCATTTGTGCCTGCGCTGGTGCCGAGGCAAGTAACAGAAGAGTCGTGCATAGGGTCATTACAAAACGGTACATCGCGAACTCCGGGATGGGTGAAGACAAAAATGATGGGGACGTGGTTCAGTGCTGATGCACCATTTTCTGCAGGGAGGCAAATGACTCTAGCACAGCCGGCACTACTTCTTTCCCTGGATCGCTCTGCTTGTTTTGGCTGGCTTTGCGGCATGGACTGATTTTCCTTTGGGGGTCGGCCTGGTTTTTCCGGCGACCTGCTGCTTTGCAGGTTTGGCGGATATTTTTGGCCTGACCACATCGACCCCCGTGGTTACCGGTGCGTCTTCGTGCTCGGCTGCCTTCGGCGTGGCTTGCACTAGCAAGCACGCAAGCTTGATTGCATTGAGTTTCATGATTTTATCCCATATGACTTTCAATGCCAGCCAGATTTTCATGGACAAAGAGGTTGGCAAAAACCGTTAACCAGTGCTGTTACGAAGCATAAAATTGCAATGATCAGACTGCTCGTTGCGAAACACTGAGTGCTGTCCAGACACTGATGTCGGGACTGTTGCTAACACGAATTATATCCTGCATGATTGCCCTTATCCTGCTTGCCTGCAAGCCTCGGCTCGTACTTGAAACATCCATGTTGTAGTCAGTTTAATAAGAAGAATGGTTGATGGGATTCATTGAATCAAGTGCGTTCTGGATCGGTTTGCTCAAAATCATCTGGGTGAACATCCTGCTCTCCGGCGATAACGCTGTCGTGATCGCTCTGGCATCACGCTCATTGCCTCCCGCGCAGCAGACGCATGCGATTATCTGGGGGTCGGTAGCGGCGATCATTCTGCGCGTGATCCTTACGATCTTTGCTGTCCATCTGCTCCAGTTGCCCTGGCTGAAGGCAGTCGGCGCGCTAATGCTGGTATGGATCGGCGTTCAACTGCTTGAGGACGAAGACGATGAGGGGCAGGTCAATGAAGCGGGCAGCCTGTTTTCGGCGATCAAGACGATCCTGATTGCCGATCTGGTGATGAGTCTGGACAATGTGCTCGCCGTCGCGGCCGCAGCCGATACCGCTCCGGCCGAAGTGAAACTTACATTGGTGGTGTTGGGACTCGCGTTATCGATACCGATCGTTATTTTTGGCAGCAGTATCGTGCTCAAGCTGATGGAGCGTTTACCCATAATCGTTACGCTCGGCGCCATGTTGCTGGGCTGGATTGCCGGAGAGATGCTGGTCAAGGAAGAAGCCGTGTCGCTTTATGTGCCCGATAACACCGTTCTGCACGTGTTCTTTTCTCTCAGCGGCGCACTGCTTGTTCTGGCAATTGGCAAACTCAAGAGTCGTTTTGCGCGCGTGAATTCCTGAAGCAGGCTAAAGTCCGGCTGGATAGTGCGCACTGCTTCCGTGGCCTGTGCCGGGCCGATCCCGCATGCTTACTTTTCCAGGCCATGATCAATCCGCCACTGCTTGACCAGTGCATAAATCGCCGGAATCACCGCCAGCGTCAGCATGGTCGATGAGAGCATGCCGCCGACCATCGGCGCGGCGATGCGGCTCATGACTTCCGAACCGGTGCCAGTGCCCCACATGATCGGTAGCAGG
>JAIFKU010000143.1 GCA_020049495.1 Accumulibacter sp.
AAACAGCGCCCGGACAGTGATCTGGATATCGCGGTAGCAACGGGCCACCCGCTGACGGCGGATGAAAAAATCGCTATGATCAGTGCATTGGCCGAACAGACCGGGCGGCCGATTGACTTGATCGACCTTGGTGTTGTGGGCGAGCCCCTGCTCGGGCAGATCGTGCGCCATGGCCGGCGCGTGCTGGGCAGCGACACCGCGTACGGGCAAATGATCAGCAAGCACCTGTTTGAGCAGGCAGACTTCGTGCCCTATCAAAGAAGAATACTGGCGGAAAGGCGGATGGCATGGATCGGGAAATAATCGAACAAAAGCTCGAATCATTGCGCCGCTGTTTGCAGCGCATCGAAGCAAAGTGCCCGGCCGAGGCCGCCACCCTGGCCGCAGACCTTGACCTGCAAGACATCATCTCGCTCAACCTCAGCCGGTCGGCGGCATTCCCACTCAACGCGTTTCGCGGAACGTAAGCCCATGAACCCCTGGCTCAGAAACCTCACCCTGCTCGCGCTCATGCTCGCCACGAGCGCCGGTGCACTTGCCTTGCGCCCGACACACAAGATCGCCGACCAGGGCCCGAAGGTGGATCTGGAAGCAATGATCCCGCACAGCTTTGCTGATTGGCGCGAAGAGAAACAACCCTCGGCACAGATCGTTGACCCGCAACAAAAAGAACTTCTCGACAAAATCTATAGCCAGATGCTCACCCGTACCTATGTGAATAACAAGGGCTATCGAATCATGCTCTCCATCGCCTACGGCAGTGACCAGAGCGATTCCATGCAGGTCCATAAACCGGAGATTTGTTACCCGGCGCAAGGTTTTGTACTCCAGAACAAACAAGCCGGCAGCCTTGCGCTGAACAACGGCTCAATCCCCGTAGTCCGCATCCTTACGACGTTGGGTCAGCGCAGCGAACCCGTGACTTACTGGACAACGATCGGCGATCAGGCTATCAAGCCCGGCATCCACAAAAAATTCATTGAAATGAGCTATGGCCTGACCGGGAAAATCCCCGATGGCATGCTCATCCGCGTATCATCCATCGACCCCGATACCCGCAATGCCTATGAAATTCAAAACCGGTTTTCTGCCCAGATGCTTGAAGCACTGGCACCAGAACAACGACAACGATTTACCGGCATCCTTCAAATCAATTAAACCAAGAATTAAGCCATGACCCACACCACACCAAAAACTGCACTCATCACCGGCATCACCGGCCAGGACGGTGCCTACCTTGCCGAATTCCTGCTCAAGAAGGGCTATATCGTGCATGGCATCAAGCGCCGCAGCTCGCTCTTCAACACCGACCGCATCGACCATCTGTACCAGGATCCGCATGTCGATAACCGGAAATTCATCCTGCACCATGGAGACCTGACGGATTCCACCAACCTGATCCGCATCATCCAGCAGGTCCAGCCCGACGAGATCTACAACCTGGCCGCCATGAGCCATGTGGCGGTCAGTTTTGAAACCCCCGAATACACGGCCAACGCCGATGGCATCGGCACCTTGCGTATTCTCGAGGCCATTCGCATCCTTGGTCTTGAGAAAAAAACCCGTTTTTACCAGGCCAGCACTTCCGAACTTTACGGCCTGGTTCAGGAAACACCCCAGAAGGAAACCACGCCCTTCTACCCGCGCAGCCCCTACGCCGTCGCCAAGCTCTACGGCTACTGGATTACCGTAAACTACCGCGAAGCCTACGGCCTCTTTGCCTGCAACGGCATCCTCTTCAACCACGAAAGCCCGCTGCGCGGCGAAACCTTTGTTACCCGCAAGATCACCCGTGCACTTGCCCGCATCAAGCTCAATCTGCAGGATTGCCTCTACCTCGGCAACATGGACTCCCTGCGCGACTGGGGACATGCCCGCGACTACGTTGAAGCCCAATGGCTGATGCTTCAGCACGACAAACCCGAGGACTTCGTCATCGCCTCCGGCGTGCAATACAGCGTCCGCGACTTCGTCAACGCGGCAGCCAAAGAACTCGGCATGCAGCTTCGCTGGGAAGGCACCGGCGTAGACGAACAAGCCTTCCTCCTCCCCTCTCCCCGCGGGAGAGGGGCCGGGGGTGAGGGCAAAGAAGCCGAAGGAAGCAGCAATGAAGAACGCGTCATCGTCAAAGTCGACCCGCGTTACTTCCGCCCTACCGAGGTCGAAACCCTGCTTGGCGACCCGACCAAGGCGAAAGAGAAACTGGGCTGGACGCCGAAGATCACCTTCGATGAACTGGTCTCGGAAATGGTGCGTGAAGACCTCAAGAGTGCCGAGCGCGATGAACTTGTAAAAAAACACGGCTACGCCACTTTCGATTACAACGAGTGAGCACTCCATCGTCATTCCGGCGAAAGCCGGAATCCAGAGAATTGCCAGCCGTTCTTTCTGGATTCCGGGTCAAGCCCGGAATGACGATTTCAGGATAATTTGATGAAGCAACCTAACCGTAGTGCCAGATAAACCATGAGCACCATGAACAAGAACGCCAAAATCTACATTGCCGGCCATCGCGGCCTCGTCGGCTCGGCACTTGTGCGCAACCTGCAGACGAAGGGCTACAGCAACCTCCTGCACCGTACTCACGCTGAACTCGACCTGACCCACCAGACAACCACCGAAGCATTCTTCGCCCAGGAAAAGCCCGACTACGTCTTCCTGGCCGCTGCCAAGGTCGGCGGTATCCACGCCAACAACGAATACCCGGCCGAATTCATCCGTGACAACCTGGCGATCCAGACCAACATCATCCACGCCGCCTGGCAGAACAAGGTCAAACGCCTGCTATTCCTCGGCTCCAGTTGCATCTACCCGAAGCTGGCGCCACAACCGATGAAAGAAGAGTACCTGCTCACCGGCCCGCTCGAACCAACCAACCGCCCCTATGCCCTGGCCAAGATTGCCGGTATCGAGATGTGCTGGAGCTACAACCGGCAATACGGCACCCAATTTCTGGCCGCCATGCCGACCAACCTCTACGGCCCGGGAGACAACTACCACCCGGAGAACAGCCACGTTATCCCGGCGCTGATCCGCAAGTTCCATGAAGCCAAGCAAGAAAACTCACCGACTGTCACCGTGTGGGGGACTGGTACGCCAAGAAGGGAATTTCTCTACAGCGAGGACATGGCCGACGCCTGCGTTTTCCTTATGAATTTGCCGGATGAGAAGTACGTCAGTCTACTTGGCTGCGATGAGGCGAAGGCTAGCGAATTTAGGCCTCCAGTGGTTAACATTGGCGTTGGCGAAGATGTAACCATCAAGGAGTTAGCGGAAGCGATCAAGCAGGTGATCGGCTATAGCGGCGAAATTGAGTTTGATGCAACAAAACCAGATGGGACACCACGAAAACTAATGGATGTCGGTCGACTTCATGCATTGGGATGGACGGACAAGGTCAGCTTTGCCGACGGAATTGACAAGGCTTATCAAGGGTTTTGTGCTAAAGAAAAAGTGCTTCAGAGAATTTGAAAAATGGATCATTCGAAGAAATTTAGAAATCCTCAGAACCACATAGCTCTGCTGAATTGCCAAATGGGTAAGTTCAGCAGTGTTGTGTGGTTCGAGAACCGGCAACAACCGGTGTTACGGATTGCTAACTAGGGTAATGATCAATTTTCTGACCTTCCTCAATTCTGTTTGTCCATTTGATGGAAGAGACTGCGGTGACAGGCTTGCCAAATAGCCTCTTGACAAAATCCTTGGGTGCTGCTGCCTGGGGCTACGCCGGATCAATACTCCGGCTCTTGGTGCAATTGTCGGCTCAAATCGTACTTGCAAGAATTCTGGGGCCAGCCGAATACGGGCAGTTTGCTATCGCCGTTATTCTGGTCTCTGCCACGGTGTTTTTTACTGATATCGCTTCATCTGCATTGATTCAAATGGCGCTAGTAGAGGAACAGCAACTACGATTTGCATTCACTTGCCAGGTGGTGGCGGGAGCGTTGGCGACGCTCCTCCTAATTGTTGCCTCGGACTCTATCGCTGCCTGGTTGGACAAACCCGGAACCCGATGGGTAATCGTGGCACTGGCCCCTGTATGTTTGATAAACGCCGTTAGTGGCGTATCGCTTGCAATGCTTAGGAAGCGGCTTGATTTTAGAATTATCCAATTGTGCCAGACGACGGGGTATTTCGTAGGTTACATATTGATTGCCATACCTATTTCAATTTGGTTCTCCCCCACGGTGCTAGCCTTGGTTGTAGCGTGGATCATTCAGGCATGTCTAACCACCGCTTTGCTCTTCTGGCAATCCCCGCATTGCATTCGGCCTGTCCTAACCTGCTCAGAATCCAAGCACATGCTTGCATTCGGAAGGGGAGTCTTGCTAGCAAATGTTTCGAACTGGGCTCTGTCAAATATCGATCGCATCATCGTTGCCAAGTTCTCCCCCGTACAGGTTACGGGTCTCTATACGACAACCGCGAATCTACTTACTACCCCACTAAGTCAATTGTTGGGCACCTTTCAATCAGTTGTCTTCGCAACCTCGGCTCAAATGGAAGAAGAGGACAAGAAGAAGGTATTTCTGGTCTTGCTCGGGCTTATTTCTCTTGTGGCCTGGTCAATGTATGGCTTTATTGTTGCTGTACCTGATACCTTTATTGTGGCGCTCTACGGATCAAAATGGATTGGTGGGGCACCCTATCTCTTGGCATTCAGTGTCGCTTTTTCGGCATACGCCACATTGGCTGCCGTAACCCCGCTTCTTTGGGGGAGTGGCGCTCCAAGGCGGGAAGCTGTTCCCCAATTCTGGATGGCCATTTGCCTTCTGGTTGGTGCATGGATAGCTATCAGGGAGTCAGCTTTAGCGGTGGCGTGGACATTGGCGGCAATCTATGTATGTCGATGTATTTGGATAGTAGGCAATGGCGCTGCGTTGTTTGGCGCCAGGTTAACCGACATAGTCCCGCTACTGTTTCGCATTGCGTGCTTTGTCACGGTATTGTCGGTGTGTTGTCGAGCGAGTGACCAATTGCTCATGGATACGGTTCAACAACCAGCCCTCAGACTCGGAATGGTCTGTATGGTATTCGTGGCACTTTTCGGTGCAGCTTTGACGCAACGCAGTCGAGTATTTGGCTCATTGCTTGGCTCAGCAATGGATAAGCCTATCAGACTCGCAGCAAGCAGGATAAGGCACGGGAAGAGATAAGTGATGAATATCAATATACGTATGGCACAACGTACCTCGCTTTCGAAAAGTTCTGGTACGCCAATAGCTTTCATAGCATTGGCATTAGCTTGGGCATTTTTCGTGTTCATTACCGGGGCCGCAGCCGCTGTACTACCCCCTTTACTCCTGGTAGCATTTTTCAGCCTGCCAATCGCCATGCTGCTAGCGGCTATATTCCCTGGCGTAGCACTGTTCTTGGTTCTTGTTGTAACTTTCGGCCTGATGCCACCGTTCGTCTTTGCTTCTTTGCCACTGGGCAGTGCCACGGTTCGACCTCACGAACTCCTTCTCCTGATGACATTCTCTCTGGTTTTTATCAAGGGTTTGAGAGACTGGAGTTCGATTCTTGCCTGCACGAAGCCCTTGTGGATTGCCTTCGCAGCAATGACTACCGCCTTGTTGATTGCACTGATTCAAGGAAAATTGTTAACCAATTATCCGTCTGCCTTGTCAGAACTGCGCCAATACTTTGGTTGGTTGGCCCTGCCTGTGGCGCTGTGGCTTGCTTGGCATAACAAGGATGTCGTGCATCGGATAGTTATGGTCATCGCATTGATCGCTGCGGTAGCTATGCTGTTCCAGTTGCTTACAGGCATACAGATAATCTACGGCTTCAGAGGGGCAGAGGATCTATCCAATGAATTTCAGGACGTAAAACGAAGTGCCATTGGCGGAGGCGTGGTATTCCTCTGTTATGCCGGGTATTACCTCTTCTATCGCCTGTGCGATGCGAAGCATGGCCGTTTTCTTGCCTTTCTGGCTTTGCTGATAGTCGTCGGTGGACTCGCTGCCACGTTTACACGCGGGGTCTGGCTGGGCTTTTGCTTGGGAGGACTCGTATTCCTTGCGATGACGCCCAGGTTTCGGACCAGCAAGGCGTTCGTCATCGGCTTGGTATCGGTGGCCTGGCTTGTTGCCGGGCTGACCGCAGCGCTGATTGTGCCACGGGTTGGTGAGGCTCTGGTGGATAGGGTAACAAGAGTCGCTTATGAAGGGGCGCGCGGCACTTCCTTCGGTTATCGAATCGCAGAAAATCAGCAGGCTTGGGAAGCGATAAAAAACAACCCTATTTTCGGTAATGGTTTGGGCGCCCAGTTCAAGACCGTTCACAACCAGTTGGGGAATACCAGTGGATTTTCGGCCGACGAAGCCTCGTTCATCCATAACGCCTACCTCAACCTCTGGGTGAAACTCGGTCTCCTTGGTCTGTTTTATCCAGTGGCTCTCATTGGCGGGCTATACCTATATCTTCGGGCCGCTGTTCGCGTGACATCAAAGGGTGGCAGTCCCAAGGCCGATCATGAACTCCTTGCCAGGAAGATTGCAGCATTTTGTTGCTTGATTACAACTGCCGTCTATGGCATGTCCAGCAATGAGTGGGGAGTTTTTACCACTTTGGCTCCACTGGCTTGCCTGATCGCGTTAATTGTCAGCGACGGCTACGGCAAAGCCGATACGTTTGTTGGAAAAAACTGAATTTATGGGCGTTCTTAGATTTCTGTTAGCCATCGCAGTCGTCTGTACCCATACGCCACTCGGCTTTCAGTTTACAGGCGGGCGTATTGCAGTCGAGACCTTTTTTATGATATCCGGTTTCTATATATCTCTAATATTACATACCACTTATAACGACAAAGTTCTATTTTGGTCAAATCGCATCCTCCGTTTAATGCCTGGGTATTATGTTGTTGCTGCACTAACGTTAGTTGCAGTGGTCATTTCTGATGTTGAGATTTATAGTCGTTTTGAGGATTTTTCTCAACTTCCCGTTTATGCAAAGATTTTCCTTGTTTTAACTAATGGTCTTCTCTACTTTCAAGACGTCACAATGTTTCTTGGTATCAATGGCGGAAATCTTAATTTTGTCACTAACTTTGCGAATTCGACCCCCCCCTTTATATCACTACCTTCTGGTTCCACAGGCATGGTCATTAGGAATTGAACTATCGTTCTATTTGATAGCACCCTTTGTACTCAGATGGTCGGATAGACGGCTTTATTTTTTGTTGGCAGCAAGTTTTTTAGTTAGGGTTATTCTATATATTTACGGCTTAAGGTTAGATCCGTGGAACTATAGGTTTTTCCCCTCTGAAATGGCTTTTTTCATTATCGGTGCCCTATGTCACCGCTACTACGAAAAATATCGCCACCGCCTCTGCAAAACTGATG
>JAIFKU010000174.1 GCA_020049495.1 Accumulibacter sp.
CCACCCCGCCCCGCCGGATTGTGCAGGATCGCCCCTTGCACGGCATGCGACCAGCCGGGATCACCGCGCTGATAGCCCCACAGCGCCAGAGAAAGAAACGCGGCCAGAACAATCAGCGCCAGCCAGCGCGACTCCTGCAGCACCAGCGCAATTTTCTCGGGCAGCGGGCTGGGCGCATCGGACGGGCTGTCGATTTTTCCAGTGATTTTATTCGGCGCAGCCATCAATATCGGTTAAAAAATGACAAGAAGAGATTATAGCCGGCTGCCAGCTGCAACCGGGAAAAGCGCTTCATCCTCGGCCAGGACGATTCGCCCCTCTTCAACACGGATATAGCCACTGTGCTCCAGATCCTTCATCACGCGGCTGACCATCTCGCGCGACGCCCCCACCATCTTGGCCATATCCTGCTTGGTCACTTTGCGGCGAATCACGCGCAAGCCATTGTCCTCCTCGGAGAAATCGAGGAGCAGCCTGGCCACACGTCCATAAACGTCCATCAGCGCCAGACTTTCAATCTTGCGATTGGCCTCGCGCAAACGCTGCACCAGGCTCTTCATGATGTTCAGACAGAGATCGACGTTCCCGGCCAGGGCTTTGGCAAATTCCGTCTTGGCCATCTCCAGCAATTCGCAACGCTCATTGGCGACCACATCGGCCGAACGCGGAGAACCGTCGATCAGCCCCATTTCGCCGAAGCACTCGCCGGCAGCAAGAAGGGTCAGAATCACCTCGTTGCCTTCGGCATCCCGATTGAGGACTTTCGCACTGCCGCTGACGATGACGAACAGTGAATCGGTTTTGTCACCCGCGCGCACGATCGTCGTATTGCGTGGCACCTTGCGGCAAACCGCCATTTTCTCCAGTTGTTCAAGCTCGGTCACGGACAGCCCGGCAAACAAGGGGATGGTGCGCAACAGGGACAGACATGAACTCCCGGCAGACTGATGCGATTCTGCGGGCATGGGTCTATTTTTCATTTGAGCAATTATTTCAACGAGTTGTCGGTGGATTATAAGACACTTCCTGACTGCATCACCAATACACTACAGAACCGTCCGGCATTGCCGGTATAATTTCTCTCTGTCTTTGCCTCGAAGGAATAAAAATGACCCAGACATCCCGCCACTGCCGCTTGCTGATCCTTGGTTCCGGCCCTGCCGGCTACACGGCAGCCGTATACGCCGCCCGCGCCAATCTCAAACCGGTACTGATTACCGGCATGGCTCAGGGTGGCCAGTTGATGACCACCACCGAAGTCGATAACTGGCCGGCCGACGCCCAGGGCGTCCAAGGCCCGGAACTGATGCAGCGCTTTGAAGAACACGCGCGCCGCTTCGAAACCGAAATCATCTTTGACCACATTCATACCGCCAGGCTGGGCGAAAAGCCCTTCACGCTGATCGGTGATGCCGGCACCTACACCTGCGACGCACTGATCATCGCCACCGGCGCCTCGGCACAGTATCTTGGCCTGCCGTCGGAAGAAGCCTTCTCGGGCCGCGGCGTATCCGCCTGTGCCACCTGCGACGGGTTTTTCTACAAGAACAAGCCGGTGGCGGTCATCGGCGGCGGCAATACGGCCGTCGAAGAAGCGCTTTATCTGGCCAATATCGCCAGCCACGTCACGCTCGTCCATCGCCGTGACAAGTTACGCAGTGAAAAAATCATGCAGGACAAACTGTTCGAACGCGAGAAGGCTGGCAAGCTCACCATCAAGTGGAATTCGACGCTAGCTGAAATCCTCGGCGACAAGAGTGGCGTAACCGGCATACGCATCAAGAGCACACTGAACGGCGGCACGCAAGATGTGGCGCTGGACGGCGTCTTCATCGCCATCGGCCACAAGCCGAATACCGATCTGTTTACCGGACAGCTGGCGATGGAAGGCGGCTACCTGATCACCGAGGGCGGGCGCAAGGGCAACGCCACGCAAACCAGCATCCCCGGCGTGTTCGCCGCCGGCGACGTGCAGGATCACATCTACCGCCAGGCCTGCACCTCGGCAGGGACGGGCTGCATGGCCGCGCTCGACGCCGAGCGCTACCTCGACAGCCTTGATGGCTGACTGATTACCTTGCGCCGGAACCCTGTCTCCGGCGCAAGCGAAAAACATTCGCCTCTACCATGAGCAAGCGGCAGCAACCGACCCCGGAAGAACTTGCCGCCTTTCACGCGGCCGTTGACGGAGCCGTCCCGCTGCGCACGCCGGAACGGATCGCCTTCGAGCCACCCAAACCCAGCCCGCACCCGCGTCAGCGCGAACTCGACGAAGCCGCCGCCATCAGCGAATCCCTGCACGGCCCGTTTGAAATCGACGACCTGCTGGCCATCGGCGATGCCGATTCCTTTTTGTGCACCGGCTTGCCGCGCAGCGTATTGCGCGACCTGCGGCGCGGCCGCTGGTCGATCCGCAACCATACCGACCTGCATGGTCTCAACCGCCACGAAGCGCACGAGGAAGTCGCCCGCTTTCTGGCCGAATCGTGCACTGCCGGTAAGCGTTGCATCCGCATCGTGCATGGCCGCGGACACGGCTCACCCGGCCGCGAAGGCATCCTGCGCCAGTTGGTCAAAAGCTGGCTGGCACGCCGCAAGGAGGTACTGGCCTTCTGCCACGCCCCGTCCAGCGACGGCGGCGAAGGCGCCCTGTGGGTGTTACTCAAGGCCGACAAACCCGAAAGACGATAAGCCGACCGGGGAATACTGGCTATCTGCAATCCAGTGTTGGATTAGGTAATTTCGAGGTCCAACCCGTCTGGATAGGTAATCAAGTCTGAGCCAGAGATCTATAGTTTGTCCGCAACCTTCTTGCGTCCTTGACTGGCTTGGATTGAGTAGTGGTGATTATGCCTACTTCATGCTGTAAGGAGCCGTTCGGTTTTCGTCGACTACTGGCAGTGGACGACCCCGAGCCGTCATTGAAGTAAGGGGAAAGCAGACATCTAGGGTCGGTTGACATAGCCTGTAAAGAATGGAGCGCAATGACATCCCCGCGGTGTCCATGACAAGGGTAGCTAGCCGCGTGCTGACTACCCTTGTGCTCTAGGAAACGCCTTCTGAATAGCAGATTTCAGGCGACCCGAAACTGACCGACCATACCTTGCATGCGAGAGGCGAGGTCGCTCAGTGTGCTAGCGGCAGTAGCTGTTTCCTGAATTGCAGCACTGTTCTCCTCGGTCATCTGCGCGATACGCTCAACGTGCTTGGCCAATTCGGTACTCGCCACGCTCTGTTCTTTGAGCGATGCCGAGACGTCATGAATGGCGGACTTCATGCGCACTGAGCTGTCGCGCATGGCAGTAAGCATGGTGCCAACTTCGGCAGCGGCTTCAGCTTCGGCATTGACTTGCTGCACTTCGTCCGACATTTCACTGACCGCCTGTTGGGTGGTGCTCTGAATGCTTTGGATCAGCGAGGCGATTTCCTTGGTGGCAGTACCCGACCGTTCAGCGAGTTTTCGAACTTCGTCGGCAACTACAGCAAAACCACGCCCGGATTCTCCAGCCCTGGCGGCTTCAATGGCGGCATTGAGGGCCAGCAGGTTGGTTTGCTCGGCAATACTGCTAATAACGCCAACGATCCCCTGTATTTCCCTCGAACGTTCATCAAGGATGCCAATTGTCCCGGCCGACGAACGCACCGCTTCGGCGACTTCATGAATGTCTGTAAGCAGGCAGTTAACACGCTCACCGCCCTGGCTTGATATTTCGTTGGTTTCATCGGCTCTGGCGCGCGCTTCGTTGGAATGGTCGGTAATTTGGGTGATGCTGACCGTCATTTCTTCTACCGCCGAAGCCATTGCGGAGGCCGACTCAGCCTGCTGCTGCGACGCGACAGCCACCTGTTCGGACGCTGCGGCCATTTCCTCGGCAGTCGCGGCAACGGTTTCTGAGGTCGCACTGACCGAGGCCAGTACTTCCTGAAAACTACCCATCAGGCCGTTGAAAGCCTTGCCTGTCCGTCCGATTTCGTCGTTGCTTTCCGCCGATACGCGCAAGGTCAGATCCTTGTCGCGCGCTGCCTTGTCGATGATTTCCTGCATTCGGGCCAGTGGAATGGTGATCGAACGACCAATGAAGAATGCCAAGGCGGCACCGAAGATCAGGCCAACTACAAACACCCCAATCAGCATACGGACAGCTATGTGTTCTGTTTCCTCGGCATGTTTGGCGGACTTCTCGGTGAATTGCCCGACATTCTTATATAACGCGTCGACTTCATGCCTCAATTCATCGGCTTCTTTCTCGACCCTGGTAGCCAGTGCTTCGGCTTCGACCGTATTACCGGCGTTTATTCTGCCGACCAGTTCGGACAAGGCTTTCTGGAAATCGACGGACTCCTGCTTGATTTTATTGAGTGCGGCGACAACGCTCTCTCCCTCTTGGCGGGCAAGCACATCCTTGGCAGCGGTCATCTTCTGCGCAAGTTCTTCAGACCGACGGATCTCGCCGTTGATCTTGTCGTTAAAAGATAAGACTTCCTTTTCCAGAGACTTCAGGTTGACCTCACCGCTTCGGACATTGGCTGCGCGAAGCATTTTTTCGAGAAGAACCACTTGCTCAAGCTGGTGCACTTCCACTTCGGATAATAATTCAGACAGTGGAATATCGATTTCTGCAATGTCTTCAAGCTCGTCGCCAATTTTATTCATCGACACGATTCCGGCCAATGATGAGAGGGCTAAAAGGAGAATCAAGACCACCGAGAGAATTTTGACACGAAGACTTACGCTCATGAGTTATACCTTTCCAAAGTCAAAACAAGAAATCTTCTTGAACATCAATGCCAAAAACACTAAAAATGTCACAGACATTAAAGCTCTTCCAAAAAGCAAAAGTGCGCGATACGAAGGACAGTTTTAGCGGAATCTATCGAATACTTGGAGCCATTTAGAAATTCTATCTAATGCATACATTGATGGCTATAGCATTTTTCCGCTGCATAGCCGAAGTTCAGGGGGGAAAATGTTGGTGGCGCCGATTGAATGGCCGCTGTGGAGAAAAATTCTGAACGGCGGCTTCTGGCCTATTGTGTTGAAAAACTCCCACTTATTCTAGTGCTTTGTTATAATATGCGTATAGCATGTTTGACTGAGGTGCAGTGATGATGGGAGAGCAAGCGGGCAGCCAGGAACCCCTGTTCTACGGTTTCAATCTCGAAAGTCACATTCCCCAGAATCATCTGCTACGCGGCATCGACCACTTTCTTGATCTGAGCGATCTGCGTCATCATTTGGCTGATCACTACAGTTCGACGGGTCGCCCCTCGATCGCTCCGGAACTGATGATCCGCATGCTGGTCATCGGTTACTGCTTCGGCATTCGTTCCGAACGACGTTTGTGCGAAGAAGTGCATCTGAACCTGGCCTACCGCTGGTTCTGTCGGCTCGGGCTGGACGATTCGGTGCCCGATCACTCGACGTTCTCCAAGAACCGGCATGGACGCTTTCGTGAAAGTGGGGCTTTTCGGCTTCTGTTCGAGAGCGTATTGCGTCGTTGCATGACTGAAGGAATGGTTCGTGGCGAGGGCTTTGCCACCGATGCCAGCGTGATCAAGGCCGACGCACAACGCCAGCGCCGGGCAACCGGAGACGAGACTATTGATTGGGGTAATCCTGACCAAGCCTCACGCCCGGTCCGCGAGTACCTGGCCGCGCTCGAAGTGGAGAATGATTCGGAGACGCGATCCAGAACCCTCTCATTGACTGATCCGGCCGCATCCTGGACCTCAGCGCCTGGAGGCCCAGCCTTCTTTGCCTACTCGACCAACTACCTGATCGATCTTAAGGCCGGGATCATTGTCGATGTCGAGGCTTCTGCCGTGAATAAGGCCGCTGAAGTCGACGCGACCCGCACCATGATTGACCGCGTTGAGAACAAATTTGACCTTCTTCCGGAACGACTCGTCGGCGATACCAATTACGGTTCCGCAGCGATGCTCGGTTGGCTGGTCGATGAGAAACAGATTGAACCGCATGTCCCCGTACTGGACAAGTCGGTTCGAACCGACGGCACGTTCTCGCGCAGTGACTTTGCGTGGGACGAAGACGCCAACGAGTATCGCTGCCCGGCCGACAAGGTCTTGCGCTGCGACAGGCGCCCGTTCAAGAATCCGCGCACGCGGATCACCAAAGCAGACTCCATCGTTTATCGGGCGAGCCTGCATGACTGTGCCGTGTGCCCGATGAAAGCCGACTGTTGCCCTAATGAGCTGACTCGCAAAATCGCCCGTAGTCTGCATGAGAACGCTCGTGACGTAGCGCGCCGCATCGCCGAAACAGACGCCTATCGACAGTCACGCAGAGAGCGTAAAAAGGTGGAAATGCTGTTTGCTCACCTCAAGCGAATCTTGAAGCTGGACAAGCTACGCCTTCGCGGCTTCAGCGGTGCTCAGGATGAGTTCTTGTTAGCGGCAACAGCGCAAAATCTGCGCCGAATGGCAAAATGGTTGATGCCGAAAGCGGAAAAAGTTTGTGGAATGCCTGCCTAAGGGCAGATCAAGAGAAGATAAACTTCAATCTAACTTCTTGAACTCGACTCGCAACTCGTTGGCAATCCGCTCAGCCTCAATCCGACAAGATAAAAATCGAGTTTTTCAACACAATAGGCCGGGTGCACTCATAGGCATTCTAGTCTCGAATGGCTGGAGTCGTATGTACTGCCGCCTTGTCATCTCATTTTCCAACCATGTATTGCACGGAATGGGCTATCAGGATTCAAAGGGAGCCAACCCTGTCATTTGGCATCGCCCCTGGTTTCGCTCAAAGCCACGATCCACGGTTCCAGGAGCTTTCCGTAGGCCACGGTGGCCTTGAAACGCGCGAGTTTATTCGGCTGTTCGGTTTGCATCAGCACCGGTTGGAATTCCACCGGCACGTTGATCTGGCTGACGCTGATGGCCGAGATGGAACCCGTCAGGCGCTCCTGCCTGTTACGGGTGACCTGCTGCGGGCGAATCTGGCCGCGAACAATGAGGAAGTGCGCCCGGTCGGGGTATTGCGCCCGCAGTGCTTGTGCATCAAGGCCGGCATCAATGGCGAAGAGGCGGGTATTCTCCAGTTCCTCGCGCATCAGCCTCTCTTTTGCCGCTTTCATGCGCTGGGCAAATTCCTTGTTGCCGGGATTGGCCTCGTTCAGCTTTTCTTCGTCGTCGGCTTTCTTGCGCGCGCGCTCAAGCGACTGCCGATAGGCTTGGCCGTCGAGTTCCAGAACCAGCAGCACTTCTTTCGTCTGCTGCTGCTTGAACGTTCTGCCCGCTGGATTCTGATCCTGCGCGACGTCGAAGCCGAGCGCGGCCAGTTTGGCCTTGTCCAGCCAGGCCGC
>JAIFKU010000168.1 GCA_020049495.1 Accumulibacter sp.
TTTCGAGCCGAAAACGTCGCTCTCCGAAGGCATATCGCGCTGGGCGACATGGTTCCGTGAATACACCCAGCGAAGCACGTAATAGGCAGAAATTTAATACCCTGCGGGTTGCCCCGACCTTACATCAGGCGCTTGCCGGCGGCGCTTCAACACCGCGCGGGCGTTTGTAACGGTTATAGCCCCACAGATACTGTTCCGGGCACTGACGGATCAACTGTTCGATCTCGTGGCTGATCTGTTGTGCTCGGTCCTCGGTACTGCCGTTGATCGGCCGTGTCGGACGTTGCAGGTGGAAATGATAACCGGCCCCGCCGGGCAGTCGCTCGGCCCAGACCATGATTGCCGCAGCTCCGCTTTCGGTCAGCCGTGCCGCCAGGGTCATCGTGTAGGCCGGTTTGCCGAAGAAATCCAGCCACTGGCCCTCACCGACCTTGGGCGCCTGATCGGGCAGCATGCCGACGGCCTCGCCCCGTTTCAGCGCCTTGAGTAGCGTGCGCACCCCGGCCAGATCGGCTGGCGCTATATGCAACTGTGCCCGTGCACGTCCGGCCTCGATCATCGTCTGCAGCCAGGCCTGCTTGGGCGGACGGTAAAGCACGGTGATCGGCGCATGGGTCGACAGGTACTGAGCACATACTTCGAAGCAGCCCAGATGCGGCGTCAAATAGACGATGCCCTTGCCCGCACTCATGGCCGTCTCGGCCAGTTCCCAGCCGCTGACTTTGACCACGCGGGCAGCCGTTTCCTCCAGCGGCCGCAGCCAGATTTTGGGCAGTTCAAGCGAAGACTTGCCGGCATTGGCAATGGCCGCAGAGCGCACGCGCCGCGAGCCCTCTTCGCCGAGCGCCAGAACCATGTTTTCGCGCATGTGGCGGCGATAGGTAGCGGAAAAAATCCAGGACAGCCAGCCCAGAAAGGCACCGAGCCGGTGTAGCCAGGACAGCGGCAAATAACTCAGAAAGCGAAAAAGAGGAATCACGAAATAACCCTGCCCGCAACGGGTTTGACCCGCGGCTCACTAAAAACTACAATTATCACCTCCGCCGAGTTAATCAGGACAACTTGCAGGGCGGGGGAAGTTGAAAACGACTTCCAAAATACTGCTAAAGCGTCGTCTGCTCAAACCCCGGAGCCGGCCACGCCGCCGTAACGGGGTTTTTTATTGGAGCAGAATTGCATGTCTAACGAGTATCTGTTTTCTTCGGAATCCGTTTCCGAAGGCCATCCCGACAAGGTCGCCGACCAGATTTCGGATTCCATTCTCGACGCCATCCTGGCCGAAGACCCAACCGGCCGGGTTGCCTGCGAAACACTGGTGTCCACCGGGCTGGTCGTGATCTCCGGCGAAATAACCACCAAAGCGCACATCAACTACCGCGAAATCGCCCAGGAAACCGTTCGCCGCATCGGTTACACCGATTCCGACATCGGCTTCGACTACAAGAGCTGCGCCATTTTAACGGCAATCAACCGCCAGTCGCCGGATATCGCACAGGGCGTCAACGAAGGCCAGGGCATCGATCTTGACCAGGGTGCCGGCGACCAGGGCCTGATGTTCGGCTACGCCTGCAACGAAACACCCTCGCTGATGCCGCTGCCGATCTACTACGCGCACCGCCTCATGCAGCGCCAGGCCGAAGTGCGCAAGGACGGTCGCCTGCCGTGGCTGCGCCCGGACGCCAAGAGCCAGCTTACCGTCAGGTATGTCAACGGCAAGCCGGTGGCGATCGACACCGTTGTCGTTTCGACCCAGCACGGCCCGGACGTTTCGCACGCCGATCTTTCCGCCGCGGTGATCGAAGAGATCATCATGCCGGTGCTGCCGAAAGAACTGCTCTCCGACAAAACACGCTATCTGGTCAATCCGACCGGCCGCTTCGTCGTCGGCGGACCGCACGGCGATTGCGGACTGACCGGCCGCAAGATCATCGTCGACAGCTACGGCGGCACCGCTCGCCACGGCGGCGGCGCTTTCTCCGGCAAGGATCCGTCGAAAGTTGACCGCTCGGCGGCTTACGCCGCCCGTTATGTAGCCAAGAACGTCGTGGCGGCCGGCCTGGCCGAACGTTGCGAAGTGCAGATTGCCTACGCCATAGGCGTCGCCAAGCCGGTGTCGCTGATGGTCGATACCTTTGGCACCGGCAAGGTCAGCGACGAAAAGATCGTCGGCCTGATCGGCAAGCATTTCGACCTGCGTCCGAAAGGCATCATCCAGACGCTCAAGCTGCTGCGTCCGATTTACGCGAAGACCGCCGCTTACGGCCATTTCGGCCGTGAAGAACCGGAGTTTACGTGGGAAAACATTGATAAAGCATCCGCGCTGCGCGCTGACGCCGGCCTGTAAGGCCGCGCCGCAGGCGTTATGGAAACACTGAATAAGTCGTCACACCGGCGAAGGCCGGTGTCCAGTACCTTGATTTTCCTGGATTCCGGCTTTCGCCGGAATGACAATTCGCCATTTAATCAGCGCATCCTTATCAATGTTTCAGTGAAGGCTAACGCTGGCGCAAGTCGGCGTTAAGGCGCCGCCGGCCGAAACTCAAACAAAGACAAGGCTGCGGCACTGAAAGCCGACGCCGGACTTTGAGTTTTTCCGATGCACAAGAAAGGGCCGTGAGGCCCTTTTGCCTTTTTGCCACGGGCAAACGGTGTAAGATTAATATTCCGATCACTTGAAATACCACCAGTCGCAAGACCATGCTCAAGAAAATCAGCGTCAAGCAGCTTACCCTCGGAATGCATCTCAAGGAGTTCTGTGGCTCCTGGATGGAACATCCCTTCTGGCGTAACGCGTTTGTCATTACTGACCCCAAGGATATCGAGGCCATTCTTGCCAGCAGCATCAAGGAGGTCTGGATCGACAGCGATAAGGGGCTTGATGTCGCAGCGGGCGAATCCGTTGTTTCGGAAGCGGAATCAGAGGCTCAGGTCGATGCCGAATTGAGCATTGCGGCAGCACAGGAGCGTGAAATCGCCCCGGTACCGACATCTGTCGAGTTCAAGCGGGCATCAAAGATCTGCGCCCAATCCAAACGTGCAGTCACCTCGATGTTCCAGGAAGCGCGCATGGGCAAGGCGGTCAACACCGCCGGTGCGCAAAAACTGGTCGAAGAAATCTCCAGCTCGGTAAGCCGCAACCCCAGCGCCCTGATCAGCCTTGCCCGCCTGAAAACGGCTGACGACTACACCTACATGCACTCGGTCGCCGTTTGTGCGCTGATGATTGCCCTGTCAAAGCAACTCGGGCTCGATGAAAAGCAGACCCGTTCAGCAGGAATTGCCGGTCTGCTGCACGATCTGGGCAAGGCCTTGATGCCCATGGACGTGCTGAATAAACCCGGCAAACTCACCGACGAAGAATTTGCCATCATCAAGAAGCATCCGGAGGAAGGACACAAGTTGCTGCTCAGCAGTAGCGGCGCAGATGAAATCGCTCTCGATGTTGTTCTGCATCACCACGAAAAAACCGACGGATCGGGTTACCCCAAGCATCTCAAGGATAGTGAAATCAGCCTCTTCGCCAAGATGGGTGCGGTCTGCGATGTTTATGATGCGATCACGTCCAACCGTCCTTACAAAGCAGGCTGGGACCCGGCCGAATCCTTGCGCCGGATGGCCGAATGGGTTAACGGCCATTTTGACCCCACAATTTTTCAGGCTTTCGTGAAAAGCGTCGGCATTTACCCGATCGGATCACTGGTAAAACTCAATTCCGGACGGCTGGGCATTGTCATTGACCAGGCCGAGAAATCCTTGCTGACACCAAGCGTCAAGGTTTTCTACTCGATCCGGTCCAAAGCACGCATCAAACCCGAGGTCATTGACCTCTCGCGCCCGGAATGTCCGGAAAAGATTACCAGCCGTGAAGACCCGTCCAAATGGAATTTCCCCGATCTCGACGAACTCTGGTCGGGACAAAAAATAAACTAAGCGCGGACAGTTCGGGGGCAATCCGAAGCATCGCTTGGCGCGGCAATGCGGCAGGCCCTTCACAACCCAAAAGATCCGCGTATAATCCGTGCCTTATCCGAGGAGTGCTGCAAAACTGAGTTCTTCAGTTTCAGGCTCGGACCCTTAAACGGCGCTCATCCAACCAACCCGTGCCGGGCACGGGGATACGGGTGAGCGGAGTTTGATCTCACTCTACCCCTCTCCCCCGGTCACAGTTCATAAGGAGTTCACTATGGCTGCCCACTTCAACGACTATGTTATTGCCGATCTCGCGCTGGCCGACTGGGGGCGCAAGGAAATCCGCATCGCCGAAACCGAAATGCCGGGCCTGATGGCGATCCGCGAAGAATTCGCTGCGAGCAAGGCGCTCAAAGGCGCGCGTATTACCGGTTCGTTGCACATGACCATCCAGACTGCCGTGCTCATCGAGACGCTGACCGCGCTCGGTGCCCAGGTGCGCTGGGCCTCGTGCAATATCTTCTCGACGCAGGATCACGCAGCGGCTGCTATCGCCGCCCAGGGCATCCCGGTTTTCGCCGTCAAGGGTGAAACCCTGGTCGATTACTGGGACTACACGCACCGCATTTTTGAATGGGCGGATGGCGGTTACAGCAACATGATTCTCGACGACGGTGGCGACGCTACCCTGCTGCTGCACCTTGGGGCGCGTGCAGAGAAGGATATCTCCGTTATCGCCAAGCCGGATTCGGAAGAAGAAACCATCCTCTTTGCCGCGATCAAGGCCAGGCTGGCCAAGGATCCGACCTGGTATTCCGTGCGCCTGGCCGCAATCAAGGGCGTTACCGAGGAAACGACCACCGGCGTGCATCGCCTGTACCAGATGCATCAGCGCGGCGACCTCAAGTTCCCGGCAATCAACGTCAACGACTCGGTCACCAAGTCCAAGTTCGACAACCTCTATGGTTGCCGCGAATCGCTGGTCGACGGCATCAAGCGCGCCACCGATGTGATGATCGCCGGCAAGGTGGCACTGATCGCCGGTTACGGCGACGTCGGCAAGGGGTCGGCGCAAGCCATGCGCGCTCTGTCGGCGCAAGTGTGGGTCACCGAAATCGACCCGATCTGCGCCCTGCAGGCGGCCATGGAAGGCTACCGCGTGGTGACCATGGAATACGCGGCCGACAAGGCCGACATTTTCGTTACCACCACCGGCAATTACCACGTCATCACGCACGCGCACATGGCGGCGATGAAGGATCAGGCCATCGTCTGCAACATCGGCCATTTCGACAACGAAATCGACGTCGCCTCGCTCGAAAAGTATCAGTGGGAAGAAATCAAGCCGCAGGTCGACCACGTCATTTTCCCCGACGGAAAACGCATCATCCTGCTCGCCAAGGGCCGCCTGGTTAACCTCGGCTGCGGCACAGGTCACCCGTCCTACGTGATGAGTTCGTCGTTCGCCAACCAGACGATCGCCCAGATCGAACTATTCACGCGCAACGCCGACTACCCGGTGGGCGTCTACACGCTGCCCAAGCATCTGGACGAAAAAGTCGCCCGCCTGCAGTTGAAAAAGCTGAACTCGCAACTCAGCGTACTGACTGCGCAACAGGCGGCTTACATCGGCGTGCCCATTGAAGGCCCCTACAAGGCCGACCATTACCGGTACTGATGTAGTAAAGAGTGAGGAGAGAGGAGTGAGGAGAAAACACCGGGACTTGCTGGCCTGGCAGCATGCCATTCAGCTAGTCAAGGAAGTTTATCAATTGACTGCTCAGTTTCCTGACTCCGAGCGCTTTGGACTCGCCGCGCAGATGTGGCGGGCCGCTGTCTCTGTACCCTCCAACATTGCCGAGGGAGCCGCCAGACTCAGCAAGAAAGAGTTTCTGCATTTTCTTGGCATTGCACGCGGCTCGCTGAGCGAGATCGACACTCAACTCGTCGTTGCAACCGAACTTGGCTACACAAATGACATTTCCGCTCTGGAACAAAATATTGGCGACGTCTTCGGCCTGCTCAACGGTCTGATCAACTCTCTGGAGCGATCGGAAAATCTATGACCTCCTCACACCTTACTCCTCACTCTTCACTGAATCTGAGCATCGAATTTTTCCCGCCACAAACGCCTGAAGGCGTGGACAAGTTGCGTGTCGTGCGCGGCAAGCTGGCTGTTCTGCAGCCGGAATTCTTTTCCGTCACCTTTGGCGCCGGCGGTTCGACGCGTGAGCGCACCTTCTCGGTGATCAAGGAGATTGCCGCCGAAGGATTTGCTGCTGCGCCGCATCTTTCGTGCATCGGTTCGACGCGTGAGAATATTCGTGAAATCCTCAACGAATACAAGAATGCCGGCATTCGCCGCATCGTCGCCTTGCGCGGCGACCTGCCCTCCGGCATGGCCGAAGCCGGTGAATTCCGTTACGCCAACGAACTCGTGGAATTCATCCGCCTAGAGACCGGCGATCACTTTCGTCTCGAAGTCGCGGCCTACCCCGAATGGCATCCGCAGGCGCGCTATCCGCGCGACGATCTTGCCGCATTCGCACGCAAGGTAAAAGCCGGTGCCAATTCGGCCATCACGCAATATTTCTACAACGCCGACGCCTACTTCCACTTTGTCGATGAAGTCCATGCGCTGGGGATAGACATTCCAATCGTCCCCGGCATCATGCCGATTGCCAGCTTCTCCAAGCTGGCTCGCTTTTCCGATGCCTGCGGCGCTGAATTGCCGCGCTGGATGCGCCGCAAGTTCGAGGGCCTGGGCGATGATGTCGACGCCATCCGCTCTTTCGGTCTCGATGTTGTTACCGAGATGTGTGAACGCCTGCTGGCTGGAGGAGCGCCGGGACTGCACTTCTATTCCATGAACCAGTCGAGGCTGATTCTGGAGATCTGCAAGCGACTCGGGCTTTAAGGGTTTAACAGCCTTCGGAAAATTTTCCGTGATAATGCGCTTTCAAAAGGGACCGGCTTTTTCCCGTGGTGTTTGTCTTTTTGGGCAGTTCTGAGTGACTGTAGAGCCTCGTCGAGGCGCCACTTCTGAAGACCGCAATCGGGAAAACCTGCTTATCTCGACTTGCGCGCATCGATTGACTTGTTCGTTGATGAAGAGCTCCTTTATCTGCCGTCTTATCTGACTCAGAACTTCAAAAAGCTCTCTGTGCCTGGATGAGCTTGAGGAATATTCAAACAGTCAAGCTTCTGGCCGGGCCCGTTATCAATGGTTGTCTTTATGCAGATATTTTTCAAGATGCTTTAACCCAGAGATTGTTCCGCTCTGTGGGCGGTATTCGCAACCAATCCAACCTTGATACCCATTGCATTCAAGAACATTGAAGAAGGCTTCAAAATCTATATTACCTGTTCCAGGCTCATGGCGACCTGGAACATCAGCAATCTGTACATGACCAATTTTTCCAGCCCATTCAGCAGCCACCGCGCAGGCGTCACCAGTCAAAGTTTGGGCATGATATGCGTCCAGGAGCAGACGCAGTGAATCGCATCCCTGTTCGTCAAACAGTTTTCTTGCGCGGGTGTAGTTGCTCATTGCATACCCTGGAACCTCCCCCTCTCCGATGACCTCGACCAAGGTGCCTAGTCCGTTATCTGATGCTGCGCTTATTGATAAACGAATATTTTTTAGATAAGTATTCTGTATCAACGGATCGTCCCATGAAGGTACGACGCCGGCCATCGGGTGTATCCAACTCGCGCCAAGTGCTAATGCATAGTCGATTGCACGAAAAAGCCCATCTGAAAACTCGGACTCCCGTCCAGGGAGTGAAGCAAGCCCCTTTTCACCGTGCTGTGCATTTCCGAAAGGAAGCGTGACTTGCACCCATTCCAGGCCATATTTATCTATGATTTCCCGAAGTTGCTGCGGAGAGAACGCATAAATAGCAGGCCACTCTACAGCACGAAATCCAGCTCCCGCGGCTTGTTCAAACCGGCTAAGCGGTTCGAACTCGGTGAATTGATACCCCAAGTGAGCACATAACCTGACCATTACCATCTCCTCTTCAAATTCTTTGGCTATATCAATAAGATGATTGAAGAATGATTTCTATTTGACGCGCAATTTCATCAGCAACGTTCATGGTCGTCGCGTTGCCACCGAGATCTGGTGTAAGCACTCGACCTTCACCCATCACGAGACGTGTAGCCTCAATTACCGCACGGGACTCTCGGGTACGTCCAATATGCTCCAACATCAGAGCTCCAGAAAGTATCAAGGCTCCCGGATTGGCTATGCCTTGGCCGGCAATATCGGGCGCGGCTCCGTGAGACGCTTCAAACACGGCTACGTTTTCGCCAATGTTTGCGCCTGGAGCAAGTCCCAAAGAACCAACAAGTCCAGCGCCAAGGTCAGAGAAAATGTCCCCGTATTGATTCGCCGTAACAATGATGTCAAATCGTTCAGGCTGCTTGATGATCGTATAACAGGCAGCATCAATCATGAAATCGTCAAATTGAATATCAGGATATTCCTGGGCCATTTCCTTGCAACAGTTTAGGAAGAGGCCATCCGTGTAATTGAGCACGTTCGCTTTATGGAGGCAACTTACTTTACGGCGATTATTCTTTCTGGCGTACTCGAAGCTATATCTTGCCACCCGTATGGCCGCTTCTCGGGTTGTCAATTTGATTGCCTGGGCAGAGGTTTTTCCAATACGAAACTCCCAGCCAATGTACACATCTTCGGTAATCTCGCGCATAACAACCACGTCCATATCGGCGTATTTCCCAGATATCCCTGGGATACCTCTTAATGGTCTAGGATTAACGAACAGTCCGAGTTCCCGTCGAATAGCGTTGTTGAGCGATGGGTAGGTCACTTCGCTACCATCAGGTTGTGCGCAAGTCAGGCGTCCTCGGCCCTTGTTTACTATCAAGGGTGCCTTTATGACGACTTTCAATTCTCGAATTGTGTTAACAACCTGAGGTGGAAGAGGGTGACCATATTGAGCAATAGCTTCATCTGCAATAGGCACATCAATCCATTCGAAGGACAATCCAGTTGAGTTGAGCGTTCTAATTGTAGCTGCTGTGATCTCCGGACCAATCCCGTTGCCTTTCAAGACCCCAACTTTCATTGCATTACCCTCTGAAACGATCTGCATGTGGAAAAAATTCAGCATAGTTATATTGTATTAGTTAGTCAACAAATACAATATAACCCCGGAGCAATTTTTCTCTCTAACTGCCATGAGCCGGGAGTTTGGCAACCTGGGGAATCCATGTAGGTCCGGGCAACGCTGTCTTGCCATCGTTGCACAAGTCAGGTTTAGGCGGCGGTTAGTGTGTTGATCCGCTATGCCACAGCAAAAGGATTTAGTTCGGACACTCGTTTGATCGGATGCGGCGAAGAGTCAAGGTTCGGACAAAACAAAGAGATCCTTAGAGATCTTTTCTCTTCTCGATCTATCCAAATGACTATTCATCCGGGACGCCGCACTAACCAGATCTCCTCGAATTATGTCGTCGAGAATTGCCAGGTGATCTTTAGCATGAAGCTTCCGTACCGGGCGCTGTTTCGCATGCTTGTATTCCACAAGTCTTCGAAGTTGATTAAGACGCCTAATGGTTTGCACAGCAAATCGATTACCTGAACAGATAGCAATAGTTTCATGAAATCGGGCTGACGCTTCAAACAATTCAGTCTGTGTCATGAATTGATAACCACCCTGGCAGATGAACTCCTGTTGTTTTCGACATTCTTCGAGACTTGGTAGATCCGCCCTGAACGACGGACTCATGATGCCTGCTGGTTCAATGGACTGACGGAAGGCAAAACTTTCATCATAAGCTTCCGGTGAATTGATCATCGGAAGAAACAGCCACCCGCGTCCTGCTCTGCGCTCAACCCAACCCTCTTCCTGAATCCTGGACAGCGCCCTCTTTATAACGGCGCGAGAAACTGAAAATGTACTCATTAGATCAGTTTCCAATACCGTATCTGGGAGTTTTCCGCATAAACGATATTCTGCAATTTTGAGATAAATCGGATCTTCCGCTACAACTGAGAATTCTTCAGCAACCGCCATCAGGTCGGATGTGGGTGCATTGAGGAAAAAACCTCTATTACTGTCGCTCTTTACTACACCTAGACGCTCTAAATGCATCAGTGCTATGCGAACCGGAAAGCGCGATGTACCCACGATTTTTGCTAGCTGAATCTCGGGTAAATGCGTTCCGGTATTCAAATTCTCTCTGCGAATATAGGCGACGATTTCATGCGCCACACGAGTCTGAATTTCTGTCAACGACATGTGCAACTCCATCATAAAACCCATATATGGATAACTGATTAATAAAATAGAAGGTAACAAACACCTACACGAAACATGGGACACGCAACGTGCGTAAATTATCCCAGTGTACTTTGCTTAAGGGCTTGAAGCGAGAGAATGCTGTTGGTAGCGTAACTCCAACCGTTTCCTGCACGAAATGAAATGACTTGAGGAGTTATCTGCAACAGCTTAATGCTTGACTATGCTCGCATAACAGTATTAGATAATTACTAAATACAATGTATTCGTTGAATTTTGCCTATGGTAGATTAATATTTATGGGGCGCGACAATGGCCTTAAGTGTAAATAGTATGCAGGCTCAAGACGTTGTGGACTTAAATGGGATTCATCCTAAGGGCCTTCAGGTACCGTATTCTTCTGGCCGGCTACTGCCCGTGATCAAGGTGCCGAATAATGCCTGTGACTGCCATCATCACATCTATGATCCAGTCCGATTTCCATATGTCCCGAATGATGTGCGCAATCAACCTCCGGCGATGGTAGATGCTTACCGGCTTCTTCAGAAAAAATTGGGGCTGACTCGCAACATCATTATTCAACCTTCGGCCTATGGGGTAGACAACGCCTGCACTCTTGATGCGCTTCATCAGATGGGAACAAATGCAAGGGCAGTCGTTGTTGTTAGCCCAAAGATCACTGACGAAGAACTGAGCCGTATGCATAACCTGGGAGCACGGGGAATTCGCTTCAATATTGCGACAGGCGCAGGGGGTGATCGTGAAGCCATCATGTCGCTATCAGAACGGGTTAACAAGTTTGGATGGCACGTGCATTTCTGGATGGAGGCTAATGACACCGTAAAAATGGAGTCATTCCTCAATCAATTGCCATCCCAGATTGTCTTTGATCACCGGGGCCACCTCCCCCAACCCGAAGGAATAAATCATCCCGCGTTCCAGACTATTTGCAATTTGATCAGCAAGGGCAAAACATGGGTCAAGTTGTCTGGCCTGTATCAGGATTCAAAAGTGGGCGAACCCACGTATGCAGACACGGTAAAGGTCGGACAGGCATTTGTTAAATTTGCACCAGAACGCATGCTTTGGGGATCTGATTGGCCTTACCCAAGTATTTTTTCAGAACATAAGCCTTGGCCGGATGATGCCAATATGCTAAATCTATTGGTGCAACAGGCTCCAGATGTAAGTGTCCAGCAAAAGATTCTCGTGGACAACCCTTCAATCCTTTATGGATTTGACACATAAGTGTTCACATCGCTAGGCTAAGAATCTTGCCGGCTCCGTAGAGATTAAAGAGCTTCTCATGGCACGTTGAATTAACTCGTGTTGCAATATCAGTTATTGATAAGAGTTTAATCATTGCAACTTGTCTGAGTTTCTTAAAGAAAGGAATGTGATGAGAAATAATTCTCCTCGTATCGGACTCGTCCATGCTGTACAGGTTGCAATGGCGCCAATTGATAGAGCCTTCCAGGATTGCTGGCCTCAAGCACGCCGGATGAATTTATTGGATGACAGTCTTCCTATGGATCTTGAAAGTGACGGAAAGATAACTGGGAAAATGACTCGACGCATTGAAAGATTAGCGCAACATTGCGTCGATGCAGGAGCCGATGCTGTCCTTTTTACCTGCTCAGCGTTTGGATCTGCAATCGAGTCAGCAGCAAAGATTATGTCGGTGCCAGTGTTAAAACCAAATGAAGCAATGTTTGACGCAGCGCTTTCTGTAGGCTCACAAGTAGGAATGCTCGCTACATTTGGTCCCGCTGTAGAGTCAATGGAAGCAGAGTTTTACGCTACAGCAAAAATAAAAGGGGTTGACGCCAAGATAAATACATTATGTATTCCTGAAGCCTTAGTCGCAGCAAAATCCGGAGACTATGTACTTCATAATAAATTACTGGTGGGCGCATTAAATCATTTTAAGCAATGTGACGTACTTATGTTGGCACATTTTTCTATGGCCCCAGCACTTGAACAAGTTCAAAAAGGACTAGATATCCCGGTTTTAACAAGCCCTCATACTGCTGTTAATAAACTTAAATCAATTTTTAGTGGAAACTGAGGCCAACGCACCATTGGTGCGTTCTGCCTGCCGTCGTGATGGATCATCATGCCTGGTAATGGACAGCTTTCGCGACGCTTGAGGTGGGTTCCTCGCTTCGCGCACTTGGGGACGTGTTCGGCATCTTGCAGTCGCTTCTTGACCCAGGTATAGCAGCGGGTACCTCTTTCCCGTTGATACCAACTGTGGAAGTGTTTGAGGTTCCAGCCACTATGTTGGCTTCGATACCGCTCGTCCAGCGCCATGACTTCATCAACAGGGGCGAGACGGTTCGAGGCGTGCTCAAGCCGGCGGTCAATGAGCCCTTCCAGTTCTTCCACCTCGTACCTCGATAAGTACCAGTGAAAACTGCGTTCGCACATTCCTAACATCTGCGCCGCTTCGGCTTGGGTTAGCCGCCCTCCATTCCATCACTCATACGTTTCTTTGAATCTTATCTTCCGGATCTCCTGTAGCAATTCGATCCGCCTCATCTCTTACACCCTTCAGGGCACTATGACCACTGGACAGATGGTGCGCTACAAAATAGGACAACTTGAAAACTCGCAATACACCAAAAAAGTAGTTGACATTGATATTTCTAAGGCTTTACAGTAGCACTGTATTACAGACCTACAGTACTAATATAAATGTACGAAAAGAATAACCTAATGGTGGGCATCAACTTTCGCGAACAACGCATGATGACCAAAAATAAGTGACTTCATGAAAATTGGGCTATCCACTTTTGCTTTCCGCTGGGCCTTTAAGGCCGGGATGTCACTCGCTGAATTTCTGCAGCTGTCAGCGGAATATGGTGCCGACGTAGTTCAGCTTTGTGAGAATTCGGGCGTTGAACATCTTGATGAAGGTGGTCTTAAAGACTTGGCCTACCGTGCGCAACAACTCGGTTTGACTTTGGAATGCGGTGGCAGCGGTGGAGGCAATCGTGATCCACTTATGGCGGGCATACGGCGGACCGCTTCATTGGGTGGAAACATCTATCGTTGTGTGCTGGATTCGGATGGTGCAACACCTGAAGCCGTGATTGCCATCTTAAGGGAATTGCTGCCCCTGCTCCGTGACTGCGAAGTTACTCTATGTGCCGAAAATCACTTTCGCTTTTCGCCGCAGACTCTGCGCCGGATTGTGAGAGCAGTTGACGATCCTGCGGTTGGAGTTTGTCTGGATCCGCTTAACTCGATTGCGCAATGGATTGGGCCGGAAGAAACCATTCGTGAACTGATCCCGCTGACCCGCACCGCACATGTCAAAGATGCACATATTTCGCGAACCGGAACCGGATGGAAAATTACCGGTACGCCTCTGGGAGAAGGACATCTTGACCTGGCCGGCTATCTAGCAACAGTTACGCCGCGTGTAGAAAGCATATTGCTTGAATCGTGGATGGACTCCATTGATGAGGAAGACGGAGCCGCTACGCTTGAGCAAGAAGCTCTATGGGCAAGAAATGGTTTGGTGTTAATCAGAGAATTAACCAATTTGAAATGTAGTTTGGCAACAGTCAGTAGTAATCAATAGGAGCTATAGATGAACAAAATATCAATCATTTCCGCTTTTCTGGGCGGCGTGAAAAACCGCTACATGACATATATTCCGGAGCGCGAAATTCGTGAAAAAATAGAGATCGCCTCTAAGATAAAAGGCGTTGAAGGTCTGGAGTTATGTTATCCGCAGGATTTCAAGAACCCTGCCGAACTCAAATCACTGCTGCAATCCCATGGTCTGGGAGTGTCAGCCATTAATGCCCGTTCGCGCCGTCAGGATCGCTGGATCCGCGGTTCGTTCACTTCCGAGGATGCCAAAGAAAGAGCAGAGGTTGTTGATGATTTCAAGCTGGCCATGGATATTGCCCAGGAGTTCGGTACTGATCGGATAACCACTTGCCCCCTGAACGATGGGCATGACTACGTGTTTGAAATGGATTATCTGGCGGCTTACGATTACGCAGCAGACAGCTTTCACAAGATTTGCCAGCACGACCCTAAGGTCAGGATTTGTATCGAGTACAAACCCAGTGATCCGCGCGTCCACTGCCTGCTTGCCTCAGCGGGCGAAACACTAGCCTTCTGCCATTCGGTAGGTGATCAGAACCTGGGGGTGACGCTGGATTTCGGTCATTCGATTCTGGCTGGTGAGCGTCCTGCTCAGGCGGCGGCCATGCTACACAGGGCCAAACGACTGTCGTATGTTCATCTCAATGATAACGATCGCGCCTGGGATTGGGACATGCTTCCTGGGGCTTTCAACCTCGTTGAACTGATCGAGTTTTTCTATTACCTGAAAGAGATCGGTTACACCGATGACTGGTATGGCTATGACGTCATGTCCAAGGAAGTGGATACCAGTGAGAATTTTGATGCCGTAGTCAGGCTGACGCGCAAGATTGAGGGCCTTGCCAGCCGGATCGATCGCGACCGTATGAAAGAGGTAATGAAGCTGAGAAATCCAGTACGGGCTCTGATGACCATGTATGACATGGTGTTTTAACTGTAGTACCGGTTACTCGATAGGTTCCAATGTGCTTTCAGAGAATATATCAAGCGACATAGGAATTGGTTTAGGTCTGATAAAACAATTCAACTGGATATGATCTTGTTTTATGCTCACGTCACATAAAGTTCTTGCAGTAGCTTTAATATGAAAGTAGATGATTTATCTTTTATTAATTGCTGTCCCAATGGAGGTTATATGAACACGACTAAGAGACTACTCCGAGTAGCTTTGGTGCTCGCATTTAGTTCGCTAGCTGCAGGAGCCTACGCACAAACCGTTCTCAAATTCAGCCATACTGACCAGCAGCAGGGCGCACGTCATGCAAGCGCTCAGCTCTTTGCC
Source organism: Accumulibacter sp. (assembly GCA_020049495.1). Lineage (GTDB taxonomy): Bacteria > Pseudomonadota > Gammaproteobacteria > Burkholderiales > Rhodocyclaceae > Propionivibrio. The sequence continues at coordinate 15,088 of JAIFKU010000168.1, forward strand.
AAGAAAGTTGCTGAATACACCAATAATCGCTACAAGGTTAACGTCTTCTGTTGTAGTCAATTGGGTAATGATCCGAAGAACATCGAGCAACTTGTAGGCGGTGGTATCGACTTTACTGTTTCAGGTACTGGCTCCTTTGCACCGCACATTGATTCTCTGAACCTGGCCGCGCTACCCTTCCTCTTTGACAGTTACGAACAGGGTTGGAAGTTCTATGACGAGTCAAAGTGGCTAAATGCTCAGTTTGACAAAGCCCCGGCCAAAGGCTTCCGCTTCTTGGCAACGTGGGAAGCTGGTTTCCGTTCCATGAGTACCAAGGAAGTGCTGAACAGCCCGGCCGACGCCAAGGGCAAGAAGTTGAGAGGTTCGCCGATCGAAATGCAGCGTTGGGTTTTGGAAGACATCGGTTTCGGTGTTCAGATCTTACCGTTGCCAGAAGTCTACATGGCCATTCAGCAAGGTTTGGTTTCTGGTCAGGAAAACCCGATCGACACAATCTGGTCGAACAAGTTCTATGAAGTTTCACCGCATATCACACTGACACGTCACGTATATAGTCCGATCCCGTTAGTGATATCTGAAAAGACTTGGCAAAAATTGTCGCCAGAAGACCGAAAGGCGGTTGTCCAGGCAGCAAAGGAAACCACTGTCTGGAACCGTAATGAAGTTAAATCCAGTGAAGATGGTCAAATCGCTGACATGGTTAGTAAGGGTGCCAAGATTAATAGCCCGAACCTCCAGCCGTTCCGCGATGCTGTCAAGCCGACGTTCGAAAAATCTAGGGCAAAGTACGGGGCTGACGTCGATGTCATGATGGCTGAAGTTCTTGATATTCGTAAGGCGCTCCCGGCGAAAAAGTAAACGGAAAGAACATCACCCTGCCGGAGTATTGAAACCGGCAGGGTCGTATTGATAACAAATTAAAGCATATGAATAAAAGTCATCAGTGTGCCGCAGAGAATGTAATCAATCGCGCACGTGGTGAAGATGGGCGTTTGAACACTGATCAAGCAGCATTCGAAAGGAGCAGGATCAAATCCTGACTTTGAAGTGAGTTTCAAGTCATGAAATTTCAACCAAAAGGAATCGTTGTGTCTACTGTTGAACCCTGTATTACCGACAGCCCCCGCGAGTTGTTACCGCGCGGTCCAGTTCAGGCCTGGCCTATTCATATGCTGGCAAGACTGATTGACTGGGCTCTGGTTTGTGCTGCTGCCGTCATGGTTGTGCTTGTATTCTTCAATGTTTGTGCGCACGCCGTTGGCCATGACCTGTCCGCGACCACGGAAGCCTGCGAACTCCTGATGGTCTGGGTCTCCTTTATCGGCGGCGCATCAATTATCCGTACTTCAGGTCACATGACCATTACTGAGTTTATCGACAAGTTGGAAGGCAAGGCACGGCTCGTGGCGGACTTCTTTGTTCAGGTCGTTGCTTTTGTCGTCTTGGGGATACTCTTCTGGTACGGTTTGATTATCGTAGACAACAGCTGGGGCAGTATCCTCACCGTTCTGAATATACCCATGGCGTATCAATACATGCCGCTTCCGATTGCCAGTGTGGTCAGCATGATTTTCGTTGCATATGACCTTTATCAGATTCTTCGTGGCAAGACCCGCGAAGAACGCTATGTGGAGTAGATGAATAATGCTTACCATTCAGATCTTCAGCGCTTTCTTTGTCATCGCGCTTTCCGCCATCCCGCTTTACTATGCCATGATCGCCACCACGGCAGGCATTGTCTATTTCAAGGACATGCCCTACCAGATAGATACACTACTCATGAGTTTGATCTCGGGGGTCGAGCCATTCATCATGATTGCCATCCCCCTGTTTATCTTTGCTGGTGAACTCCTCTCGCTAGGTGGCGTCGGCAAGCGCATCGTCAATTTTTCCCGTGCTCTGTTCGGTTGGATGCCGGGCGGCATGGGCATCGTAACCATCGTCTCCTGCCTGATGTTCGGTGGCGTTTCCGGCTCAGCCATTGCGGACACGGCAGCCATTGGATCGCTGGTCGCGCCGACCATGAAGGACAAGGGATACCACCCAGATTTCACGGCGGCACTGCTTTCTGTTGCAGGAACGCTAGCCTTGCTAATGCCGCTATCGATTCCCTTTCTGGTTTTTGCATTTATCTCAGGCGCCTCAATGCGAACACTCTCGATGTCGGGTGTTATCCCCGCCATGATCTGTGCTGTGGTTCTTTCAATTGTCTGTTATCGCTATGGTAAGAAAACGGGTTGCGACAACGGGTCGGATAGAGCCTCCATGAAAGAAATCTGGGCCGTGACCAAGGATGCCGGCCCGGCTTTACTGATGCCAGTCATCATCGTCGGCGGTATCTGGACCGGTACCTTCACCCCGACCGAAGCCGCAGCTGTAGCCGTGGTCTACGGACTGCTGATTTCGCTCCTTTTGTACAAGGATCTCAAACCCCGTGATCTGCCGGCAATAGCCCTTAAAGCATTTCGGACAAGTGCTTCAGTGCTGCTCGTGATCGGTGCTACGAGTGTACTTTCTTGGTTGCTTACAGCCGAGATGGTGGCCGCGCAACTTGCTGATTGGATTCAGTCAGTCGCCAGCCAGCCCTGGCAGTTTCTGCTGATGCTTAACGTTGTTCTGCTCATGCTCGGCATATTCATAGAACCTCTGCCAGCCATGCTCCTTACCGCACCGCTGTTTCTGCCGATGGCTCAATCGATGGGCATCGATCTGAACCTGATGGGTGTCATCATAGTGATGAACCTCTCCATCGCGCTGTATACCCCACCAGTCGGTGGAACGCTGTTCGTTGCCGCCAAGTTGTGCAAGGCCAGCATCGGAGGGATGACAGTACACATCATGCCTTTCATGGGCATGACCGTAGCGGTGCTGTTCCTCACGACTTACGTTCCATGGCTCTCCAAATTGTTGCCAAAGTTGATATACGGTGTGGGCTGATCGCAGGAGACCAGCCGGCGCATAATCGGGGGGAAAAATTATTTATATTGATCGCGGTAACAAACCAAGGGAAACGGAGATCGGTATGTGCAGTGAGAGGCTAAATGATTTGAAGAGTTGGATTGAGGGAAAAACCCAGGAAACACCTTATGGAAGTCTCATTATAAGTAATGGTTCCGTTGTAGCTGAGTGGTATGGCGGGGGCTTCTCTGAGAATAGTTTGTTTGAAATAGGCAGTATTCGAAAATCTTTCAACAGCGCTCTGATTGGACGAGGGATCAAGGAAGGTAAAGTCGATTTGATGGCAAAGGCTGTTGATGTCTGGCCTGACCTCATTGACATTAGCGGCAAAGCTGCTGACAGTGCCATTACTCTCCATCAGTTGGCCAGTGGAACGTCAGGCTGGCTGACTTCCGATCCACCTGAAACAACTTTTCATTACAATAATTCAGCTTTTACAGCAGCTGAAAGAGTGGTTGCAAGAAATTACCATCTGCAAAAGGATGAAATTGCACCGGAAGTACAAAGAGTCTTCAAGTCCCCACTAAGAGCAGAAAGCTGGCGAATCTACCACTTTGAAAGGGATTTCACTCCCGAGGATATCGAGAATCCGGGACCAAAACTGGCGATTGATTCTAACTTGCGAGATCTGGGGAAATGGGGCCTCCTATGGCTGAATAAAGGGCTCTGGGAAGGCAAAGATCTCATTCCGCCTGACTACGTCGAGCTTGCGACACATCTCGTGAATCCCCGTATCTTGAATTCGCATTATGGTTACAACTGGTTTGTAAATGCGAAAAGATCACTTTGGCCTGATGCCCCTGAGGATTCGTATGGTCATTCAGGAAATGGAACTTTCAAGCCATCAGGAAAAAATAGTCGCGCTTACATTTGGATCTGTCCAAGTATAAACACCGTTGCCGCTATTGTGTCTGATGATTCGGTCGGCTTCGCCAATGACTTTCTCGATGTTCCTCAAAAGATTACTGCTGAATGGATTGGCCGCGTAGTTCATGCAACTAAATAAATTCACTATTAATGGCAATCGACATTCATCGTTGTCTGTAGCGAAATCAAGTGATCAATAGACGGAGAGAAGAATTGAAAAAGATCGTACTGCTTCAGACCAGCATGGTGTCATTCAAGACGTTCAACGACTTGTTCCATGAAATCATTCCTGAGGCTCAAGTATCAAATCTGGTCGATGAGGATTTGTTGAACACACTGAATCTCAACAAAGGCATCACGACTTCGATTATTCAGCGAATCAGCCAATACTGCGTTTCTGCCGAAGCAGCGGGTGCGGATCTGATTTTTAGTCAGTGTTCATCGACTCGCGAAGGAATTGAATGCGCAAGAAAAATGGTTAACATCCCGCTGGTCATGGTGGACGATGGCATGGCTGAAGAAGCGATTACCATGGGTGCCAGAATCGGTGTGGCGGCTGCCGCCGCAGCAACCCTGAGACTGAACGATGGACTGGCTGAAGAAACGATGGGCGCCAGAATCGGTGTGGCGGCTACCGCAGCAGCAACCCTGAAACCAACCGCTTCGGCGCTTTCGCAGGCGGCGAAAAGCGCGGGGATGAGCATTGAGGTCAAGACCTATCTGGCCGACGGTGCCTTGGATGTTCTGATGAAAGAAGGAAACCGTGACAAGCATGACGAGCTGGTTTTAGATCTATTAAAGCGGGCAGAAAAAGAAAATGACGTGATAGTTCTTGCGCAAGGAAGCATGATTACACTGGAACCGTACCTATCTCAAATCGCGGTTCCGGTGCTTACCAGCCCTCGTCTCGGCGTGCAAAGGGCGCGCAAGATTCTTTTTGGCATAAACTGATTAAGGGATAGCTCAGCATTGAGTGGGTCTTACAAAGTTCGGACCGGCATGCGTGCATGAAATCGCCCTTGATGAGCTTGATATAATCTGCACTAGGAGCAATAGCGCAACTAAATTGCAACATGTCAGTCATGTAATCCTGATCCTTGCGGAGCACAAAATTTTTCGCGCTGCGATATAGATAATTTATCGCTAGATTTGATAGTTAGAATTGAAACTGAATTTTGTTCTAATTTCCTGTGGTTTATTTCCTCTTTAATGCGCCTTGTTAAACCCGGCATATAGATGCGTAGTAAGTATCGATATGCCAAATGACGATAAACTGGTAAATCCATGAACTCATCGCCAGATGCTATTGACCCACGATCCAGGAAAACGGTTGCAATGCTTATTACAGATCGCCTGGTTGAAGATATACAGAATGGGATATTACGACCTGGGACACGTTTGGTTCAGATGGATCTGGTTCAGCGATTCAATGTATCCCGTGTGGCGATCCGTGATGCTCTGATGGAACTTCGTCGTCGCGGACTTTCGGTCAGCGTCCCTTTGCGTGGAGATATTGTTCGTCCGATTTCCACTAAGACCGTCAAGGATTTATTCGAACTGAGGCGGATCAACGAGAGCTATGCCACATTTTTAGCATGCAAGAAAATATCGGCTCAAGGTGTTAAGCATTTGCAATCAATTATCAAGGACCAGGAAGACTTGCTGACCAAGGGTGATATTGCCGGCTTTATTGACAAAGACTGGGAGTTCCATCGGACAATGTTTGAATTTACTGACAACGAACCGTTAAGAGAGCTGATCGACGGTTTGTGGGCGCGTACCCGACAAGCCAGATCTATAGCACAAAGGGATGTTGTCTGGGCACCTACTTGGGGGCAGGCTTCGATCAAGCGACATCGGGAGATACTTGATGCGGTGGCTGGCGGTGATGCCAAATTGGCGATGAAGATAACGGAAAAAACCATCCAGAGTGCCTCGGATGAGTTATGCGAAGAATTGCGTGCAAGCGGTTGGGAAGAGGAGTTACAGGTAAGCAGATGAGATAGCACGTTCATCTGAAAGATGGTTGTTCTGATCCTTTGTGGGACTCATAACCCCTTCGAAATCCTTAAGCCTGAACAGGCTTACTAAGCTGGCTGCTCCGCCGACATCAGTAAAAATTCCACATTCGACAACAGAGTTTCCGGCATCGGGTGTGCAACAGAATCACGAAAGTAATTGTATTCAAAAGGTGAACGGCTGGGTTAATGAGGGCGATGAAGCCGCCCCTTTGAGCCCGAATGGCTTTCTTTGTTCCTGTTGTGGTTCCGCATTGTTTCATGCGTTCAACCGGGTTAAGTCCAGTGAAAATTTTTCTGGTTTCATGCGGCAGTTTAAGGAGCTGATAACGTGAAGTTTGGATGCTGTGTCAATATGCTTGCCAAACAAGGCAATGAAGTGGGCGTTGAATTAATCGAAGATATCTGGGAATCAGGTTTTGATTATGTTGAATTATCCCTAGCCAATATTGCGGCCTTGGCTGAGGATGACTACCAATTCCTTCGTCAGCGGTTAAAACAATCCGGAATCAAAAGTGAGGCCTGCAATAACTTTTTTCCATCGTCAATCAAACTGACTGGCCCGGAGGTCGACATGTCCAAGATTATGGCCTATGTCAATCCGGCCATGGAGCGTGCGGCACGTCTTGATGTAAAAATTATTGTGTTTGGCAGTGGCCTGGCAAAAATGGTACCCGTCGGATTTTCGCGTGCTTCCGCTCAGCAGCAGCTGGTGGAATTGCTCACGCGAATTTCAGTTCCGGCGAAGGACCTAGGCCTAACTGTGGCTATAGAACCCCTGCGTCGCCAAGAATGCAACATCATCAATAGCGCTGCTGATGGGCTGACTTTGGCACGTGCAGTGAATACTGCACAGGTCAAATTGTTAATTGATTTCTATCATCTGAAAGCCGAAGGCGAAAGCTGCCAGATCATTAAAGAGGCTTGTGACCAGATTTGTCACGTTCACCTTGCCAAACCTGATGGCCGAAGATTCCCTGCTTTGGCGGACCTAGCTATATACCAAGAATTTTTTGATTCCCTGGCATCTGTTGAATATCAGGAACGTATTAGTATCGAAGCTTATTCTCAAGACTACCGGAATGATGCAGCAAACAGCCTGTCGTTCCTGCGCAACTTTTTTATTCACGATGGCGAAAAAGTTCTCGATTCTTAATCCAGATATCAAATTGTTTGAGAACTCCCCAAAATGTGATGCGACCGCAGCAATATTCACCATGATTTCCGAGGCCGAAACCATCAGGACTGATTTCTGACAGGCAACTTAAGGATCAAGGAGCAGACATAGAGCTTGTAAAGTTCATCACTCTGTTGAGTGTCGTCAATCTCCCCGTCCATCTATTAAAATTCATCACCACATAACCGTCATTCCATAGCCCCGCCATACTCATCCCCTGAACCCCGGCGTCTGCCTTTCTGCGGACCTCGGGGTTTTCCATTTCTGATTCCTACGAGCAAGGCAATACCAGTTACGACCTGACAATAAGAAGAGCCGTCGGCGACGCTATGGGCTCAAAGACCAGACACACTGGTCAGAAACTGAAAGCGTCGCATCCCTACGAAAGCCCCCTGTGTCTTCGGACATTCGGGGCTTTCGCCTTTTTATACATCCAATCTAACAAGGAGCACCGCAATGTTCTTTCCCTTCATCGGCATCTCTGCAATCGCCATTAGCCTGACCCAACTCGGGGCATTAGCTGTAAAAGTGGCAGTTCTCAAGGCAATGCTCGCGGTCGCAGTTGCCATTGCTTTGGCTCTGCTGCTGAGCCTCGCGCTGGCATTCCGTGGCAAAAAAGACTCAG
>JAIFKU010000167.1 GCA_020049495.1 Accumulibacter sp.
AAGGCGCCGTAAGTGCGGCGTGGTTATTCCACGCAAGCGCGCGGCAACGCAGCGAAGCGCCCGGCCCGGTGCTTGCCCTCCGGGTTGTTGCGAAATGCACCCGATACGGCGTTGCTCGCCTCGCCAATGGAACAACCATTGGCTTCGGCTCGCGCCTTGTCTCGGGCGCATTTGGCAACAACGTGATCCGCCCGCTAAATGAGAATACACCCTAGGCATGAAATCACTATTTTATCGGCTCTTTGACGAATGGATGAAAATTGATGTGTCTGCGTACATCCCAATAATCAGGCCATCTGACTGATCGTCTTGCGAAACCGCGCCAAAGCGACGAAGAAGAGCACACTGCCGATGGCGAGGATAGCCAGGAACTGCGGCCACACGACATCGATGCCGGCGCCGCGATAGAGAATGGCTTGTCCCGCCGAGACAAAGTAGGTGGTGGGGGCGGCCAGCATGATGTTCTGTACGAGGTCCGGCATGCTCTCGCGCGGGGTGGCACCACCCGAGAGCATTTGCAGCGGCAGCAGCACCAGCACCAGCAGCATGCCGAACTGCGGCATCGAGCGCGCCAGCGTCGCCAGGAAGATGCCCATCGAGGTGGTGGCGAACAGGTGCAAGGCGGCCGCCAGCATGAAGAGCAGGATCGAGCCCTGTATCGGCACGTGCAAGGCACCCTGGACGACGAATACCAGCGCCACCATTGCCGCCATCAGCACCACCAGACCCATGGACCAGACCTTGGCCAGCATGATTTCGGCCGGCGTGACGGGCATTACCAGCAGGTGTTCGATGGTGCCGTGCTCGCGTTCGCGGATCAGTGCCGCACCGGTGAGGATGATCGACAGCATGGTCACGTTGTTGATGATCTCCATCAGCGAACCGAACCAGGCTTGTTCCAGGTTGGGGTTGAAGCGCATGCGCAAGGCCAGGTCAACTGGCGGTACTGCGGTGCTGTGGTGACGCTGGACAAACTCGCTGACTTCACTGGCGACGATCTGCTGGATGTAGCCGTTGCCGATGAAAGCCTGACTCATCAGCGTGGCGTCGACATTGAGCTGTATGGAAGGCACACGCCCGGCCAGTACGTCGCGCTGGAAACCCGGAGGAATGTCGAGCACGAAGGTGTATTCGCCCTTGTCCATGCCGGGATCGATGTCGGCCAGCGAGACCATGACCGGCGTTTTGAAGTGCGGCGGATAGAAACTCGATATGATGCGCGCCGACAGGGGCGAACCGTCTTCGTCGACGATGGCGATCGGGGCGTTGTGCAGGCTCTCCGGCATGGCCGTCGCGGCAACATAGATGGCCACGGTGAAGGTCCAGACGATCAGCACCAGCATGATCGGGTCGCGTACCAGGCTCCACAGTTCCTTGACGCCCAGGCGAAAAATGTTCTTGCCGCGGATCATGGTGTCAGGACTCCTGCTTCTTGAGGAACAGAATGGACAGGCCCAGAATCACGGGTACTGCGGCGAGCAAAGGCCAGAACGATGGGGCCAGCGTGGACAGGCCGAGTGCCTTGCTGAATACGCCGCGGCTGATGGTCAGGAAATGCGTGGCCGGGTAGATGCGGCCGATTAAGGCGCCCATGCCTTCGAGCGATGACACTGGATTGAGCAGGCCGGCGAATTGCACGCAGGGGATGATGGTGCCGATCATGGTCACGAACATGGCGGCGATCTGGCTCCTGGTGAAGGTCGATGCCAGCAGGCCAAAGCCGGTGGAGCAGATGACGAAGATGAACGCCGCCAGCGTCAACGTGAGAAAGCTGCCCTTGACCGGCACGCCGAATACGGTGACCGCCAGCACCACCAGAAGCAAAAAGTTGACCATCGCCAGCACGATGTAGGGCAACTGCTTGCCAAGCAGGAATTCGCTGCGCGTGACCGGCGTGACGTAGAGATTGATGATCGAGCCGAGTTCCTTTTCGCGTACCACCGAGAGCGCAGCGAGCATGGCCGGAATCATCATCAGCAGCATCGGGATGACCGCCGGCACCATGGCCGGGAGGCTACGCACATCGGGGTTGTAGCGGTAACGGGTTTCCAGCGTACTGGCTGACGCCAGGTTAACACCCATCCGGTGCCTGGCCATATCGACCAGCCACAACTGGTGCATGGCCTGGACGTAGCCGCGCACGGTTTCGGCACGCGCCGGCATGGCGCCATCGACCCAGGCGCCGATCTGCGCCGGTGAGCCGCGTGCAATGTCGCGGGCGAAGCCCGACGGAATCTCGATGGCCAGCGAGAGTTCGCCGCTGCGCATGCGTTTGTCGAGATCGTCATAGTCGGTGATTGGCGGTTTCTCGATGAAATAGCGCGATCCCGAGAGGTTGAGCGCATAGTTCTGGCTCAATACGGTCTGGTCGCGGTCGAGCATGGCGTAGGAAAGATTCTCGACGTCCATGTTGATGCCGTAGCCGATGATGAACATCAGCAGCGCCGTGCCGAGCAGCGCCAGCGTGCCACGCACCGGGTCGCGCTGCAGCTCCAGCGTCTCGCGCAGGGTATAACTGAAGGCGCGGCCGAAATTGAAGCCAAAGCGGCGTGCTTTGACGGGAGTTTTGGTCACCGATGAAACCGGCGCCTGAGCTGCTGGCGCATCGTCTTCCTGCGGGTTTCTGGCCGACGCTTCCTCCAGATAGGAAATGAAGGCCTGCTCCAGTGTCTCTGTGCCGCGCAGGCGGATCAGTTCCGCCGGCTTGTCGCTGACCAGTACCTTGCCGGCATGCATCAGCGAGAGGCGGTCGCAGCGCCCGGCCTCGTTCATGAAGTGGGTGGAAATGAAGATGGTCACGTGATCCTGGCGTGAGAGGTCGATCATCAGTTGCCAGAACATGTCGCGCGCCACCGGGTCCACGCCCGACGTCGGTTCGTCGAGGATCAGCATCTCCGGCTTGTGCACCGTGGCCACCGCCAGCGACAGGCGCTGGCGTATGCCCAGCGGCAGATTCTCGGGCATACTGTCGATTACGTCGCCCAGGCCAAAGCGCGCCACCATCTCGGCGACGCGCGCCGGGATCTGTTGCTCGGGCACCTGGAACAGCCTGGCGTGCAACACCAGGTTTTGCTGCACTGAGAGTTCGCCATAGAGCGAAAAAGCCTGCGACATGTAGCCGACGCGGCGACGGGTGTCGATATCGCCGGTATCGACCTTCCTGCCGAACAGCCAGGCTTCGCCTTCGCTGGCCGGCAAGAGCCCGGTGAGCATCTTCATGGTGGTTGATTTGCCACAGCCATTGGAACCGAGGAAGCCGAAAATTTCACCGCGCCGGATGCGGAAATCCACATGATCGACGGCCGTAAAGTCGTCGAAACGCATCGTCAGGCCCCTGGCCTCGATGGCGATATCGGCGTTGGCCGAGTCCTGCAGCGGCGGAACGACCACAGTGTGATGGTCGCGTCTTTTCTCTTCGGGCAGCAGCGCGATAAAGGCGTCTTCCAGCGATTCGCTGCGGCTGTTCGTGCGCAACTCGGCCGGCGTGCCGGAGGCCAGTACCTTGCCGGCGTCCATCGCCACCAGCCAGTCGAAGCGCTCGGCTTCTTCCATGTAGGCGGTGGCGACGATCACGCTCATGCCGCTGCGAGCGCTGCGGATATGCTCGATCAGATCCCAGAATTGCTTGCGCGAGAGCGGGTCCACGCCGGTGGTGGGCTCATCGAGAATCAGCAGGTCGGGGTCGTGAATCAGTGCGCTGCACAGGCCCAGTTTCTGCTTCATGCCGCCTGAGAGCTTGCCCGCCGGGCGTGAAAGGAAGGGGCGCAGGCCGGTACTGGTGGTCAGTTCGTCGATGCGCTGACGGCGCTCGGCGGCGTTGTGGCCGAACAGCCGGCCGAAGAATTGCAGATTCTCCTCGACCGACAGCGTCGGGTAAAGATTCTTTCCCAGACCCTGCGGCATGTAGGCAATGCGCGGACAGACGGAATCGCGGTGACGGGTGCTGGCCATGTCTCCAGCAAGCACGTCCAGATGACCCTGCTGCACCGCCCGCGCGCCGGCGAGCAGCGCCAGCAGGCTCGACTTGCCCACGCCATCGGGACCGATCAGGCCGACCATGCAACTCGCCGGGAAATCCAGCGTGATGTTGTCGAGTGCCAGAGTCTTGCCATAGTGCAGGTTGATGCCGGCCAGTCGTGCGACAGGCGGCATGATTTCAGTCGTCACTGCGGGACCTTGAGCGCCAGTTCGGCCGGCCATGGCGCCTGCGCATCGAGTTTCAGCCAGACCATGCCGGGCAGACCGGTCTTGATCTGCCTGAGGTTCTTCTGCAGCAGTTCGCGCTCGATTTGCGCCTTGACGCGGAACATCAGTTTCTGTCGTTCGCTCGCGGTCTCCACCGTTTTCGGGGTGAATTGTGCCGTACTGGCCACGAACGATATTTTGGCCGGAATCACGTACTGCGGCGCGGCGTCGAGAATGATGTGCACTTCGCTGCCCAGTGCCAGCTTGCCGGCGGCGGTTTCGGGGACGAAGAAGGTCATATAGACATCGCCAAGATCGACCAGATTGAGCACCTTGCCACCGGGTGCCAGTACCTCGCCCGGCTGGGCGATGCGGTATTGCACGCGACCGTCGCGCGGTGCGATGAGCGCGCTGTCCTTGATGTCGACCTTGATGCGGACGATGGTGGCTTGCGCCGCGTCGACCGTCGAGCGTGCTCCGGCGACCTGCGCACGGGCGGCGGTGATGGCCGCCTGCGCCGCCTGCACCTGCGCCCTGGCGGCGACAACGGCAGCCTGAACGCTGCTCGCGCGGGCCCGGTCATCGTCGAGTTCCTGCCCCGACGATGCGCCTTCACGGGTCAGCGTTTCCGAGCGCGCCAGGCGGCGTTGAGCCGCGTCGAGTTCGCTCACGCGCTGCGCAACGACGGCCAGCGCGGCTTGCCGGTCGCTTTCGCGCACAGCTACCTGCGCTTCGGCGCTGGACACCGCGGCGAGCGACTGCTGGTGACGGGCCTGGGCTTCGTCACGCTGCGCTTCGAGCGTTTGTACCTGCATATGCGCCAGTATCTGGCCCGCCGTGACGAAGTCGCCGTCGGCGACCAGAATGTCCTGCACGCGACCGCTGAATTTGCTGGATACATCGATTTCCGTCGCCTCAATGCGCCCATTGCTGCTGACGAAGCCCTCGCCGGGACCCTTGGGGCGCAGCATTTGCCAGGCCACCAGACTGGCGGCCACGAGAACGACGACGATCAGCGCCGGGATCAGCCATTTCTTCCATTGCTCAAGCTGTGGGGTGGCCGCAGGTAGAGGCTTGGTGCTTGCCGCCGGGCTGGCCGGTGGTGTCGCCGCAGGCACAGCCGCCGGGGCAGGAGCAGGGGAAACGGCTGCGCTGCCGGGCAAGCTCGCCAGAGGTGCTTCGTCTGGAGCGACCTGAGGGGTAGCCGCGCTAATGCCTGCCGGTGCATCGACCGTTACGCTGAGCGGTACCGTGTCCACTGGATGGGCAGCAGCGCTGGCCGGTGGCGGAACAGTTACGGTCACCGTGACGGTGAACGGTGCGGCGACGGACGGGGTGGCGGGGGTAGTCATGGGGCGCTCGTGCCTTGTGTGTGATTTGCAGCAGTCGAAACAAAATCCATCGCGCCGCCACCGAGGGCGGCATACAGGCTGACCTGGCTGCTCTGCAGCGCGCGGCGTGTCTGCACGAACTGTTGCTCGGCGGCGAGCAGATCGCGCTGGGCATCAAGCACGTCGAGGAAAGCGGAGGCGCCGTTGTCGTAGCGCAATTGCGCCAGCCGTGCCCGCTCGGACTGCGTGGTCAGAGCCGTGCGGGCAATGGCGACCTGTCGAAGCAGCCAGAGGCGCGCCGAGAGGGCGTCGGCAACATCGCGGAAGGCGATCTGCACGGTTTTCTCGTAATGGGCGACGGCCAGGTCACGACGCGTTTCGGCCAGGCTCAGGTTGTTGTGCCGCCGCCCGCCGTCGAAGATCGGCAGTGAAATGCTCGGCGAAAATATCCAGGCCCGGCTGCCCGAAGCGAACAGGCCGTCAAGTTCGGCACTGGCCGTGCCCAGCGAACTGGTCAGCGCGATGCGCGGGAAAAATGCCGCGCGTGCCGCACCGATATTGGCATTCGCGGCTTTCAACTGATGTTCGGCGGCGACGATGTCGGGGCGGGCAATCAGCAGATCGGAGGGCAGGCCCGGGCGCAACTCGCGCAGCGGATTATGCTCGTCGTCCGGGTGCTGTACTGGCGGCAGTTTTATGGGTGTCCCGGCCAGCAGGGTCAGCGCATTGAACTGTGCCGCACGCGCCTGTTCAAGCTGGGCGCCGAGTGCCTGCGCCTGGGTCAGCAGCGTTTGCACCTGGGTCAGGTTGAGACGCGAAGTCGAGCCGACCTCGACGCGCCGCGTGAAGATGCGCAAGCTCTCTTCGCGGCAGGCGGTGGTCTGGCGCGCCAGGGCAATACGCTCGTCGAATTCACGCAGTGTGAGATAGCCATTGACCACCTGTGCGACCAGTGCAATGCTGGCCGCACGCCGCGCGGCGTCGCTCGCCAGATAGCTTTCCAGAGCCGCGTCCTGCAGGCTGCGTACGCGTCCCCAGAAATCGATCTCCCAGCCAGCCATGCCCAGGCCCACCTGATACTGGCTGGCGATCAGCATCTTGCCAGTCGGGCTCAGGTCGGCCGGTGTGCGCGAACGGTCTTCGCTGGCCCGGGCAGCGATGGTCGGAAAACGCTCTGCCCGCTGGATGCCGTAGGTGGCGCGCGCTTCCTCGACACGCAGCACAGCACTGCGCAGATCACGGTTGTTGTCCAGCGCCAACTGGATCAGTGCTTGAAGTTGCGGGTCGGTGAAATAGTCGCGCCAGCCGATGGCCGCGACACTTGCGCCATCCTGCGTGAACGCTGGCGCATAAGCGGGGGACACCGGCAAAGCTGGCAGCTCGTAGGGCGGGGCCATCGAGGCGCAGCCGGACAGAACTATCGCCACCGTCGTCATGGCCAGCAGGCAGGGGGTGCTGCGAAAATTCGCAAGGCGGTTCATGGACGTGTGCTGACCTCGGTTCCGGCATGTCCGGCGAGCATTTCCTCGATCTGGTCAAGGGCGCCGATGATGGCCCTTCTTCCGGTAGACAGGGCAAAGCGGCAGGCGGCCTCTACTTTTGGCCCCATTGATCCGGCCGGGAAGGCATGGCGTGCCAGTTCCTGCGGTGTCACCTTGTGCAGTGCGTGTTGCTCAGGCGTTCCCC
>JAIFKU010000175.1 GCA_020049495.1 Accumulibacter sp.
TCACCCAATGGGTGAGCAAGCAAAGTACTGCAATCTTTTGTTTATCTTCGTGTTCTTCGTGAACTTCGTGGTTAATTGAGGTTTTAAGGTTCAATCAGGAGGTGCCGCCGGCGAGGTGGAGCAGGTCTCTGTGGAGTCGAGAAATCGCCGCTAACAGGCAGAAATTCTTTCCGCTTTCATAATCGGAAAATCAGATTCGTTTGTTTACATGTTGACAATAAAAATCCGGTTAGTCATATTATTGTGTAAACGTTTCCTTATAAATTGTTGGGTCCTATCATGTGTAATTGCCGACAGGGCCATTTCATACGACCCGGTGCCGTATGTTCAAGGAGTTTTCCAGATGCTTCGCAGACTGATGTTATCGCCAACGCTCAGGCCTTTTCTTCTGATAATCCTGCTGCTTGTCTTGTGGGATTTGGCTATCCGTATTTTCAGCATTCCGGCCTATCTGATTCCGCGTCCGGAGCAAGTGGTCGGGCAATTGATCTCCGAATGGAGCCGATTGCTGAACGAAAGCTGGAAAACGACGCAGGCCACGTTAGGTGGTTTTGCGCTCACCATCCTCTTTGGAATACCGGTGGCAATGGTTATTGCCTATTCAAAGCTGGTGGAATCTTATGTTTATCCCTTGCTCGTCTTCTCGCAAAGCATCCCCAAAATTGCGATTGCGCCACTTTTTGTGGTGTGGTTCGGTTTCGGTATCCTCCCCAAGATCATTTCTGCCTTTTTACTGGGTTTCTTCCCTGTGGTTGTGTCAACAGTAATGGGCTTCAAATCGGTTGAACCCGACATGCTGGATCTTGCTCGTTCGATGGGAGCCACACGTCTGCAGACCTTCCTGAAGATCAGTCTGCCACACGCACTGCCCGCCATTTTCAGTGGCCTCAAGGTCTCCATCACATTAGCGGTCGTCGGCGCAGTAGTCGGCGAATTCGTAGGCTCCAACTCGGGCATTGGATATGTGCTTCAGGTGGCAAACGGTAACTTTGATCTTCCTCTGATGTTCGCGGCACTGGTCGTGCTGTCGTCGATTGGTGTCATCCTCTTTCTGGCGATCGACGTTGTGGAACGCCTGATGATTCCCTGGCATGCATCACAACGCCAATTGTTCTGAGTTTCATTTTTTCTGCATCTTTCACTTTCTTAACCAGCAATTAATGGAGACAAGCCATGAAAAAACTGATTCCCAACTTGATAGCCGGTGTCGTAGCCGCCCTTGCTCTGACCGCAATGCCTGTACAGGCACAAACAAAGCCCCAGGAAAAAGTCACACTGATGCTCAACTGGTACCTATATAGCGAACATGCTCCATTCTTCCTGGGCAAGGAACGAGGCTTCTATGCCGAGGAAGGCATAGACCTCGAAATTCAGGAAGGTCGTGGCTCCGGGGTTACTGCGCAAGCCGTGGCAGCCAAGTCGGCAACGTTCGGTTACATCGATATCGGTACCATGATCAAGGCTGCTGCAAAGGGTGCGCCGCTCAAGTCCACGGGCGTATTGTTCCAGCTAAGCCCGATGGCTGTCATGGGCTTCGCCGAGAAGAACATCAAAACCCCCAAAGACATCATCGGGAAAACTGTGGCAACGACGCCAGGCGATGCCGTGTCGCAAATGTGGCCACTGTTCCTGAAAATCAACAACATTCAGCCCGATCAGATCAAGGTCGTGTCGGGTGATGGCCAGACGAAACTCAATGCCGTCATGAGTGGCCAGGCTGACTTGCTGCTTGGTTCCGTGATGGATCAATCCGTCAAGTTGCAGGATGCTACTGGCAAACCGGTCAATGCGATCCGTTTTGCCGATTCCGGAATCAACCAGATCAATTCGGGAATTGTCACCAACAAGAGTTTATTGTCCGACAATCCGGATCTTGTAAAACGTTTCATGCGCGCCTCGACCCGCGCTGCCGAAGCCGCCGAAAAGAGCCCGGAAGCTGCAGTCGACGCGATGCTCAAGGTAAATCCCAAAGTCGGGGTGCGCGAAACGCTTATCGTCGGCATGAAACAGAGTGTGGCGCTGTTCCACACGAAAGAAACTGCCAAGCAGCGCCCCTATAGGGTCACCATGAAAAACGTCAGTGACACGCTCGATCTGCTGGTTCAATACGGCGGAATGGATCCCGCCACACGTGGCAAACCTGAAGATTACGTCACTCTCGACTTTCTTCCGGCCGAGTAATTCCTGATTCAATCCCGTATAATTGTTATGAGTACGTCATGCTAATGCCTAACGCTCCCCTGATTGAAGCGCGCGGAGTCACCAAGATTTATCAGACCAAGGACGGACCTGTCGAGTCTCTTCGATCCCTTGATTTTTCGATACGTGACGGCGAGTTTGTTTCAGTCGTTGGACCTTCGGGTTGCGGCAAGAGTACGCTCCTGAAAATGGTTGCGGGTCTCCTGGGTGTGACGGCTGGTTCGCTTACTTTGGCGGGCCAGCCGATCGAAGGACCGCAAAAAGATGTTGGCATCGTATTTCAGAGTGCGGTGCTGCTGGCATGGAGAACCGTACTGGATAACATCCTGTTGCAGGCAGAAATCCGCCGCATGCCGAAAGCCGAGGCCTTGGCCAAAGCGCAAAAACTCATCGCTATGGCCGGACTCGAAGGGTTTGAAGGCAAATACCCCTGGCAATTATCGGGTGGAATGCAGCAGCGGGCATCCATATGCAGGGCCTTATTGCACGACCCTTCGGTCTTGCTCATGGACGAGCCTTTTGGTGCGCTTGATGCCCTGACGCGTGAGAAGATGAATCTTGAACTCCAGCGTATCTGGCTGGAGTCGAAAAAGACCGTATTGCTCATAACCCATAGCATTCCGGAAGCCGTATTCCTTTCCGACCGGGTGATTGTGATGAGTGAGCGCCCCAGCTCGATTGCTGCCATTTACGATATCGACCTGCCACGATCGCGCACCCTGGACATGATGGGAACACCCGAGTTCTCGGTTTATGCAAAGAAAGTGCGTTCGCATTTCTACGCACAAGGCAGCCTCGATCATTAATCAAGGCAGCAAATCAAATGATTGCCTGCACAACGATTCTGCTTTTGCATCGTTTGTGAGCATTGAATTTTCAAGACTACACAATGAAAAGTCTAACTATTGCAGCAGTCGACTCCAACTTTGAGCGTGAACCATTAATTCGACCTTTTGGTTTCAAAGGCGGTTTCATGACTGAAATTTGGCAGACAGTTGCATTACTTCAAAGCCAATCGGGCCTCAGGAAAATTGGGCTCTGTACGCAAAATGTTCTTTGGAGTGATGCCCTGGTGTTTGCGGGACATTCCGAAAGCGGTGGCAATGCCCTGATGTATGCCCTGACTGAATATGCCCTGCAATTGATAAAAGGGAAGTCCTTCACTACACCGATCGATCTGCTTGATTCTGTGTTGGACGACGTGCACGAATATGGAAAGAAAATTACCAATAACCCCAGGCTGCGAAAAACGTTTTCTTTGAATGCTCTTGTTGGCATTGATAATGCAGCATGGCTGATCTATGCAGCAGAGAACGGGATGCATTCCTTTGATGAAATCATACCTGAGGCTTTCAAGCCCGCTTTGTCGCAGCATCACCGACAGGTAGCAAGTATTCCATTGATGGCGTACAGCATTCCGGTTGAAGAAATCAAGGAAGCTGTTGACCAGGGATATTTCTTCATGAAAATAAAAATTGGTCAGCCTGGCACACAGAAAGAGATGCTCGAAAAAGACAAGGAGCGTCTTTCCGCAATACACAAGGCCATAGGGAGTGCTCGTACTCCACATACGAATAACGGGAAGCTTCCCTATTATTTTGATGCCAATGGACGATATGAGAATAAGGAAACTCTTCTTCGTTTGCTGGATCATGCCGAAAAGATCGGGGCTTTCGATCAGATCGCCATAGTTGAAGAGCCTTTTGCCGAAGAATATGAAGCCGACATCACAGCGATTCCTGTACGTATTGCTGCTGATGAAAGCGCTCATACCGATGCCGATGCAATCAAACGCATTCAGATGGGTTACAAGGCAATTGCATTAAAGGCCATAGCAAAAACTTTGAGCATGACAATGAAGATTGCTCAAGCGGCCTTTGAGCGCAAAACTCCCTGTTTTTGCGCTGATCTGACGGTAAATCCCATCCTGGTTGAATGGAATAAAAACATTGCGGCAAGATTGGCTCCGTTCCCGGGTATCGGGTTGGGATTGCTTGAAACCAACGGCCATCAAAACTACAAGAATTGGGCTGCTATGCGCTCATATCATCCGCAACAGGAAGCAGAATGGTCGATTACACATAACGGTGTATTTGAACTTGACAACGGTTTTTACGAAAAGGATGGCGGTATATTTTTACCCTCACCACATTACGAAGACATGTTCCTTCAGCACTGAAAGCCAACTATCGTTTCAGGGATATGCGACATATCTTTCCCGGTTTTGTAACCAGGGGGAGTTTTGGCATTCAGATCAATCTGAATTTTCCAACCGTTTCAGCAGGAAATTAACGCATGAGTGATTATCCGAAATTGCGTTTCGGCGTGATCGGAATTGATCACCGCCATATCTACGATCAGGTCACCAGTCTGCTGGCCATCGGTGCCGAGTGTGCGGGTTACTGGACACACGACCGTGTGCATACACTGGGGGGCTTTGTTGAACGCTTTCCGGAAATTCCTCGTGTCGCCGATCAACGCCAGTTGCTTGAAGACTCTACTATCCACCTGGTTACCTGCGCTGCCATTCCCTGCGAACGTGCGGAAATGGCTGTACAGGCCATGCAGCACGGCAAGGACTTCATGGTCGACAAACCGGGCGTAACCACTTTCGAGCAGTTGGCGGAAGTGCAACGCGTTCAACGCGAAACCGGACGAATATTCTCGGTCAATTTCACCGAACGCTTTGAAGTGCGTGCCGTCACTGTGGCAACCGAGTTGGTAAGAAACGGAGCCATTGGCCGGGTTCTGCAAACCATCGGCCTGGGTCCGCATCGTCTCAACCGCCATCTGCGTCCGGCATGGTTTTTCGACCCGCAATCCTGTGGCGGCATTCTCGTTGATGTGGCATCGCATCAAATCGATCAGTTCATGCATTTTACCGGCGCAGCAGATGCCCGAATCATTAATTCGCGGGTGGGAAACCTGGGGCATCCCGATGATCCCGGACTGCAGGATTTTGGCGAAATCCTGCTGTCGCAGGGTTCTGCCAGCGGCTACATCCGGGTTGACTGGTTCACGCCGGATGGCCTTGACACCTGGGGAGACGGGCGTCTGACCATTCTCGGCACTGAGGGTTACATCGAGTTACGCAAATACATCGATATCTCCGGCCGCCCAGGGAAAGATCATCTGTTCCTAGTCAATCACAAAGGCAGCCGCTATCTCGACTGTTCAGAAGCGCCACTGCCGTATTACACCGACTTGCGACATGATATTTTCGAAAGAACAGAAACGGCCATGACCCATGCCCATTGTTTCAAGGTATGCGAACTGGCGCTCAAAGCTCAAGAACAGGCAGAAAGGATATGAATCGGTTGTTTCGTTCCAATCGGACTGTCACGTTTTTGACCTGTCGAATCGAATAGTGCCGCTACGGGCGGAGGACAGGTCAGTTGAGCGCATGCCAGCCTTCGATACCCACACGTTGAGTGTATTGATGGGCGGCATAAACGAAGGGAAACACTTGTCTAGTCGCCGTTCCGTCGCTCCTCTTCCCGCTGGTGACTGGCGATATAGATCCCGCTGGCGACAAGCATCCCGATTCCAAGCAATGACCAGTTGTCGGGAAAATCTCCGAATACCAGGAAACCAATGGCAGTACCCCAAATCAGTTGTGAGTAGCTGAAGGGAGCAAGGCGCGAAGCCGGTGCATGCTCGTAGGCCTTGATAAAAATCAGGTGGCCCAGGCCGCCAAGCACACCAATAGCAACAAAGGCTATCGCGTGGAGAGCGTTCTGCGGTGTTTGCCAGACACTTGGCAAGGCAAGCGACGACAGCAACGAACCAACCAATCCAACATAGAAAGTCGACGTATAGGGACTCTCCGATCCGGCCAGACGCCGATTGAGAATCTGATATGAAGCAAAGAATACGGCGTTTGTAATCGGGAGAAGCACTGCCCAACTGAACACATTGCTTCCCGGACGAATGATGGTCAGCACGCCGATAAAACCAAACGAAACAGCAATCCAGCGCGCAAGTTCTACTCTCTCTTTGAGAAAGACGACCGAAAACAAGGTGACAAGCAGGGGAGCGAGATAAAGAATGGCTGTTGTCTCGGCCAGAGGCATGAGTTTCAGCGCACTAACAAATAGCAGCGAGCCACAAGCCAGCACAAAGCCACGCATGATCTGCATTCCGAGCCGTTTGGTTCGAACCAGCGCAAGCCCGTAACGAGGACCCAGAACCACGAGAATAAATAACAGATGAAAGATAAAGCGCGACCAAACAATCAGAGCAACCGGATAATAACGCGTCAAATACTTGGCGAGAAAATCGATGACGGAGAAAAACATGACCGCCGTCATCACCATTAATATGCCTCTGGAGACTTCCGATCTTGCAGACGGTGCATCACCCATGGGATGCCAATGCGGGTGAGCGCGATTGAAAGCATGCCCGTAATGGGAAGAGGGCCCTTGTTCTAGCTGGTTTCATGGACAGATGGCTGTTTGAGTGGAACTCAGTAGCCGCTATTGTAGTCTTCTAAAACCATTTCTTGGCCATCTGAGAGGGGTTGTGATCGGGCATGGCAGGGGTAACGGACGGGCTTTTTGTGCGGCATCTGCCCTCACTATGCTGTTGTTCGATGATCTTCAGCGAATAACAATGACAGTTGCTGCTTGTTAAGCGCATCATTAGCAGATGACATCTTGAAGGAAGCTCATGGATGCCTGCCTTTTCAAATATACTGCTTCGTTCCATCTATTGAAAAGTCATTAAGCAAAAAGACAAACCCGAGACTGATGGGGTCGCGTGAAATAAGGGTAGCCTGCCAGGCACTGAAGAGAGCGCAAGATGAGCCACAATGAAAAGCAGCATGTATGGCCAGAATCGTTGGCAGCTCCGGTTAGTTCTGGCACTTTAGTACTCAAGAGCGCTCGCAGTTGCCCGATTTCGCATTTCTGTAACAGCTTCAGGGCTAGCGGCCTAAATGCTGCAATAAATTCAGGCTTGGTGTTCGATGGAAAATTACCATTGGCCAGCACAATCTAAAGTCTGTGTCTTGGCAACTCGATGAGATGATTAATTCCAGCCCCGTTATATTCTTACCCAATGCTTCCATAAAAAAGTCGAGCCGATAGAAGTAATTATTTTCCGAGGGCAGACAACACCTGAATTCAACACCAGATCTGCGGCATAGTTAACCGAACCCGACGAGGCAAAGCGCTGGTGATGTTGGGGGACGGCAATACGTCCTGGACGTTTTTTTGCGCATGTACGGTGCCTCGTCCGATCCCTACGCCGTTTTTCGACGCATGCTGGAAGGTAGCAATCCACCCGATGACTTTGACGATCTCATGAAGGTGGTTAGTTAACGAGGCTTACCCGATTTTGGCCTGAGTAAAGTGGGTTAAACGTGCGCTGCTTTTCGCAACACCCACTCAGCCCAACGATTTAGACTCTGACCAGTATGCGCTGCAGCCTTAAGTGCAGCCGCGTGTACTACAGGGTCAACGCGCAGCATCAACCGGCCAGAAGCAGGTTTTTCAGGCGTCTGCCCCAGCTTTTCACAGGCCGCAACATAGTCATCAACCGCCTCATGGAAAGCACTGGTGAAAGCAGCGACCGATTCTCCGTGAAAACTGATAATGTCGTCGATGTCCAGTACGCGCCCGACAAGGAGGTTATCAACCGGGTCAAATTCCAGACTGGCAGAATATCCTTGATAGGTAATCGTATTTTTCATGGCGTAATCTCCAGTTTTATTAAAAATTCGCGAACTGCTTTGACGCGATACAAGAGTGCTTCGCGCTGCGGATGCGGACGATGAAAATAGGCTCTACGACCCAACTAGCATTACCTTAGCACTGAAAACTGGCAGCTCAGCAGTGAGCGTTACCGGAGATCATCGATGTGCTGGAATGCGCTAGCGATTTTCTCGATCTCCACATCAGGTACGTCATAGCCTTCAAAATAGGTTCGCCACTGGCGAACAATGCGCCAGACCTGATCCACAATTTCATCAGCGCGAACCCGCGTTAAACCAAAGCGCGCATAGGCTGACAAAGCATTGTCAATCGTGGCCAACCGTCCTTGTGCACCGACCCCAAGGTGCAAGTTTCGCTCTCTTGCCAGCATCGGGCGCGGCATCACATCGTAGAGGGGCGACAGTCTCCAGCCATGATCATGACCATCCCACAAGAATGCGTGATTACGAAGGTGATCATCATCATTAGTCACGAAGATGTTGAACACCATGCGCCCGAACAGCTCTTCCTGATCGGCCACAATCCACTCGGTTATTCCGTAGCGCCGAATGCGATTCGCGATATCTCCATAGCTGCGATGCGGGGACTCGGATTCATGACAGCCCAACAGGGTGAGCGCACTGACCATGTGCCGCCGGTGCATGACGCCCTCTTGCAAGAAACGATCGAAACGGCGGATCAGCATCACCGTCTTGTGTCCGATCTCTTCGGTGCGAACCGTCGGTACATTCAACCCAGCTTCGCCAGCGAGTCGCATCGTCGTGGCCTCGATAAGCGGTACATCCATGAGGGTATCGGTCGTGGCCGGAAACTTCGCCAGCCACAAGTCGCCGTTTGCGTCGTGGACGGTTGCTTTGGGCCTCATACCCCCCATGGAACTCCCGGCATCGAAAAAGTCCTCCAGATTCGTGGGTACCGGCAACCCAGCCTCAATCCGTTCTGCGGCCTGCAGCAAGTACTCGAGACTTTGGATGTTGGCGCCGTGACCCACCTTGGCGGGAGACTGGATAGACGGACGAATATCGAGGGCGCCCGCACGCTCGCTACCGGCTTCCATCAGATAAACGGATTCCGGCAAACTGTTGAGGGGGGCGTGAAGCCGCGATTCGATCACCCGCCGTCCCCATCCATCGGGGGCGGCATCACGGATTCCCCCGAATAGGGTCAGGCCTTCGACGGGGAATATCTCGGAACCCCTTTCGGGAACGTCTTGGCCGTGGATCGCCAAGCTCACCGGATCGACGGGTGCGGCGTTAGGTCTATCGAGATAACGTAGGCCATAGCTGAAGCGCGAAGTCAGAAGTTCTGCCTGTTGTTTATACAGGGTGAGCAGGCCGGCAGGAACGAAATCGCCGTCCAGATGGATGAAAACGCCCAGCGTTTTTTCTGGTGTGGTTCTAGCCATCAGAAATCCAGTTCCTTGAGTCGATTTGCGGACAACGTGCGCGCACGTCGGCGCTGCTCGGATTGCGCAAGCGCGATGACCGACGGGTCGGTTTCCGTAAACAGACTCGACAGCGTCTTGCCTGGTGCGATGGCATCCAGAAGCCTGAGGATTTGGCCAATGGCAACGCTTGGTGTGCCTTTCTCAATGGCGACTACTGTGCGGCGCGAGATTCCGGCGCGAATCGCGGCTTCTTCCTGGCGAATACCTCGTGCCAACCGAAGCCTCGACAGCCGGGAACCAACATCCTGCAGTTGACCCAGCAGATCTTCGGAGGTAGCAGCGTTCTGATCGATTTTCATGTGCGTAACTTTGCCCTCAATCTGTATAGCGTGCATTATAACGCTCACCATATCTCCGACAAACTGCGGTTGTCAAGAGAAATACGCGTTATCTTGCTCGTAACGCTGATAACGCGCATTTTGTCGTACTTTACAGGTATCCGATCAACAGAATTACAGGCAAGTATGAGAATCCGAAATTCAACTCCCAGCTCATCGTTGAGGTGCAGTAGGCAAGATGTAAGGCATCTGTCTTTACGAATAAATGTTAATCATTATTGACATATTATGATCTGGTGTCGATAATGATTTCACTATGCCCAGCAAAGCACCTCTTGCCTTTCCTTCTGAAGCCAAACTTCTTGCCGATTTTGGTGAGCGCTTGCGCCTTGCCCGTCTGCGTCGCCGTTTAACGGCGGTAGTCGTTGCAGAGCGTGCCAATATCTCCCGGCCGACGTTGGCCAAGGCTGAACGGGGAGATCCTTCGGTCACCCTTGGAACCTATTTGCGCGTCCTTGCCATCTATGGACTGGAAAACGATCTCTCCATTGTGGCGGGGGACGATATTCTGGGACGCCGTCTTCAAGACTTGGCCTTGCCTGCCCCGAGAAAGGGACGGAAATGAGCGAGTCATTGGAAGTCTGGCTGGATTGCGACCTGTGCTCGATGCAACGACTGGGGACGCTATCCCATGATCGTGGTCAGGTCCGTTTCCATTACGACAAGACCTGGCTTACACAGCAGGACATCGCCTTTGCCATCGATCCGCAACTGACACTTGACGCCGGACCGTTCTTCCCCAAGCCCGAAGCTGGGAACTTTGGAGTCTTTCTTGATTCGTCTCCGGATCGTTGGGGGCAAACGCTCATGCGGCGCAGGGAAGCACTCCAGGCTAAGGACGATGAGCGAGTCGCCCGAACCCTCTATTCGTGGGACTTTTTGCTCGGTGTGCAGGACATCACCCGCCAGGGGGCGTTGCGCTTTCGCTTTTCGGACAGCGAAACCTTTCTTGCCAATGAAGCACTGGCAGCCCCTCCGGTAACGTGTCTTGCTGAACTGGCTACCATCGCGAAAGAATTGACGCGCAAGCGTATCGATAACCTGGATCAACTCAGACGCTGGCTTGCCGTGCTGGTGGCTCCTGGCGCATCGCTAGGCGGCGCACGACCCAAAGCCAACTTTTGCGACAAGACCGGGGCGTTGTGGATTGCCAAGTTTCCTTCTGCCGATGATGACCGTGATATCGGGGCGTGGGAGGGCGTCACGTGGTGGCTGGCAAGGCAGGCCGGAATCGATATGCCGCTGGCGAAGGTTGAACGCTTAGGACAGGGGGGGCACCATACCTTTTGTGTTCAGCGTTTTGACCGCACCACTGCCGCAGAGGAAAAGCCTGGGCAGCGACGCTTTTACGCATCCGCCATGACGCTATTGGGGAAGGATGTCAGCGAAGGTACCAGCTATCTCGAACTGGCGGAGTTTCTCGCCCGGCGCGGTGATCCGGATCACATTCAGGAGGATCTCGAACAGCTATTTCGACGAGTGGTATTCAACGTCGCTGTCGGTAACCGTGACGACCACCTGCGAAATCATGGATTCATCTTGGGAAAACGTGGCTGGCGGCTGTCACCTGCGTTCGATGTCAATCCGAGCATCGACAAGGCGACCCATATACTCAATATCGACGATGTCGATAATCGCCCCTCTCTAAACACGGCGTTGGGAACGGCTGCCTTTTATCGCCTGACGCCCACACGTGCCAAGGTACTCATCGACGACGTCGTCAATGTTGTGGCTGATTGGAAAGCTGTCGCCCGGCGAGCAAAGATTGCTGCCGCCGATATCGAACTATCGGCAAGTGCCTTTGCTGTTCTAGAGCATTAGGCCAGATTACGGCTTTGGCAGAGTTACTTGAGCTGGCAATTCGGCTGGTCTCAACTTGCAGCAGCCTTTCAGATGGCAACCATGTGGAATAGGTGGCCTCGCTGGTCTTGAAGTGCCTGCCCTCACGAATGGCTGATTCTGTGCTTTGCACCCAGCGGTGGGCGTCAGTGAGACGACGGAATGATGCATATTGAACGGGGTAGTCCTTGAGGCGTACTTTGACGCGATAACTCTCTTGACCATCCACTGTACGACGTGTTTCTATTGTTGCCATGACAACTCCTATACCAGAACGCGGCAAGAAGCCGCGAAGCCCGGCAAGGAGCACAAACAATGTTGTGGCTCAGCCGGGAACGGACTGACTGGATTCGCGTTGTAATGGAGTAATTTGAGTGGCACTAGCGAGACATTTTTTCAACTGTCCCAAAAGTGTCCCCACTAAGCGGGGGATAACGATAAAATGCCTGTTAGCATGTCGTCGTATTCAACATTGACTATAGAAATCAATGTATTATTGGCTCCTCGACCTGGGCTCGAACCAGGGACCTACGGATTAACAGTCCGGCGCTCTACCAACTGAGCTATCGAGGAACAACGAAGCGCGCAAAATGGATTCCGATCTCATCTACGTTAAAACAACCTCCGGCGAGGAGGCAATGCACCAGCGAACGCGGGTCGTGCAGAGAAATGTACGCATGGTACTGATCCTTGTTGACGGGCATTCCACTGTCGCCGATTTGTGTCTTAAAACAGGGAATCGGGAGCTTACGGAAAACGCATTACTCGACCTGGAAAAGGGTGGTTTTGTTCAGTTGAAGGTGGAACAGGATTCGCTCTGGGACGAGAGCAAGAAAGTTGCTCAGGAGATCAAGGCGGCGGCGATCAGCCTGATCACCTCTGCAGAGCCCAAGGAAGCTTTGCCTCCTTCAGCACCTGCAGTTCCGACGCAAAACGATTCGTCAGTTTCGCAGTTCTCTCTTGCGCCAATGCCTTCCGTATCAATTCCTGTCGAGCCTTCCACGCCAGTCATTGCTGAGGATAGGCTTAAAGAATCCGCGAAGAAACGAGCAAAGAAGAATGAACAGCCAGGACTTTCTTTTGTTGATCGGATCAAGGCGCTATTTCCAGCCAGAAAACCGGACGCCGAAGATACCTTTTCACTGAAGCCGATACGCCGAGGCCATCGTCATTCGATGGGCTGGCCGGCATACCTGATGTCCGGCATCGCTGGCGTTCTTGCCCTGGCGTTTCTGGCGGTCAATTTCTTTCCCTACGACAGTTTTCTCCCCGAGGTCGAAGCTGCATTTGCGCAGGCCAGTGGGCGCCCTGTCAAGGTAGGGGCAATGAGCGTCAATATCTATCCGAAACCGGGATTGATTCTCACCGGCGTGCGCATAGGCAGC
>JAIFKU010000149.1 GCA_020049495.1 Accumulibacter sp.
CGCACCTGTCGACCGAATGGCTGCTCTTGGGCATCGAACGCTTCGTCAACGACCGGGAGGTGCGGCGGAAACGGCTTGCCATGAGCTAGAATCTCCCCTTCTTGAAGGGGCGGATCATGCTGGAGCGCTATTTCGAACTATCCGCACACGGTACCACTGTGCGTACCGAGGTCATGGCCGGGGTGACGACCTTTCTGACCATGGCCTACATCATTTTCGTCAACCCGGACATCCTGTCGGTGTCCGGGATGCCGAAGGATTCGGTGTTCGTGGCCACCTGTCTGGCGGCAGCGATCGGTTCGGCGATCATGGGCCTCTATGCCAATTATCCGATTGCCCTAGCCCCCGGCATGGGGCTCAATGCCTATTTCGCCTTTGCCGTGGTCAAGGGGATGGGTTTTACCTGGCAGGCGGCACTGGGCGCTGTATTCATCTCCGGGGTGCTGTTTGTCATCGTCAGCCTGTTCCGGGTGCGCGAGGCCATCGTCAATGCCATTCCGCGTTCGCTCAAATTCGCCATATCGGCCGGCATCGGGCTGTTTCTGGCCATTATCGGGCTGAAGAGCGCCGGGATCATTACCGCCCATCCGGCGACCCTGCTGACCCTCGGCGATCTGCACAATCCGGGTGCGCTTCTGGCCGTTGCCGGCTTCATCCTGATCGTTGCCCTCGAGCAGCGCAAGGTACCCGGCGCGCTCATTATCGGCATCCTGTCGGTGACCGTGGCTTCCGTACTGCTGGGACTCACGCCGTTTGCCGGAGTCATCGCGCCGCCGCCTTCAATTCTCCCGACCTTGATGCAGATGGACATCGCCGGCGCGCTCAATGCCGGCCTGCTGACCGTGGTACTGACTTTTTTCATGGTCGAGTTGTTCGATGCCTCGGGTACGCTGATCGGCGTTTGCCACCGTGCCGGGCTGCTCGATGCCGATGGCAAGCTGCCGCGCCTCAAGCGCGCGCTGCTGGCCGATTCCGGCGCCATCGTGGCGGGGGCGATGCTGGGCACCTCGTCGACCACGGCCTACATCGAGTCGGCGGCCGGCACCTCGGTCGGCGGCCGTACCGGCCTGACGGCGGTGGTCGTGGCGCTGCTCTTTCTGGCCGCCCTGGTCTTTGCCCCGCTGGCGGCAACGGTTCCGGCCTTCGCTACGGCGCCGGCACTGTGCTATGTGGCCGTGCTGATGGTTCGCGGCTTGTCCGAAATAGAATGGGATGATCTCACCGAAGCGGCTCCGGCCGTCGTAACGGCGATCAGCATGCCCTTTACCTTCTCGATTGCGCACGGCATCGCCTTCGGCTTCATCACCTATGCGGCAACCAAGGTTCTGGCGGGCCGCACGCGTGATTTGTCGCCGACGGTGGCGGTGATTGCCGTCCTCTTCGTGCTCAAGTTCGCGTATTTATAGGTCAACCTGACGTCTTGGGGCATTAACCGGCCGGGATTGACGCAAGTTTTTATCGATAATGAATAAGCAGTAAGCCCATTGACGATGATCATCCCCAGCCGCGATCCCTGACCGACCTGTTCGTCTCCTTTACCTTGCTTGCCCTGCAGTGTTTTGGCGGTGTTCTGACCGTTGTCCAGCACGAACTGGTGGACAGGAAACGCTGGATGACGAAAGAAGAGTTTGTCGAAAACTGGGTGGTCGCGCAGATCATGCCCGTCATTGCCCTGATCATCGCTACCGGCTGGATTCTCGCCAGCGCACATCATGATCCGGCCCGAGACTGGCCGCTCTGGCCGCTTACCGCCGCCACGGTACTGATCATCAGCCTGAGCCGAATTCATCTCTTATGGCTGCTTGCCGCCGGTGCTGTTCTCGGCTGGTTCGGCCTCGTCTGAAAGGCGTTCCGACGTATTTGCTTACGGGCGACCAGCGTGGCTAGTTGTTCTTTGCTCCCTGCTCGACCCATCGCTTCAGCAGGTCGATTTTTTCCCTTGGCAAGGATGCTTTGCCGTGGGGCATCTTGATCGACGCATCGGCGCGGCCTTCGACGAGCATGATCATGGCGCTGGTCAGCGTGTCGCCGGGCTTGATGATGGCCCCGAACCTTGTGCCTTTCATCAGGCTGTCGTAGCTGGTCACCTGCAGGCCGCTCTTTTCGGTTCCTTGACCTCCTGCGGCATGGCACTCCATGCAGTACTGTTTGAGGATGGGCTGAACGTCGGCCTTGAAACTGATTTCCTTCTGGCCGCAGGCGGCAAGCAATACCAAGGCACCAGACAAGGCGTAACCGCACAAGATCCTGTTTTTCATATTGCCGTCCCCTTTCAAGCTTTGTTTTTCAGCAATTTACTGTGCGCACGAAAAACCGGGAGGCGCGCACGGTTTTCAACGGATATTATAAACCCGCTGTGCACAGAAACCCATGTGCTGAACGACCGGCCAAGAAGCTGTTGCGTCAGTAGTCCAGGTCAAAGACTGCAACTTGTTGATACAGCAAGGAGAGGTATTTACCCCGTTCGGTCAAAACCCGCTCACCCATCGACAGGTGAGCGGACTTCAAACATTGTCGTCCTGAATCAATAAGGTCGAGATCGGAGAATTCCCGCCCGACAGCCTTGCTCCCAAGTTGGCCACTTTCGTGAGTCATTTGCCAATTTCTGGTCGGACGGATACAGAAAGCACGTTCGCGAAACTGGGCGGAATACAGGTGCCTTACATTCTGTTACGCAAACAATGAAAACGAGCAACAGACGCAATTACAGATTTTATATATCCTGCCACGGCTTTCCGGCGTTTTCCGAGACAATGAAAGGATCAGGCTATGTACTCCGTAATATGCAAACTGACTGGGCGAGTTTTGGCAAAAAATCTGACATTGGATGGCGTTGATAAGTGGGTGGCCAGAAACGAATCCAAATATGGAAGCATTCGTACCGTGGGGATGACCATTTTTTGTGCTTGATCCGGGTTTACGCGAGTCTTTTTCAGCGTGAATGGATTAAAAGTTGTGGAGTTTTGGTTGGTTTTCACGGCATGTAAACTGGTTGTACGGTTTGTCGCCCGCAGGGATTCCGGCGGGCGGATGGTGTAGCAATTCGTTTTTCTGGCAAGCGAAGCGCGGCAGTGGTATGGCCGGCAGGAATATGGTCAAGTCTTGCGCTTGGGTTTCTCGAGGCTGGTGAAGAGTCGAAATTGGCTTGCTGCTACATCGCCTGAGTTGCCACGAGATCGGTCTGTGAGCGTGCCTGCGCCTTTAAGACCGAAAGCATAATGCCCAGCTTAAAGTCTGCAAATTTTATGGCATGCAACTGCGTAAAGCACTGCTGGGGTGTTTTCACATCGGCGAGTTGGTGGACCTTAACCAACTTGCCCTTTGGGCTGACGACTGAGTTGGAAAATCGGCAGGGGCGGTGCAGGTTGAGCCAGGGATTGAAGATTATCAGTTAAAACGCATTTATCTGTCGGGCATAGCGCTGCGGTATATGTGCAAAGTCCATGTGCTTACGCACCACCCAGGCATTGTTGCTTTCGGCCAGTGCGTTGTGCCCCGAGGGCAGGCTTCGCGCTCATGGCTCTGACGCGAGCGTGATTTGGTTTGCTCGATGAGCAACTCCCTCAGTAATTTCGCCACCTGATGATTGGTGTACTCCGAACCGTTGTTGGAGTGAAAGCCGAGCACCACGAACGGGAACTGCGCCAGGACCGACGCCAGCACGGGCAGCAGGAAGGCCTCGCTGATGTGCAAAGTTGCGTGTCGTTCATGTTGATCACAATCATCCAGGATGATCAACCCGCTTCACTACTCCTCCTGATTTCCACACCGTTCACGCTCATACCACCTTAGAAAAGGCAAACGGATTTATCTGCGACACGATGTCAAAAGGGAAATGAAATCGGCGTTGCAAAATCAGAATAAGCGCGCTTAAGTGTAGTGCTTGCATAGTGTAACCAATTAAGTTACAGTACATCATGATTCGTTCATTCGCGCACAAGGGCTTGGAGTTGTTCTACCGCAAGGGGAACGCCAAAGGCATTCCGGCGATGCACACCAAGCGGCTGAGATTGATTCTGGGTTTGCTTGATGCGGTAACAGTGGTTGAGGGCATGAACGCACCGGGCTTGAACTTGCACCAGTTGAAGGGTGACAAGAGAGGGATTTGGGCGGTAACCGTGCAGGCAAATTGGCGGGTGACGTTTAGGTTTGTGGATGGCGACGCTGAAATCGTCAATTACGAGGACTACCACTAGGAGGTTGTATGGGCAGAATGCACAATCCGCCTCATCCGGGCGAAGTATTGAAGGAGCTATGGCTGGAACCGGCGGACGTTACCGTTACGGCGGCGGCGCTGGCGCTGGGATGCAGTCGCAAGCACGTTTCCGGGATTATCAATGGCCGGGCGGCGATTACTGCGGATATGGCGCTGCGTTTGGCGGCATGGCTGAAGACCGAGCCGGAGTCATGGTTGAAGATGCAGGCGTCATTCGATCTGTGGCAGGCGTCGCAGGAGGCAAGGCCGAAGATCAAGGCACTGAAGCTGGCGGCGTAGTGCCAGCTAAAGAGCGACAGGAACAAGGGGCACGTTAACCGGCCGAGCGACGCGGTATGCTCGACACCATACCTGCTCACATTAAGGCTCGCATAGAGGCCAGAAAATTGGGCAGCAAGGAGGTGAGCAGGGTTCTGCCAACATCTTGGACAGTGTTCCTCCGTATTTGAAGATGAACGGTGGCCTGCTTGTTATCTATCTGGCGGTTTGCGCCGGGTGCGTCGTTTCCGCGCCGAACGCTGTTCGCGCTGGCCGGTCTTCAGTTTGCGGTGCTCTGTGGTGACGTGACTACAAGAGAGCCCGGGATCAAGTAACGGGCGAAGTTGTTATCGCTGATGAAGCGCGCAAATTGTTCCCCGGCTGCAAGAAAGTCAAAAAACCAATCCGAAGGATAGCCCAAGTGATTGTTTTTCTGGCCCGCCCGGACCGATTCGAACGGCCTACCCCTTGGTTCGAAGCCAAGTGCTCTATCCAAATGAGCTACGGGCGGTTTTGGCTTTCTGATATGGCGAAGACGACAACAACGGCGAGCTTTTCGAACATGATCCAAGCCTGCTTTTTGTTGTGGTGATAGCCCGATCCCTGAATGAAAAAAGCCTGCATTGCTGCAAGCCTTGCTATTCCTGGTGGAGACGGGCGGGATCGAACCGCCGACCTATTGATTGCGAACCAATCGCTCTCCCAACTGAGCTACGCCCCCATCGATCGAAATTCTACGCGGGTCGCCAGGTTGCGTCAATTGATGAGGGTGTTCGAAGGCTCGAATCATGTATCAATTCAGCATAAGTTAATAAAAAAGGCTTGCACTTGTGCAAGCCTTTTTGTTTTGCGAGAAGCGGCTTACTTCTTCTTTTTGCCCTTGGCCGTGGCAACAGCAGCCTTGAAGGTTGCGCCGGCAGAGAATTTCGGCACGGTGGTTGCGGCGATCTTGATCTTCTCGCCGGTCTTCGGGTTCTTGCCTTCACGGGCAGCACGAGCTGCGGCCTTGAAGGAACCGAAACCAACGAGGCTTACTCCGTCGCCTTTGGCAACAGCCTGAACAATTGTTTCGATAACGGCATCCAGAGCTTTGCCGGAAGCAACCTTGGACAATTCGGTACGAGTAGCAATTGCGTCGATCAATTCAGACTTGTTCATAGTATCTCCTGTTGTAGATTGTTGAGAGCCGTACTGGTACTCGGCGCGATTCTTACATTTCGCAAGCTTGCTGTGAAGGGGGTTGAGCATGGAAATTGAAAAGAAGTTGAAAATTCTGTTGTTTTTCTTGTTGATCAGCCAGGCTTTCCGTTGCCGCTGCGCGATTTTATTCGCGCCAGCAGCGGCTTCAGGAATCGGCCGGTATGGCTTCCCGCCGTATTACCTATGACCTTTGGCGTACCTGCTGCAAGAATGCGCCCGCCGCCATCGCCGCCCTCGGGTCCAAGGTCGACGATCCAGTCCGCTGTTCGTATCACGTCCAGATTGTGCTCGATAACGACTACCGTGTTGCCGTGATCGGCCAGCCGATGCAGTACCTTGAGCAGCATCTCGATATCCTGAAAGTGCAGTCCGGTAGTCGGTTCGTCGAGAATGTAGAGCGTGCGGCCGGTGTCGCGTTTCGAGAGTTCGAGCGCAAGTTTTACCCGCTGTGCTTCGCCGCCGGAGAGCGTGGTAGCGGCCTGGCCAAGCGTGATGTAGGAGAGGCCGACATCAACCAGCGTCTGCAACTTGCGCGCGACGACCGGCACGGCGTCGAAAAATTCGCGGGCCTGCTCGACGGTCATTTGCAGGATCTCGTGAATGTTCCTGCCTTTGTAATGCACTTCCAGTGTTTCGCGGTTGTAGCGCTTGCTGTGGCAGACGTCGCAGGCGACATAGATGTCGGGCAGGAAGTGCATCTCGACCTTGATCACTCCGTCGCCCTGACAGGCCTCGCAACGTCCGCCCCGGACGTTGAACGAGAAGCGGCCGGGGCCGTAGCCGCGCGAACGCGATTCCGGCACGCCGGCAAAGAGTTCTCTGATCGGGGTGAGTAATCCGGTGTAGGTGGCCGGGTTGGAACGTGGCGTGCGGCCGATCGGCGACTGATCGACGTTGATGACCTTGTCGAAGTGGTCGAGGCCGACGATCTCGTCATGCGCGGAGGGTTCCGCTGTCGAGCCGTAGAGGTGGCGTGCGGCGGCGGCGTACAGCGTGTCGTTGATCAGCGTTGATTTTCCGGAACCGGAAACACCGGTTATGCAGGTGAACAGTCCAACCGGCAGTTTCAGCGTGACGTTCTTGAGGTTGTTGCCGCGCGCGCCGGTCAACTGCAACTGGCGTGCCGGGTCGGGCTGGCGGGGTGTGCCGGGAGCTTCGATACGGCGCCGGCCGGAAAGATAATCGCCGGTCATCGATTGAGCATTGTCGGCGACCTGTTCAGGCGTTCCTTCGGCGACGATGAAACCGCCGTGGATCCCGGCGCCGGGGCCGATGTCAACGACATAATCGGCGCTGCGGATGGCGTCTTCGTCGTGCTCGACGACGATCACCGTGTTGCCGATGTCGCGCAGTTGCTTGAGCGTTTGCAGCAGTCGGTTATTGTCGCGCTGGTGCAGGCCGATCGAGGGTTCATCAAGCACGTACATGACACCGGTCAGACCCGAACCGATCTGCGAAGCGAGGCGAATGCGCTGCGCTTCGCCACCGGAGAGCGTTTCCGCCGAGCGGT
>JAIFKU010000074.1 GCA_020049495.1 Accumulibacter sp.
TCCAGACAGGTCAACAGTCTGATTGCCGACGCCCTGAAAACAGCACGCGCCTACCCTGGCGTAAAGACCCAGAGTGGTGGCACCAGTACGTACCCCAGTTACGCGAAAGGGGGAAAGATCGAATCGTGGCGCATGCGCTCGAATCTTTCACTGGAATCAGGCGACCCTGCAGCGCTCTCCGAGTTGCTGGGCAAATTGCAAGGTTCGCTCGCAGTCTCCAATCTTGTGCTGCAACCCTCGCCCGAAACACGCAAGAAAGCCGAGAACGAAGCGATACTCGATGCCATAGCCGCATTCAAGGCGCGCGCCGGGGTAATCGCAGAGGCCCTGGGAAAACCCTATCGCATCAAGCAACTCACGGTAAATTCCAGCGGCCGGGTCGTTCAGCCCATGTTCCGGTCTGCGGCGAAAGCGATGTCCACTGAAGCGGCACCGATGCCGATGGAGGCCGGCGAGTCATTGGTCAGCGTAACAATCTCGGGACAGATCGAGCTCGAATAGGGGATACAGACCAGGCTTCCGGAATCACTTCTTTTCAGGAGAAGCATTCTCCGGCAACTTGTTCGCTGCGGATTTTTCAGGGATCTGGACGAAGACCTCGTCTTGTCTGATCATGCCCAGCTCGAAACGCGCACGCTCTTCGATGGCGTCGTAGCCCTGCTTGAGATCACGCACTTCGGCATCCAACCCGGCATTACGCAGCTCAAGATTCTTATTGCTTTCTTTCTGCTGTTGCCACTGGCGGTCGACATCCCAGACCCGCAGCCAGCCCCCTTTACCAAGCCACAGCGGGTACTGCAACAGCAGCAGCAAGGCAATCAGCGCGACCGAGAGCCAGCGCATCGATTCAGTGGGAAGAGAGGGGCAAATGACCGGGAGAGCAAGCGGTGACCCGGTAATTGCCGTGTCTCCTCACTCCTTGCCTCCTGACTCTTCAGCGCAGATTGTAAAAGGCTTCGCGCCCCGGATAACCCGCCGTATCCCCGAGATCCTCTTCAATCCGCAGCAACTGATTGTATTTGGCGATACGGTCGGAGCGCGACAGCGAACCCGTCTTGATCTGCAGCGCATTCATGCCGACGGCAATATCGGCAATGGTGCTGTCTTCGGTTTCACCGGAGCGATGCGAGATCACGGCGGTATAACCGGCGCGCTTGGCCATTTCGATTGCGGCAAAGGTCTCGGAAAGGGTGCCGATCTGGTTGATCTTGATCAGGATCGAATTGGCGATACCTTTCTTGATCCCTTCCTTGAAAATCCGGGTATTGGTCACGAAAACGTCATCGCCGACGATCTGGATGTTCTTGCCCAGACGGTCGGTCAGAAGCTTCCAGCCATCCCAGTCACCTTCGGCCATACCGTCCTCGATCGAAATGATCGGGAACTGATCGGCCAGGTTGGCGAGGTAATCAACGAGTTGGGCAGAGGTCAGTTGCAGGCCTTCGCCAGCCAGATGGTATTTGCCGTCCCGGTAAAACTCTGACGCCGCACAGTCCAGACCGATCAACACATCTTCACCTGGGAAATAGCCGGCTGCCTCAATCGCCTGGACGACCAGTTGCAGACCTTCGGCATGGCTGCCCAGGTTGGGGGCAAAACCGCCTTCATCGCCTACGGCGGTAGAGAAACCTTTCTTGTCAAGCAGCTTTTTCAGAGCATGGAAAACCTCAGCACCGCAACGCAAGGCTTCGCGGAAGGAACTCTGACTGACCGGGAGAATCATGAATTCCTGAAAATCGAGACTGTTGTTGGCATGCTCACCGCCGTTGATGATGTTCATCATCGGTACCGGCATCTGCATCGGACCGGAGCCACCGAAATAACGATAGAGCGGTAGGCCGGATTCTTCCGCGGCGGCCTTGGCCACGGCCATCGACACGGCCAGCATGGCGTTGGCCCCGAGACGGGATTTGTTCTCGGTTCCGTCGAGATGGATCAGCGTCTGGTCGATGAACGCCTGCTCCTGCGCATCAAGGCCGATGATCGCCTCGGCAATCTCGGTGTTGACGTTTTCAACGGCCTGCATGACGCCTTTGCCGAGATAGCGGGTGGCATCACCGTCACGCAGCTCAATGGCTTCACGTGACCCCGTGGAGGCACCGGACGGCACTGCGGCACGACCCATGACCCCGGATTCGAGCAACACATCGCATTCGACGGTGGGATTACCGCGGGAATCAAGGATTTCGCGTGCGACGACATCGACAACTGAGCTCATGTTCTTTCCTTTTTCTCAAAGATACGTGCTGCAAATCCCGAACAATCGTATACACCGGATTATCGCATTTCCTCGAACCCTGCGCTCTTGACCAGCCGATCGAGCGATACCAGTGTACCCAGCAAACTTTCCATGCGATCCAGCCGCCAACTGTTGGGCCCATCGGACAACGCTTTTTCCGGACACGGATGGGTTTCCATAAACAGGCCGGCAATACCCACCGCAATTGCGGCGCGTGCCAGTACCGGAACGAACTCGCGCTGCCCGCCGGAAACGGTGCCCTGCCCGCCCGGCAACTGCACCGAATGTGTTGCATCGAACACCACCGGACACGCCGTCTCGCGCATGATGGACAGCGAGCGCATGTCAGAAACGAGATTGTTATAGCCAAAGCAGGCGCCGCGCTCGCAAACCATCAGGTTATCGGCACCGGCATTGGCTTCCCTGGCTTTGGCCACAACCTGCTTCATGTCGCCCGGTGCAAGAAACTGGCCTTTCTTGATATTCACCGGCTTGCCGCAGGACGCCACGGCGTGGATGAAATCGGTTTGCCGACACAAGAAGGCCGGCGTCTGCAGCACATCGACAACGGACGCGACAGCCGCAATATCTTCCTCGGTATGCACATCGGTGAGCACCGGCACGCCGATCTGGCGACGAACTTCAGCCAGGATACGCAGGCCGCATTCGACACCGGGACCGCGCGCCGACTTGCCGGAAGTGCGGTTGGCCTTGTCGTAGGAGGCCTTGAAAACATAGGGGATACCGAGACGGAGGCAGATTTCCTTCATCCGACCGGCGACATCGACGCAAAGCTCCAGCGACTCGGCCGTACACGGGCCGGCAATCAGGAAAAAAGGCTTATCCAGCCCGATGTTGAAATCGCACAGCCTCATGCCCTGGCCTTGACGTCAATGGCCGCCTGGACAAACGACGTGAACAGGGGGTGCCCGTTACGTGGCGACGAAGTGAATTCCGGATGGAACTGGCAACCGACAAACCACGGATGCATCGTCCTCGGCAACTCGACCATCTCGCACAGGTTGGTTCCGGGAGCACGCCCGGCAACGATCAGGCCACTGGCTTCAAGTTCGCCGAGCAGGGTGTTGTTAACCTCATAACGGTGACGATGTCTCTCGACAATCTCGGTCTTGCCATAGATCTCGCGCGCCAGCGTGCCTTCAACAAGTTTGCATACCTGGCCGCCGAGACGCATGGTGCCGCCAAGATCGGAGTTTTCGTCACGTTTCTCGACCTTGCCCGAAACGTCCTGCCACTCGGTAATCAGGCCGATCACCGGGTAAGGCGATTCCTTTTCGAACTCGGTGCTGTGCGCACCAGCCATACCAACCACATTGCGGGCATATTCAACAACGGCAAGCTGCATGCCGAGACAGATCCCCAGATACGGTATCTTGTTTTCACGCGCGAAACGGATTGCCGCAATCTTGCCTTCCGTACCGCGGCGTCCGAAACCGCCGGGGACCAGAATGGCGTCCATGTCTTTCAATGCATCGCTGCCATTGCTCTCGATCTGCTCGGAATCCATGTAGTGGATCCTGACCTTGCTGCGCGTGTAAATCCCGGCGTGAATCAGTGCCTCGGTCAGCGACTTGTACGATTCAGTCAGATCGACATATTTGCCGACAAAAGCAATATTGACCTCATGTTCCGGGTGCTCAAGCGAAAAGACAAGATTTTTCCAGACCGTCAGATCTGCCGCCTTGGCCAGGATATTGAGTTTGTGGCAGACGATTTCGTCGAGCATCTGGTCGTGCAGCATGGCGGGGATTTTGTAAATCGAATCCGAGTCGAGCACCTCGATGACCGCCTCGCGCTGCACATTGCAGAAGAGTGCAATCTTCGCTTTTTCGTCTTCAGGAATGTGGCGATCCGCACGACACAGCAGCACGTCCGGCTGGATACCGATTTCGCGAAGTTCCTTGACTGAATGCTGCGTCGGTTTTGTCTTGAGCTCACCGGCGGTCGGAATGTAAGGCAGCAGGGTGAGATGGATGAAGCAGGCATTGCTGCGCCCTTCCTGCAAACCGATCTGGCGGATGGCTTCAAGGAAAGGCAGCGACTCGATGTCACCCACGGTGCCGCCGACTTCGACGATAGCCACGTCGGAGCCTTCGGCGCCACGCCGGATGTGCGCCTTGATCTCGTCGGTGATGTGCGGAATGACCTGTACCGTCTTGCCCAGATATTCCCCGCGTCTTTCCTTCTTGATCACCGTTTCATAAATCTGGCCAGTAGTGAAATTATTGCGCTTGCCCATCCTGGCACTGGTAAAACGCTCATAGTGGCCTAGGTCAAGATCGGTTTCGGCGCCATCTTCGGTGACGAAGACTTCACCGTGCTGGAACGGGCTCATGGTTCCAGGATCGACGTTGATATAGGGGTCAAGCTTGAGGTGGGTAATCTTGATGCTGCGGGATTCAAGAATCGCACCCAGAGAAGCGGCGGCGATGCCCTTGCCGATGGAGGACACCACACCGCCGGTAACGAAGACGTATTTTGTCATGGGGATATCTGCAGCGGGAAAGTCGAATTGTAGCCGAAAAACAGGACGTGCTAAAAGAGGACGGGAAGGGAATCTGGAACAGCTTACTCCGCCGGGGAAGCTACAATCGTTTATGATTGGAAGATTGATCCGGATATTCGCGACACCGAGGTGCCTATGAGCCAAAGAAATTCTTTTTTCTACCCCGATTTTTTGACACGCTGTCCCGGAAGAAATTACCGCATGCTGGCATTGGTTTTTATCGGAGTCCTTGCGCTAAGCAGCGCTGCATGCAACAAACCAGCGGAAAAGACCGCTCCCCCAGTCAAGAGCGAAACACCCCCCGTAGTCGAGTCCCCGATCGCCAAAGCCGCCATTCAGGGTGACCTGGCAGAGATCAAGTCATTACTTGACGCCGGAGCAGATATTAATGTGAAAGATGCTCTGGGCAGAACCCCGCTGCACATGTCCGCGTTCTACGGACGCACGACAACCAGCGATTTTCTCATTGCTAATGGTGCGGATATCAATGCCAAAGACCGGGTCGGCATGACTCCCCTGCATATTGCGGTGATCTCAGGAGGTAGAAAGGAAGTCGAACTGTTGCTGGACAAAAAAGCCGACATCAAAGCCAAATCGGATTCCGGACAGACAGTGCTGCACTTGTCAGCGGCAACCGGCCAGCCCAAGCTCTCGAAGTTCCTGATCGAGCGGGGAGCAGACCCCCAGAGCAAGGACACTGAAGGAAAAACGCCCCTGTTCTACGCCGTGCAGAACAAGCACCCGCAAACAAGCGCCCTGCTCAAGCAGCACACTGCCAAGGACTGACCCTCCTGCAGACCGGTGAAATCCCGGACTGTGCTGATGCCGAAGAGGAAGATTTCAATGGCGGGTGTATTTCACCACCTGAACATTACATCGCCTCGCCGCCACGAATCAGGCCAACGGCAATGCCTTCAATCGCCACTGGCTGATCGCGTGTATCGACAATGATCGGGTCAAAATCGGGGTTCTCGGCGATCAGTTCAACAATGGTGCCATGCTGTCGAAAGCGCTTGACCGTGACATCATCATCGAGCCGGGCGACGACGATCTGTCCATTGCGGGCCTCGCTGCTGCGATGCACCGCCAGCAGGTCACCATCCAGAATGCCGGCATTGATCATCGACAGACCGCGAACGCGCAACAGAAAATCGGCGCGCGGCTTGAACAGAGTGGCATCGAGCGCATATCGACCCT
The DNA here is from genome assembly GCA_020049495.1 of Accumulibacter sp. Classification (GTDB taxonomy): domain Bacteria; phylum Pseudomonadota; class Gammaproteobacteria; order Burkholderiales; family Rhodocyclaceae; genus Propionivibrio. The sequence continues at coordinate 5,964 of JAIFKU010000074.1, forward strand.
GCACATTCTCCACCGCCAGAATCGGGCTACCGGCCGCCACACTGCCAATCAGCGGCAAACCAAGTTGCTCGACAAGCCGTATGCCGCGTGCCGATCCGGGCTCAAGAACGATGATGCCCTTCTTGGCCAGCGCCTTCAGATGTTCTTCCGCCGCATTGTGTGAAGCAAAACCAAAGGCGTTGGCGATTTCTGCACGCGTCGGCGGCGCACCAAGAACCTCAAGCGTACTGCGGATAAAATCGAGTATTTCCTGTTGGCGCGTGGTAAGTTTGATCATGGCCGTGCTCTCCAGTTCCAATACTGTATTTTTATACAGCAATCCATGGAAAAGCAAGCAATAACGACAAATAAATTCCAAACCGGGAAAAAATAGAGCAAGCTCCGCACATTCGGGAACCCGGCAAGGTAAACATACCTGGCGGAAATCCTGACCAATTTCTGCTTTATTTCACTCCATGAGCGATGTCTTTCACTACCTGACCAGCGACGATCTGCGGCTTCTGGCCGAGAAGGCAAAGCAGGTCAGTTACTCCGCCGGCGAAACCATCCTGAGTGAAGGTCACGAGGCGAAAGGAATATTTGTCCTTCGCTCAGGTCGGGTAAAAATTGAAAAACGCTTCCCGGAACCATCGCATACGGTCACCACACTCGGACCCGGCGAAGTGTTCGGGGAGGTTTCATTCATCGACAGCCAACTGGCCAGTGCATCCGTCGTGGCCATCGAGGCCTCGGAAGCCGACGTACTCGAAAGAGCCGAAGTGTTTTCCCTGCTGGCTTCCGTGCCCGGTCTTTCGAGCCGGTTCTATCAGTCGCTGGCGCTCAAACTCACGGAAAGACTGCGCGCGACAACGGACAATCTGGTCGGCCTCTAGGGTGTGTTCTCATTTGACGGACGATCACGCAAGCACCGCAGCCTCCCGCAATACGCTGCAAACGGAGCTCATGTCGGCGACTGCATCGCCTGCATGATCGCCGCGGCCAGCACCACCCCGGTTTGCGCTCCCGATACCGCCAGACGGCGCTGGATGATGAAGAAAGGAACGCCGGTCACGCCCATCTCGCCAACCTTGGCGACCAGCGATTTGACCGGTTGCGTGCCCTCATTACTCTCCAGATAGTCGATCACGTCATCCTTGCGATCACCACATTCAGCGGCAATATTGGCTAGTGTCGCGATATCGCCGATATTCTCGCCGCGCTGAAAATGCGCGACAAACAGGCGCTCGACCAGTGCTTCGATTTCTGACGGACGATGACCGGTCGACTGGGCACGATAAATTAGCCGGTGGGCCCGCAGGGTGTTGGGGCGGGTAACAATGCGCGCGAAGTCGAAGTCGATGCCTGTATCACGTCCGGCATCAGCCACATTTCTTTGCAACTGATCCACCTGTTTTGCCCCACCAAACTTGGCTTCGAGAAAGGCTCGATACGGTTCGCCTGCAGTAGGTGTGTCGGGATTGAGAAAATAAGGCAGCCAGTTGAACTGAAAACGTACTTCAGGATGTTTTTCCTTGATCAGTTCAACGGCACTCGCCAGGCGGCTCTTGCCAATGAAGCACCAAGGGCAAACAAGGTCTGAAACGATATCAATGGCGACGTTCATGGTGATCAGTTCAAAGAGAGAAATAACAACAGGACGCCCAAGAGGCACAAATCCCATTTATCAAACGTCGATATCTGAAAGTCGGCTTCGCAGATCCTCCGGAATCGGTACCGATTTTCCGCTGGCCATATCCGCCCACACGACTTTTGCGTCGCCGGTCGCATAGAGGGTACTGTCACCCTGCAAACCGATTTCGTAACGTGTAGAAATACTGCTGCGCCCCGGCACGCCGAAGAACATTTTCACTTCGACCACCCCCGGATAGGTCAGTGGAACCAGGAAAGTGCAACTGGCGTTGATGATCAGCGGCGTGATTCCTTTTGGCTCCAACGCATAGCCGGCGCATTCCAGATACTCGACCCGCGTCTGTTCCATGTAACGAAAGTAGATCGTGTTGTTCACATGGCCAAGGGCATCCATATCTCCCCAGCGCATGGGAATCAGGCTTGTGTGGACAAGCTTTCCCGCCTTGTGCGATTGATCCATGAGAACTCCGTGACTCGCCGGCAAACTGCTCACTGCAGCATTCTTCAGGTCTTCGTCAGCTTTCCAGCGCGACAACAATCGAATAGATTTCGTCACCGGAAGCGGCAATGGCCTCGGACACCGTACCCTGATCAAGGCCCAGGGCTAGCACACTATCGGTCGCAGGGACTACGCGGGTATCAAGATCCTCAAACGGGTCCTGGCGAGGCGAAACAGCAGCGGCGACGAAGAGAATATCCCCAAGTGTCGCCGGCGGCATGGAACCGCTGTAACGACGTGAGGCCAGCACGGCATCGACCACTGATGCCGGCAGATTGAGTTCGTTGAGCACTTTCTCGGTAGCCTGGTCGGCAAGATCGTTGATGGTTTCTGCCAGGACGACGATATCCTCAAGCAGAACCGGATAGTCAGCCACCCGTGAGAGCAGGTAGAAGCGGCCCAGATCATGCACGATGCCGGCAAACATGGCCTCGTCGGCACTGAGGCGGGTGAGTTTTCGGGCGAGAACGTAAGACAATGCAGCGATGTGTATGCTGCGTTCCCACAGACGAGTGGAGAATTCGCGGCACCCGCTATTCCGCTGTGCCTGACGCAACTGATCCATGATCAGCACCATGGCCAGAGCCTTGATCGGATCCATGCCGACGCGCAAGACGGCCTGCCTAACATCGCGTACGGTCTGATTGTTCGGATTGAGGGCGACGGAATTGGCCAGACGGATCACCTTGGCCGACAACAAGGGTTCGGCGACAACGATCTTCGCCAGCGCGGTCAGACCAATATCCGGATTTTCAACCGCCTTGAGTACCCGCCGACTGGCATCCAGACTGGTTGGGAAACTGAGTTCACCCATCGTCTCCGAACTGAACGTATGACGGAATGCGTCGGCGGCTGCCTGTATCGTTTGATTCACTCTGCTCTCCTTCTCGATCGCAAAACTTATACCGCATTCTAAACTCATGCGCAGACTATTTTCAGCAATGGGAATCGATTTCTCGTAAAGAGCCTGGCAAGCGGCGATCGTGACGGGTAAAAAACATCGGCCCCGGACGCTGATTTACCGAATATATCGTGGCAAACTGAAGGATTCCGCATCAGGGTTCCGGAGAGGATTCATGGATAGAACATTTGTGCTGGCACTCGATCAGGGCACCACCAGTTCCCGTGCCATTCTTTTCGACCGTAGCGGCCGGATTTGCGGCTCGGCACAGCAGGAATTCCCCCAGCACTATCCGCAACCGGGCTGGGTCGAACATGACGCCGGCGACATCTGGCAGACTCAGCTTGCTGTCGCCCGCCGTGTGCTTCAGGAAAACAGGTGTGAGGGCAGGCAGATTGCCGCAATCGGCATTGCCAACCAGCGCGAAACCACGCTGCTCTGGGATCGCGCCACCAGCGAGCCGCTGGCCCACGCCATCGTGTGGCAGGACAGGCGCAGCGCCCCCCTTTGCAGTGAACTTGCCGCCGCCGGACATGCCGAACTCATCCGCCGGAAAACCGGCCTGGAGATCGATGCCTACTTCTCCGCAACCAAACTGCGCTGGCTGCTCGACAACATCCCCGGCGCCCGCACCCGCGCCGAGCGCGGCGAGCTGGCCTTCGGCACCATCGACAGCTGGCTGGCGTGGAAGCTGACGGGCGGCCGCGTGCATGTGACCGATGTTTCCAACGCCTCGCGCACGATGCTCTTTGACATCCACCGCCGGTGCTGGGACGACGAACTGCTCGCGTTGCTCGACATTCCTGCCGCCCTGCTGCCGCAGATCGTCGACAGCAGTTCACGCATCGCCCTGCTCGACGAGACGCTGCTGGGCGCACCGATCCCGCTGGCCGGTATCGCCGGCGACCAGCAGGCCGCCACCTTCGGGCAGGCCTGCCTGCGCCAGGGCATGGCCAAGAACACCTACGGCACCGGCTGCTTCCTGATGATGAACACCGGCGATCAACCGATGGCCTCAAGCCAGCGCATGCTCACCACCGTCGGCTGGCGGCGCAACGGAGAGACCACCTACCTGCTCGAAGGCAGCGTGTTCATGGGCGGCGCCGCCGTGCAATGGCTGCGCGACGAACTGCAGATGATCACCCGTTCCGAAGAAATCGAAGCCCTCGCCGCCTCCGTGCCGGACAACGGTGGCGTGTTTCTGGTGCCGGCGCACACCGGTCTCGGCGCCCCCTACTGGGACCCTTACGCGCGTGGTGCCCTGCTCGGCATGACCCGAGGCACCAATCGCGCGCACATCGCCCGCGCCACGCTCGAAGCCATCGCCTTCCAGAGTGCCGAAGTACTGGGCGCCATGGAAAGCGATTCGGCCAGGCCGCTAAGCGAACTGCGCGTCGATGGCGGCGCCGCACGCAACAACCTGCTGCTCCAGTTTCAGGCCGATCTGCTCGGTGTCGCGGTGGTTCGCCCGCAGGTCACCGAAACCACGGCCCTTGGCGCGGCCTTCCTGGCCGGTCTGGCTGTCGGTTTCTGGCAGGACGAAACTGAACTCGCCACGCTCTGGCAGGCCGAACGCCGCTTCGAACCGGCCATGCCGGCTGCACAACGCGACACCTTGATGGCCGGCTGGCGTCGCGCTGTCGACCGAGCGCGCAACTGGGCTGAGCATTGATGAATCCGTATTGTCTGATCGCTTGCGACGGCTTAGTGGGTCGGCCTTCAGGCCGACAACTGCCTTTGCTTGTCGGGCTGAAGCCCGACCTACGCCATGACAAATAGCCTTAACCGGCTGGCCACATTCCTGCGTAACCTGGCGCAGGCGCTGCATATCAGCGGCATGCCGGCGCATGATCTTGAACGCCACCTGAACGAAATGGGCCAACGTCTTGGCGTGCGCATCGACTGCTTTGCCGTGCTCACCATGCTGACCCTGAACATCACGGCCGACGACACCACGCAGCGGGTTGAAATGCTGCGTCTGTGCTCCTACGACTACAACATGGCCCGCCTGATCGCCCTGGAAAAGCTGATTCGCGAAGTGGACGGCATTGACAGCCTGGAGTGCTGCGAAGGACAACTCAAGGACATCATGAGCGCACCGCCGCTATGGTCCGGCGTGCCGTTCGTACTCCTCGGCTTTCTGCTTTCCGCCTCGGTGGCCGTTCTCCTGCGCGGTGGATGGACCGAGATGCTGTGCGCGGGTCTGGTCGGCATGCTGTTCGTTGGCACCTATCTTGCGCTGGCCCGCGTACCCCGCCTGAGGCCTGCAATGCCGGTGATCCTCTGCGCCTGCGCGGCCATCTGCGCCCATCTTCTCAGCCTCGTCTTCCCCCAGCAAACGCCCTTCATCACCGCCGTGGCCGGCGTTGTCCTGCTGCTCCCGGGCTTTACCCTGACCATTGCCATGTCCGAACTCGCCACACAGAACCTTCTGTCCGGTACCGGACGACTGGCCGGGGTATTCCTGCTGCTGTTCATGATGCTGGCCGGGTTGGTGATCGGCACGCAGATCAGCCAGCACCTCCTGCCTGCGCACCCCACAGGCACGCTTGAGCCATTGCCCGCCGGGTTCATCTGGCCGGCCATCGCCGCGCTCGGCGTGTCCATGCTCGGCGTGTTGCAAGCCCCGTGGCGTACCGTTCATGTGCTGGTCGGCGGCAGCCTGCTGGCCTGGGCGGTGTTTTCACTGGTCGGCGCCGTTCTCGGCAACGTCGTCGGCGCCTTTGCCGGAGCGCTCGCGGTAGCCAGCGCCGGCCACCTCTACGCTTACCTCTCGGGCCAGCCCGACATCCTGGTTAAAATCCCCGGCCTCATCACCCTGGTACCCGGCAGCATGGGATTTCGTGGCATACACGCCCTTCTGGAACAGGACAACATCGCGGGCATCAGCCTGATGACCGACATGATCCTGATCGGTGCCGTACTGGCCGTCGGGTTGCTGCTGGCCGACAATATCGCACCCCTGCTGTTTCCCCGAAGAGAATAAACGGCAAATCGTTCCCACGAAGATTCTCATCGGAAACTTTTCTTACCGGAGATTTACCCATGGACATGACCGGCATCCCGTTCGCAACAACCGACTGGACGGAAGTTGAACGAACCGAACACAAAGGAGAACAAGGCCTTGCCTACTGGCGCACGCGCCAGTTTGGTTCCATCCGCGTGCGCATGGTCGACTACTCGCCGGGCTATCTGGCCGATCACTGGTGCTCGAAGGGCCACATCCTGTTCTGTCTTGAAGGCGAACTGAATACGGAGCTTCAGGATGGACGAAAATTTGTCTTGAAACCCGGAATGAGTTACCAGGTCTCCGACAATGCCGAACCCCACCGTTCGTTCACAACCACAGGTGCCCGGCTGTTCGTGGTCGATTGAACTATCGGCCATGTGTATTTCAGAGTTGGATCAGGCCATTTAGAGTCCCAATCGGTAGTGTGCTGATTGGTGTGCAAAAGCGTCTGCAGCAGAATGGCGATCCGGCGCGGAAGGCGGCCGAGAATATCGCCAAGCTTTCGGCTTACGTGTACCTTGCGCCGGGCGACCTGATCTTTACCGGAAGGCCGGCCGGGATATCAACGATCGTTCGCAGTGACCTGCCGGAAGGTGCGATTGAGGGTGGCGGGCCTTACGCTTTGCGATTGAGCAAGGCGTAGAGGAGGATGGCGCCAAAGGTAGCGGTACCGATGCCACCCAGCGCAAAATCACCGAACTTGAGCGTGAAGTCGCCCGTACCCAGCACCAGCGTGATGGCGGCCACGATGAGATTCTTGTTATCGGCAAAATCCACCTTGTTTTCCACCCAGATGCGTGCCCCGGCAATTGCGATGAGGCCGAATACCACGATGGAAATACCGCCCATGACTGGTAATGGGATGGCCTGGATGAGCGCACCGAATTTCGGTGAGAAACCCAGCAACAGGGCAATGATCGCGGCCACCAGGAACATGGCGGTGGAGTACACCTTGGTGGCAGCCATGACACCGATGTTCTCGGCATAGGTGGTCACGCCGGTGCCGCCACCCGCACCGCTGACCATGGTGGCAATACCATCGCCCATGAAGGCGCGGCCCATGTACATATCCAGATTCTTGCCGGTCATGGCGGTCACGGCCTTGATGTGGCCCAGATTCTCCGCCACGAGAATGATAGCCACCGGCGCGATCATGAGCATGGCCTTGGGATCAAACACGGGGACGGCAAAGTTGGGCATTCCGAACCAGGCGGCGGCTGCGATGCCCGAGAGTTCCATCGCTTTGCCGAGGCCCAGGCCGTTGGTCAGTAGGGCATAGATCACGGTGGCGGCAACAAGACCGACCAGAATGAGTACACGCTGCATCAGGCCGCTGGTAAACACGGCCACCAGACCCACACACACGAAGGTGACAACCTGCATCCAACTGTCGAAGTTACTGGCGGCCATGTTCTTCACCGGCACACTCGCCAGGTTCAAACCGATGACGGCCACCACGGCGCCGGTAACAACCGGCGGCATGAGCTTTTCAATCCATCGCGTACCGATGGCATGCACCAGCGCACCGATAGCCGTGTACACCGCACCGCAGGCAATGATGCCGCCCAGTGCAACACCAATATTGGGGTTGCCGCCCTTGCCTGCATAGGCTGTGGCGCCGATGACCACGCCGATGAAGGCAAAGCTTGACCCCAGATAACTGGGGACCTTGCCGCCGGTCAGGACAAAGAATATGAGCGTGCCGATGCCGCTCATCAAAATGGCGAGGTTGGGGTCAAATCCCATCAGGATGGGAGCGAGCACGGTAGCGCCGAACATGGCAATGACGTGCTGCATGCCCATCACGACGGTTTGCGGCCAGGGCAGGCGCTCGTCAGGGCCGATGACACCACCTTGCGCCAAAACATCGGCCGATTGTTCTTTCCAGTCAAATAGTCCCATGGTTTTTCCTTGTTTTACGCTGCGCGCCCGCGTCTTCGAAAGGTTGCAGCTGTTGCGATCAAGAGTCCGAACTTAAACGGCGTACAGTATGCGCAAATAGCGCAAAAAAACATAGTGTACTGACAGGGATACTCACTGTTCGGTGACGAATTTTCAGTCAGGGAATCGTCTGGCGTTTTCTCAGCCACTTCGTGTCTCCATGATTCATGCAAGGGCTTCATGTTAACCGTATTTCCTTCTTCCATTCACTGATCCGCAGCTGCAGAAACGTAGAACCCGTATACTCGCCGAGGAATGAACCGTTGTGTGCCAGCGGAGTCAATATTCAACCCGAAGCAAACCGAGGTCCACGGCCATCGCTCTATTGAACGCACTTGAACTGAAGATTCCGCCGCCGGTGATAGCGCTTGTTGCTGGTCTTGCCATGTGGTTGAGCACAAACCCTGCTCCCTCCCTTGCCCTCGAATTGCCAGGGCGCCTGGCGATCTGTTCTGCCCTGGTCATGGCTGGGGGGGTGTTCGATATTTCAGGTCTGTTCGCTTTTCTCAAGGCAAAGACAACGATCAATCCGCTCACGCCGGGCATCACGTCACACATGGTTATCGTCGGCATCTATCGCTATAGCCGGAACCCGATGTATTTCGGTTTACTGCTGGTCCTCACCGGGTGGGCGACGTATCTGTCGCATGCCCTGCCCTTCCTGATCCTGCCCCTGTTTGTGGCGTACATGAACCGCTTTCAGATTGTTCCCGAGGAACGGGTGCTTTCCGCCAAGTTCGGCCCGGAATACTCGACCTACACGCAATCCGTGCGGCGGTGGATTTAAGGCATCACCCTTCCTGCCTTTTTTCGCAGATCATGACCGGCACATTGTTCACGACGGGTGGCATAGCCCAAGCCAAGCCGTTGGGTTTAAGATGGTGCCCCGAACCGGAGTTTATATCCAATGCGTTTTGTCGACGCTGATCGTTACGCCGAGCTCAAGGCAACGGGCAAGCTGCCCTCGCCGAAGGGTGTGGCGTTTTCGATCATCAAGCTGTTGCAGCGCGACGATTTCCGCATCGGCGATCTGGTGCAACTGGTTCAGTCCGACCCGGCCATCGCCGGACGCATCCTGTATTTCGCCAATGCCGCAGCTTTCGGCCGTTCGCGCCCCATGGTCTCACTGCAGCGAGCCATCGTCGCGCTGGGATCGTTTCGTGTGCGCGATCTGGTCATCGGCCTGTCGGTCATGCACGGCAACAAGAGCGGCCTGTGCACGGCCTTCGATTACGAAGAATTCTGGGGGCACTCTCTGGCCACCGGCATTGCGTGTCAGGAACTGGCGCATTTCGCCCAGATTGCCAGCGAAGAAATTTTCACCATCGGTCTGCTGGCGAGAGTCGGCGAACTGGCGCTGGCCTCGCTCTTCCCCAAGGAATACTCCGAAATCCTGCTTGCTGCACGGGAGCGCGGTCTCGAACTGGCCGTGATGGAGCAGGAACGTTTCTGCATGGATCACCACGAACTGGCCGCCACCCTGCTCGACGAGTGGGGTCTTCCTGACGTACTCATTCAAGCGGCTTTTCACTACGAAAACCCAGACGCCGCTGGCTTTGCCGATGGTTCCCGGGTACAGACGCTGACCCATTCCCTGAGTTTTGCCAGTTCCCTGGCGCGCCTCTGCATGGTCGATGAGGAATCCCGCTGGAGTCTGCTGCCGGCGCTTCTGGCGCGTGCGGCACGCCTCGGGATCAGCGGCGATTCGCTCAACGAGCTGGTCGACCGCATGGTCGAACGCTGGCGCGAATGGGGCGCCAAACTGCAGGTCCGCACCCAGGACATTCCGCCGTTTGCCGACATTCTTGCCGCCAGCCCACCCTTGCGGCGCATGGGTAGCACTGCAGACACCGAGAACCGGCGTGCCCGTTCGCCGTGTCTGCATGTTCAGTTGATCGGCATCCCGCTGGCCGAACTCGAACCGCTGATGCAGAAGGTCGAGGACCTCGGTCACCAGCCGGTTCTGGTTGACGATACGCCCGAAGGCTTGATCCAGGCGTTGCGCCATCCGGCCCCGATCATCATCGCCGACATGTCGGCACCGAATCTGAATGCAACCGATTTTTGCCGCGACCTCCGGCGGACGCCGACCGGTAAGGAAAGCTATACCCTGCTTCTGGTTGCACAGGAAAGTGAAAGTCGCATTCTTGAGGCCATCGATGCCGGCGCCGATGACGTGCTGAGCAAGCCGCTCAACGCCCAGACACTGCGCGTTCACCTCAACACTGCGGCGCGCATGCTGATCCTCAAGGAGGAAATTCATCGCGAACGCCTCGGCATCATGCGTTCGACCGACGAGTTTGCCGTAGCCCAGAAACGCCTCTTGCAGGATGCATTGACCGATACCCTGACGCAGCTTCCCAACCGTCGCAACGGACTGGATTTTCTCGCTTCGGAGTGGGTTTTCGCCCGCTCCAGCGGTACTCCGCTGGCCTTCCTGATGCTTGACATCGATCACTTCAAGCGCATCAACGACGGCTATGGCCACGCCGCCGGCGATGCCGTACTGCGCCAGTTGGCGGACATCCTGAAGCACACTTCGCGTTCCGAAGACATGGTTTTCCGTTATGGCGGAGAGGAGTTCGCCGCCGTTCTGACCAACGCCAACCTGAAAATCGCCCTGCAGATCGGCGAGCGCATCCGCGCCCTGATCGAGAAAACCACATTCCAGTGGAAGGATCAGCCCATTCCGCTCACCCTCAGTGTTGGCGTGGCCATTTCTTCCGGAACCGAAGCGGACAGCCTTGAACTGATACGGGCGTCAGACCTGGCGCTGTATCAGGCCAAGGAATGCGGACGCAACCGGGTGATGGCTGCGGGCTGATGCTGGCCTCCTTACTCGCTCAAGCGGTTTCGCTCGTCCACCACCCGAACCGCCTCGCCCTCGATGACATCTCCAGCGGAATCCGGCCTTGGGGCTTGTGTATCGGATGACTGACCGCTCATCTGCCGGGCGGCCTGTTCGCGCATCAGCTTGCGCAGCGCACGCGTCTTCCACATGAGATACAGCCACAGGAGCAGGCCGGCGACGGCCACCACGGCAAAGAAAACGAGCGAAAACATCAGGGCTACGCCGAGCGCGATGACGCCGGCAATCACCGTCAGCACTTGCGCCAATACCCCCTTGCTGCCCTGCCGGCCGGCCAGTTTAAAGTTGATATTCATCGTCTTTCCCCGGGCCGGCCATGGCCATATCGACCGCCTTCTTCGAAAGTTGTGCGGCAAACAGTTGAATGAAATCGTATTCGTACTGGCGCATGTAAGTTCCGCGCCGCAAGCCGATACGCGTCGTGTTCGAACCGAAGAGATGACCCACATCGAAGGCCTGCAGACCGATATCGCGTGCCGGATCGTAAGCCATGCCGGCGATGATGCCGAGTCCGAGCCCGAGACTGACGTAGGTCTTGATCACGTCGGCATCGATGGCGGCCAGCACGACGTTGGGGCTCAGTTGCGCACGCTCAAACGCCTTGTTGATGCGCGAACGGCCGGCAAAGGCCGGATCGTAGGTGATCAGCGGCCAGCGCGCCAGCGTAGCCAGTGAAATAGACTTTTCCGAAAGAATGGGGTGCCCTTCCGGTGCGACGACACAGTGCCCCCATTGATAGCACGGCAGCATGACCAGTTGCGGGTACTGGTCGAGCGCTTCGGTGGCAATGGCGATGTCGGCCTCGCCATTGATCGTCCATTCGGCGATCTGTGTCGGGCTGCCCTGATGCATCGACAGTCGGACCTTCGGATGACGTTCGATAAAGCTCTTGACCACCGAAGGCAGGGCGTAACGCGCCTGGGTGTGGGTAGTGGCTATCGCCAGACGGCCCGTATCGCCACCGGCGAATTCCTCCCCCACGCGCTTGATGTTGTCGGCTTCGCGCAGGATGCGTTCGGCGATTTCGAGCACGCGCCTGCCCGGTTCGGTAATCGCCGTCAGTCGCTTGCCGCTGCGCTCGAAGACGATCACGCCAAGCTCGTCCTCAAGCAGCTTGATCTGCTTGGAAACGCCCGGCTGCGAGGTGTAAAGCACCTCGGCGGCCTCCGAAACATTGAGTCCGCAACGGGCGACTTCGACGAGATAACGGAGCTGTTGTAACTTCATTTGAGCTCATAATAACCAATAGTTCTAACAATCTAACTGAATATTCTTTTTCGATCAAGTCGTCGACTGATACGATTCGCCCATGACGCCCCTGCGGGTACGCTTCGGTGGCAGGCTGATAAGGCTTCAGACACAGCAGGACATTGACAGGTACACCTCATGTATCGCTACGACAGCATTGACCAGCAACTCATCAACGAGCGCGTTGCCCAGTATCGCGGCCAGATCGAGCGTAACCTGGCCGGCACGCTCTCGGACGACGAACTGCGCCCCCTGCGCCTGCAAAACGGCCTGTAAATCCAGCGCCACGGCCCGATGCTGCGCATTGCCATCCCCTACGGCCAGCTATCCGCCGCGCAACTGCGCAAGCTGGCGGAAATCTCGCGCCGCTACGACCGTAGTTTCGGCCACTTCACGACGCGCCAGAACATGCAACTCAACTGGCCGAAATTCGAGGAAACGCCGGAAATTCTCGGCGAACTGGCGAGCGTCGAAATACACGCCATACAGACCTCGGGCAACTGCATCCGCAACATCACCACCGACGAATTCGCCGGCGTCGCACCGGACGAGCTGACCGATCCGTGCCCGTGGTGCGAAGTACTACGCCAGTGGTCGACCTTCCACCCGGAATTCGCCTTCCTGCCGCGCAAGCATCTGCTCTCCTACCTCGATGCCCTGTTGCGCGTGTACAATCGTCATGGCCGCCGCGACAACCTGTACAAGGCACGCATCAAGATCCTGGTCAATGCGCTGGGGATTGAAGAATTCGCCCGTCAGGTCTAAGCGGAATGGTCGTTCTTGAAAGACGGACCGACGACGCTGACCGACGCAGAATTCGAGCGCATCGCCGGCCATTTCGCGCCGCCAGCCTACGCCACCCTGCCGGCTGAAGATCCCGTCTTTTGCGCAGTAATCGCCAGCGACAAGGCTTTCGCCGCCTGGGTCAGGCGTTCCGTACATGCGCACAAGGTTCCGGGCTACGCCGCCGTGACGCTGTCGCTCAAGGCACCGGGCGCCGCTCCCGGCGACATCACCGCTGTGCAGATGGAAGCGGTCGCCGATCTCGCCGAGCGCTACAGTTTTGGCGAACTACGCGTTGCCCACGAACAGAACTTCGTGCTTACCGACGTCCGCAAGCACGACCTTTTTGACGTATGGCAGGCGACCCGCGCACATGCCCTGTCCACGCCGAACATCGGCCTTCTCACCGACATGATCTGCTGCCCCGGCGGCGATCTCTGCGCGCTGGCGAATGCCCGTTCGCTGCCGATTGCCGCTGCCATCAACACGAAATTCGACGAAACGGAAGGCCGCGTCGATAACTGCCGAAGACCTTACCCATGCCTAAGATCATCAGGAACGGCCAGATCGTCGATGACGTTTGGCAAATTCTCAAATTGGCTGAAGGCGAGACGGTGCAATTCGTTGCGCTGCCCGACGAACCAACCCTGCTGCCGCACGCCTTATGGCTGGCACGCAAGGACGAAATCCTCGTCTGCCAGAAACCGGTCGGCGTCTGGCTCGACAGCAGCGAGGATCCGCAAGCCCTAGCTGGCGATCTGGAGCACCTCGCCCTGATCGGCGTGAACTTCCCCAAGTTCGCCGACGGACGGGCTTATTCGATCGCCCGCCTGGTGCGCGAACGCTACAACTATCGCGGCGAAATCCGCGCCATCGGCGACGTGCTGCAAGACCAACTGTTCTACATGAAGCGTTGCGGCATCGATGCCTACGCTGTGCGCGACGACAAGGACATCGAAGCCGCTCTCGCCGGTCTGCGCGATTTCAGCGAAACCTACCAGGCCGCAGTCGACCAGCCGCAACCCCTCTTCCGCCGCAGAATCACTCAGGTAGCCACCGATGCCTGACAATCCTCGTCATTCCGGCGAACGCCGGAATCCAGAAAGCACCTTGGAACTGGACCCCGGCCTACGTCGGGGTGACGGATTCGATTTGCTGACCGTCAAGGTAGGCAGGGTAAAAGCCCTGCTCCGACAGATCGCCAGCGAACATACTCCGGTTGTGTTCGCCAACAGCCTCGGCACCGAAGGCATAACGAACCTCAGGGGCATTGTTTGTCTTTTCGGGCCGTGGAACAGCGGCCGATTTCAAGTGAATTGCCAAACATCTGCTATAGTTTGTTCCGGTGCGAGGACGATTGTCTTCGCTTTTCACCCTCCCCTCATTAACCAGGAATAAGCACCGTGAAACTCTTGCGTTATGGCCCGCCGGGCCAGGAAAAACCGGCGCTGCTTGATGCTGCCGGCAATCTTCGCGACCTCTCCGGTCTGCTCGACGATTTTACGCCAAGAACGCTTTCGCCTGAGGCTCTGGACGTGTTGCGTACCATCGATACCGAGCGTTTGCCGAAGGTTGCGGGTACCCCTCGGCTGGGCGTGCCATGGAGTGGCATAAGCAAGTACGTGGCCATCGGCCTCAACTACAGCGACCATGCGGCCGAATCGGGCATGCCCATTCCGTCGGAGCCAACGATGTTCAACAAGTGGTTGAGCTGCGTCTGTGGTCCGAACGACGATACGCTGATGCCGCCGGATTCGACCAAGCTGGATTGGGAGGTCGAACTGGGCATCGTGATCGGCCGCCGGGCGCGCAATGTGTCGCCTGCGGAAGCGCTGGACTACGTGGCCGGGTACTGTCTGGCCAACGACATTTCGGAACGTGCCTACCAGCTCGATCGCAGCGGCGGACAGTGGGGCAAGGGCAAGGGCTTCGACAGTTTCGGTCCGGTCGGTCCGTGGCTGGTGACGCGCGACGAGGTACCTGATGCGCAGAACCTCGACCTGTGGCTCAACGTCAATGGCCAGCGCCGGCAAACCGGCAGCACGTCGAAGATGATTTTTCCATGCGACTTCGTCGTGAGCTATTGCAGCAAGGTGATGACGCTGGAACCGGGCGACCTGATCATCACCGGCACGCCGCCAGGCGTCGGTCTCGGCTGCAAGCCGCCGCAATTCCTCAAGGTCGGCGATGTCGTCGAACTCGGCGTCAGCGGTCTGGGGCAGCAACGGCAGCGGATCGTGCGCGCCTGACAGCGAATTCATGGCGTCAATCGGGATAGGGGCGATCAGGATACCTGATCGATCCCCTCCCACACCACCCGGCATGCGGGTCCGCACCGGGCGGTTCGAGTAGTTGAGGTCACGAAAGTCGTGGGACACCGAGTCGGTCGAAGTAGGCAATGGGCATCGCGCGGTTCAGCAGCATGTAGCTATTACGCCACCAGCACCGACTGTTCCCGGCGACCCGCTCGGCATCTGTTGTCGAGGCCCCCAGTGCCATCAATTCCCGACGTATCGTCTTCCCGCGACGCCAGTGCTTGAGCTGCAGCGCACGCAGCCGATGACGCAGCCACTTGTCGAGTTCGCGGAACACTTGCGGCGTCTGCGCGAGTTGGAAGTACGCCTTCCAACCCGGCATGTAAGTCCGGAGCCGTTCCACCACCTCCGGCAGGCTACGCCCGCCCGAGCGCCGCGTCAGTTGTCGGATGCGTTGCTTGTAGGTTTCCAAAGCCTTTCGGGCCACTGCGCATTTGATCCGATCGCCCGCACCGCACCACAATTCGTAGCCCAGGAACTTGCGACCGGTCGCCGGCGCAACCGCCGTCTTGGCTTCATTCACCTTCAGGTGGAGTCGATCGTAGAGTCCGCGCAGACCATCGAGCACTCGCTCACCCGCCTGCCGACTGCGGACATACACATTGCAGTCGTCGGCGTAGCGAACGAAGCGATGGCCACGTCTTTCCAATGCCCGATCCACCTCGTCAAGCAGCACGTTGGCCAAGAGCGGCGACAGCGGACCGCCTTGCGGCGTCCCCTCATACCGCTGCATGACCACCCCGTCATCCATGATCCCGGCCACGAGGTAGCGACGAATCAGCCGCAACACGGCCTTATCCCCGATCCGCCTCGATAACCGCTCCATCAGGATGTCGTGATTGACCCGGTCGAAGAATTTCTCCAAATCAACATCAACCACCATCCGGTAGCCGTCCTGCACATAGCGCCGTGCGTTGAGCACGGCGTCATGCGCACGGCGTCCCGGCCGGAAGCCGTAGCTGTGTTCGGAGAACGTCGGATCAATCTTGGGCTGCAAGACCTGCAGCAGGGCTTGCTGGATCAGCCGATCGGTCACCGTCGGTATCCCCAATTCGCGCATCCCGCCACCGGGTTTCGGGATCTGCACGCGCCGCACCGGCTCAGGCCGGTAACTGCCGTTCAGCAAGGCTTCCCGAATCTGGGGCCAGTGCGTCTTCAGGTACGCCGCCGTCTCGGCAATCGTCCGTCCATCCACCCCAGCACTGCCGCGATTGGCTTTGACGCGTTTCCACGCCTTCACCATGTTTCGTTTCCCTGTCGCGCCGTCCGTGCTTCATCACGCAATGCTTCGGGCTTGGCTTCACCTTGCCCTCCCGCCTTGCGCCCCGGTTGCCCGAGCTTCCGATGCCTTGCACTTGCGAGCCACATGGCCGTCGGCCCTCCTACTCGTTTGGCCCTTCGCCCCAAAACCGGCAGCTACTATGGCCTCTGCTGACTTCTCGCTCCAGCTTTCACCGTCGGCCTTTCAGCCATGAGGCGAGATCTCCCCGGGTAAGAACGCACTCCTTCGCTGCACAACCGCCGGATTTACGCCGCTTCGCCTTGATCACGAGAGCTTCGCGGAATCATGCCCGCTCGCCCTGCTCTGCAGCGCCTTCTATCCGATTCTTGTCCATCGGCTCGCAGCTTCGCTCCACGCTTCCTCCCCACACTAGGTCGCCCTCATGCAGTTGCGCTTCACTTCGTTCGCTGTGATCAACTTACGGGAGGACTTTCACCTCCAGGAGTGCGCCCGTGCCGGGCGCACATGAAAACGGGGACCGAAGTCCCCGTTTTTCGTCAACACCCATTGTCAAAGGGGTGCTTCGCATTTCTGATAGTCTCTATGCTTCAGCCATCCTTCTGGTAGCTTCCGATCAACTGCACCTCGGCAATGACGTGTCCCTGCATGGCCTGTTCCAGTTGTTTCTTGTCCGGCTTCTGCAGATCAGGCAGCATGACATCAAGCGCATAGAGCTTGTGAAAATAGCGGTGCCGGCCGATGGGCGGACAGGGGCCACCGTAGCCGCTACGCTTCCAGTCGTTCATGCCATCGAGCGTACCGTCCGGCAGCGAGCGCACGGCCTCGGGCAAGCCTGTGCACGTGACGGGCAGGTTGTACAGCAGCCAGTGCACCCAAGTCATGCGCGGTGCGGCCGGATCGGGCGCATCGGGATCATCCACGATCAGGACCAGACTCTTTGCCTTTGCCGGGACTTCACTCCAGTCCAGCGGTGGAGAAACGTCGCGCCCTTCGCAGGAATAGGTTTTCGGTATCTGTCCATTGTGCACAAAGGCGTTTGAAGTAATTTTCATTTCCTTATCCTTCACTCTCTGCAATCAGCAACGAAAAACATGCGCCGGCGTAGCAAATCGACCTCTCAGGCTTCGCTTCCGAGCAGGCGGACTTCGCGCTGCGGGAAGGGGATGTCAATGCCCTTCGCCCGGAATGTCTCGAGTACTGCCCTGTTGATCTCGGCAACTGCCGCCACGTAGTCCGGTACATTGACCCACGGATTGATGGTGATGCTCACGCTGAAGTCGGCGAACTGTTCAATTCCAAATACCGGTGCCGGATCCTGCAGCACGCGGGGATTGGCGCGCAGGATTTCGTCAATCGCCTGCAGTACGAATTTGACATCGGTTCCATACGCAACGCCGACGGCCAAGTCGAGCTGGCGGACCCGGCCATAGTTGTGAAGAATCTCGCCAACAATCTTGCGGTTCGGAATCAGCACCTTCGAGCGGTCGGTATGTCCCAGCGTGGTGCTGAACAGGCTGATGTCGAGAACCTCGCCCTCTTCATTGGCGATCGATAGATAGTCGCCGACATGGAAAGGCTGTGTGAAGATGATGGTCAGCCCGGCGGCCACGTTGCCGAGTATGCCCTGCATGGCCAGGGCAATGCCCGCACCGGCCACGCCGAGACCGGCGATCAGCGGCAGCAGTTCGACGCCAAGATTCTGCAGGGCCATGATGGCGAAGAGGCCAAAGACCACGAGTTGGATCAGGCGTACGAGCAGCGAACGCACCGGGGCTTCGAGCCGGAAACGAACCAGCAGGCGTTCCAGCATGCCGCCCGCCCAGCGTCCAACCATGTAACCTGCGACAAGGATAATGACCGCCACGACCAGTTTCGGTCCAAACTTGATGACCATGTCAAGGACAGAGGCCTTGATCTGATCCAGAGACTGCAATTGATCGCTCATGAAAACTCCCTGTCGTGTTGTTGTAGCGCTGCTGGCTGGCTTGACTATTGTTGTTTCCCCGCCGCTGACTGTCAATTCTCAGACCAGAGGGTCACCCGGGAATCCGGCGAAATATCCAATTTTCTCACCTGCACGGATCATTATGGGCATTTGCCTGAAGACGCGCCACGATCTCTGGGTAAAATGGATATCGTGACTGCTTTTTATTGCTTCAGGATAAATCATGAATAAGCCGGCAATGAGTTTTGATTCAAAGGCGACGACGTGGGATACAGATCCCATGAAGGTGGCGCGAGCCTGCGCGGTTGCGCAGGGGATTCGCACGCATGTGCCTTTGACTCTGCAGATGACGGCCTTCGAATACGGCTGCGGAACCGGTTTGCTGGGTTTTGCGCTGCAAGCGCATCTGCAACACATTACCCTGGCGGACAGTTCCACCGGTATGCTGGCCGTCCTGCAGGAGAAAATCAGATCCAGCGGCATCGCCAACATGCGCCCGATGAAACTCGATCTGGAAACCGATCCTTTGCCGCAAGAAAACTACCAGCTCATCGTGACCCTGATGACCTTCCACCATATTCCGGACATCGACAGCTTGCTGCGGAAGATGTACTCGCTGCTCAGTGCGCCGGGTTACCTGTGTGTTACCGATCTGGACAGCGAAGACGGCAGTTTCCATGGCCCCGACTTCTCCGGACACTGCGGATTCGATCGCGAAGATCTGCGGCAAAAAGCCAGTCAGGCGGGATTCAGGAACATCGGATTCTCGACCGTCTTCAACATCAGGAAAGTCGTGGCCGGGGGTGAAAAGGATTTCCCCCTGTTTCTGATGGTGGCCGAAAAATCGTGAGCGAAGCGGACCACATTGTTCTTCGGCTGGCCAGAGCGGAAATTCCCACCGATTCTGTTTACAATAAGCACTCATGAAAATCGTTTCACGCACCATGTTTCACCGCTGTCGGTTGATAGTGCCCATGCTCCTGCTCGGGTTGCTGCTCGGCGCCTGTAACTCGACACAACCCGCCCGGGTCTATCAAAACGAGACTTTTGCGGCAGAAACGCCATTCCAGTACTACAGCAGCCGCGAGCCGGACGGCGCGTGCGAAATTGGCAAGCGTGCCTTGCTCAGCCAGGGCTATCAGATCGAGGGAACGCAGTCGCTCGTTATCCGTGGCGAAAAGTACTTTCAGCCCAAACTCGATCAGGCGACAAAACTAACGATTACTCTGGTATGCCTGCCCAGCAGCCTGGGGGCAGTCATGTACGCCAATGCCCTGGAAACCCAGTTCGAACTCAAATCGCGCGGCAGCAGTGCGGGGGTGAGCCTGTCCGGAATGGGATCATTGTCCCTGCCCTGGTCGGCCGACAAGGATACGCTGGTGAAGATAGGCGATGAAACGATCACGTCACCCGAGTTCTACCAGAGGCTGTTCGAGCTGATCAAGACACTCGACGGCTAGGTTGCGGTTTCCCGGACGACGAATCCCACGAGGCGCTTATTGATCCAGCGCGATGAAGTATCAATACCTTTCGGACTGAGCCTGTCGAACTTCTGCGCTCTGTAACTCGAAACAATAACTGCGGAACACGGTAGAATCCCGTCGGTGTACATGACGCTGATCTACCGATGAACTCTACCGTCCAGACCGAGCTTTCCGCCTGCCCATCATGCCATCTGCCGATGAGGCGGCTGGAACTGCCTCGGCATGATTCTGGCATGATAACGCTTGATATTTGCTTCCCTTGCCAGGGCATCTGGTTCGATTCATTTGAAAGCGTACAGATCAGTCCGGGGGGGATCATCAACCTGTTCAAGCTGATCCACGCACACCGTGATGACCCGCGCCGTCAGCAGTCCACCACCCCGCATTGCCCACGCTGCAGGGACACGCTGATTGCGGTGCGCGATATCGTGCGCAGTGGTCGTTTTACCTATCGCCGCTGCCCGCAGGATCATGGCCGTTTCACGGCCTTCGCGCAGTTTATGATCGAAAAGGGGTTTGTACGCCAGCTTGTCCCCGCAGAAATCAAGGCGCTGGCCGCACGCATCGGTACCGTTCATTGCTCGGGTTGTGGTGCACCGGTCGACATCCGCACCGAGGCGGCCTGCAGCCATTGCAACTCACCGATATCGATTCTTGATCCGGCGGCAGTCGAAAAGGCGCTCGCTGCCTACCATGACAAGGAATATATCCATACCCTTCGCGACCCGGAAGCGCTCGCCGATGCAGTTCTGAGCATCGAGAAACAACGCAGTCAGCAGACCGTTCCAGAGACCGGCACGGTGGTTGGAGACCTCTTTCTGTCGGGCCTTGGGATCGTTGGTGATCTTTTCGCGTAGCAACAGGGAGCGTCGTGATACCTTGAGCAGAGCCTGCCCGAGACCAGCATTCAGGCCTTGCTCTTTGGCGCCTTTCTGGGAAGACGCAGCAAGCGGGTCAACTCCAGCGCCTGCATCAGGACAATTTTGTGATCGGCGGCAAAACGTCGTGCGTTGTCGCTCACGTTGCCGGTGCAGATATAGATCGAGCCTCGTGCTTCCTGCGCCAGGCGCTCGGCTTCCAGTTCGCGCAGCGGTTCCAGACCGTGGCTCGCCGCCTTCCAGCGCTTGCAACTGACCAGCGAAGTCCGTCCCGCCTTGAGGAGCATGAAGTCTGCCGCGCCGTTCATGCGCGTGACCACGTAGCCATCGCGCTGGAAAGCCTGTTCGATCAAGGCGGAAAAATCGCGCCAGGACATCGCCGAGACCGCGTCGACTGTGCCGGCAATCCGTGCGTCGCTGGGCACCTCCCGCTGTTTCCAAGCAACGATCACGCCAATGATCACGAAAGGAATCGCGATCGAAGCGGCAAAGGTGCCGTAGACTCCCGGCAGGATGAAACGCGCTGCCAGCGCGAGTACAACGGCGATGGCGAAACTGATCCAGCACGACGAGCGCAGCAGGATCGCGAACAGCGAGTTGGGGGACATCTTGAACTGCACGTAATTTCCTCGATTGAAATAGGTGGTGCTTATACTTTACGTGCGGTCGAAACCCAGCCTGCACAAGGCGTTGAACACGGCAGAATGGAAAAGGCTCCTGATGCTATTCAGGAGCCACGCCATCAATCAGCCCGCACCGCCGAGACGCGAGATGAAATAACCTGCGCAAACTGCCGTGCCAATAACCCCGGCCACGTTCGGACCCATGGCGTGCATCAGGAGGAAATTGTGCTTGTCGTACTCGGCGCCCACCACTTGAGAAACACGCGCTGCCATCGGCACTGCAGACACACCTGCCGAGCCGATCAATGGATTGATCGGATTGTGCGGCGAGAGTTTGTTCATCAATTTGGCCAGCAACACGCCACCAGCGGTCGAAAACCCGAAGGCCACCACACCCATGGCAATTATCATCAGGGTCTTGGGTTGCAGGAAATTCTCTGCACCCATGGTCAGGCCGACCGAAGTTCCCAGGAAGATGGTCGTCATGTTGATGATTTCATTCTGGCAGGATTTGGTCAGACGATCTACACAGCCCGACTCACGCAGGAGGTTACCGAGCATCAGCATGGCGACCAGTGCAGAGGCCGGTGGGACCACCAGAACTACGGCAACCATCACCACCATGGAAAAGACAATCCGTTCCAGCTTGCCCACGTAACGCAAGGTCTTCATGCGGATCTTGCGCTCGGCATCGGTCGTCAGAAACCTCATGATCGGCGGTTGAATCAAGGGCACCAACGACATGTAGGTATAGGCCGCCACCGCAATCGGCCCGAGCAGATGCGGAGCCAGCTTGTTCGCCGTGAAAATTGAAGTGGGTCCATCCGCGCCACCGATAATGCCGATCGAAGCGCCTTCGCCGGGTGTGAATACTCCACTCAGTACCGCAACAAACATGGTCACGAAGATTCCCAACTGCGCCGCCGCACCGAGCAACAGGGTGCGCGGGTTGGCAATGAGCGGTCCGAAATCGGTCAGTGCGCCGACCCCGAGGAAAATAATCGGCGGGAACAATTCTAAGGTAATGCCTTGCGAGAGGTAATAATACAAACCGCCCGGTATGTGCACCAGACCTTCGATAGAGGGCTCATTGAGCACGCCCTCAGTGGGAATGTTGGCCAGCAGAGCACCGAAGGCGATCGGCAACAGCAGCAGCGGTTCAAAATCCTTGACGATCGCCAGATAGAAAAGAACCACGCAGACGACCCACATGATCATCATACCACCCGTGATATGCGAGAACCCGGTTGACTGGGTCATCATCAGGGTGAATTGCTCGATAATTCCGGACATAAAAACCTCAGCTGAGTTGGATCAGGACTTGACCTTCGGACACGGCATCGCCTTGCTTGACCAGGATCGATGCTACCGTACCCGCGTAGGGCGCATAAACCGGCGATTCCATTTTCATGGCTTCCAGTACCAGAAGTTCCTGGTCCTGAGCGACCTGCTGACCAATAATCACACCAATCTTGAAGACCAGGCCCGGCATCGGGCTGATCACCGCATGGCCGCCTGCAACAGGCGCCGGGGCCGGAGCAGCCACGGCCACGGGAGCTGGGGCCGGGGGGGGAGCCACCACCACGGCCGGAGCCGGAGCAGCGTAAACCGGAGCCGCCGGAGCGTAGGCAACGGGTGCCGCGCCGTCGATCACTTCGACACCAACTTCATACATCTTGCCTTGCAGCGTAATTTTGAGCATTTTCATTGCAAATATCCTTTTTATCCGAGCCCGAGCCTAGGCTCAGAGTTTATGTGAAGAGTGATGACTGACGCGCCCCTGTACCGACCATGTCCAATCCATACTGCCCATGTGGCGAAACTTGACCACTGAAACAGCCTGTCCGATGGCTTCCGTAGCCGCCACGGCCAGAATGGCAACCAGTTCTTCGTCGGCCAGACCCGGGTGAATGCTGGCCGGTGCTGACGAAAGGCTGGCCGGGACTGGCGTTGCAATGGGCACCGACGGCGTTGCGGGAGCCCTGTTCTTCGTGCCGTAGTACTGATCCGGTGCGAGCGTCTTGAGCAGCCAGGCCATCAGGACACACATGAGAGTGAGGCCACCCAGCACGACGAACACCACCAGCAAACCGGTGAATTGAAATTCGATCAGTTGGCCCAGAGTTGCCTTGGCCTGAAATCCGCCCTTGCCGACGACATCGGTAACCACCGTTGCCGCATTCTGGGCAACAGCCACTACGGTGTCCTGCACGACGGTGGTATCCTTGGCTGCGGCGAGTACCACCGCGAAAGAGTTGGTTATGCTCATAGTGGAATCAGTCCATGTTTTTTGGGTGGTCGGGTCAGTCGCTTGGTCAGCAACACGCGCAGAGCCATAGCCACTTTGTTACGGGTTTCGGACGGTGCGATCACATCGGTGATCATGCCGTGTTCGGCAGCCTGGTAAGGCGAGGCAAAGTCCCTGCGGTACTGGTCAATCAGTTCGGCCGCTCTCGCTTTGGGGTCAGCCGCGGCTTCGAGTTCCCTCTTGTAGACCACCTGAACGGCACCTTCAGCACCCATGACCGCGATTTCTGCAGTTGGCCAGGCGTAGACAACGTCAGCCCCCATGTCCTTGGAACACATCGCCAGATAGGCGCCACCGTAGGCCTTGCGCAGGATGACGGTGATTTTCGGAACGGTTGCCGCAGCATAGGAGAACAGCATCTTGGCGCCGTGGCGAATAATGCCTCCGCGCTCCTGGGCCAATCCCGGCATGAAACCCGGAATATCGACCAGGCTGACAATAGGGACGTTGAAAGCATTGCAGAAGCGGATGAAGCGCGCGCCCTTGTCGGACGAATCGACGTCGAGTGTTCCGGCCTTGACCATCGGCTGATTGGCCACGATACCGATGACCATGCCCTCGATGCGTGCAAAGCCGACGACGATGTTCTTGGCAAAATCGCGCTGTACCTCAAGGAATTCCCCGCCATCGACCATGCGTGCAATCACCTTGGCTACGTCAAGGGGTGTCTTGATTTCAGCGGGAACGACCTCGTTCATGCCTTCATCGGAGATGAGACTGATCTCGTCGGGAATACGGTGAGGAGGATCCTGCATGTTGTTGAGCGGCAGGTAGGACAATAATTTGCGGGCGATATCAAGAGCCTGTCTGTCGTCATCGGCAACGAAATGGATATTGCCGCTGACCGAGGCGTGAGCATCCGCCGTTCCGAAGAGTTCAATCGGTGCTTCCTGGCCCGTTGCCGCCTTGATCACGTCCGGCCCGCAGATGAACATCTGCGCACCTTTGCGGGTCATGATCAGGAAGTCCATCAGTGCAGGACTATACGCCGCCCCACCGGCACAGGGACCGGCAATGATGGCGATCTGCGGTACCAGCCCCGACAACTGGACATTGCGAAAGAAGACCCTGCCGTAACCCGAGAGCGAATGCACGCCTTCCTGGATGCGCGCTCCGCCGGAGTCGTTGATGGCCACCACGGGAATCCCGAGGTTGGCCGCAGTTTCCATCATGTCGCAGATTTTCTGCGAATGCATGCGTCCCAGCGAGCCACCTGACACCGTAAAGTCTTGCGAGAACGCCGCGATGGGCCGGCCGCCGACATTGCCGATGCCGGTAACGACGCCATCGCCGGGCAAATGTTTGCCTTCCATCCCGGTCGTGTCATGATTGACATGCATGCCGGATTCCTGAAACGACCCCGCGTCATACAGCTCATCGAGCCGCTCGCGTGCATTCAGCAGCCCCTTAAGACGACGTTTCTCGAGTTTTTCGAGACCGCCACCCTCGCTCGCCTCTTTGCGGCGCGCTAACAACTCATCCAACAACTCATTACGTAATGCCATAAAAACTCCCTGGCTTGATATTTGAAACAGAGAAACCCGGATAATCGATCGTCCAGGGTAAAAATGATATTAAAAAGTCTCTGTGCGGGTGCTTATGCACATGCCTGACGCCAATTTAGGTATTTGTTACCGAAGTCTTGCGGACAACACGGCACGATACGCGCATCCAAAAATATCGTCAATTAAAACGGAAATCGGGACGATGATATTTGGAACCATGACACCCACCGCAGAAATACTGAGGAATCGCAGAGAAAGGCAAATAATCATGGAAATTCATGATGTTCTCTGCATCATCTCCGCGCCTCTATATCTCTGCGGTGGATTTTGAAGCCAAATGCGATTGCCCTAAAACGGTAATCAAATTCTCGTCATACTGAACATGGGTGTTGTATGATTCGAACTCGTTTCCTCTCCAATCAAAAACACCATGATCAAGAAAATTCTATTCCAGGACACCAGTTTCCGTGACGGATTTCAGTCCATCTTTGGCGCCCGCGCATTCACCAAGGACTTCATCCCGGCTGTAGAAGCGGCTGTCGCTGCGGGCATCACGCACTTTGAAGCGGGAGGCGGCGCACGCTTCCAGGCGCCCTTCATGTATTGCGGAGAGTCTGCATTTGACATGATGGATGCTTTCCGCACAGCGGTTGGGCCGGACATCCGCCTGCAGACGCTGGCCCGTGGCATCAATGTGGTCGCCCTTGAGCAACAACCGGCGGACATGATCGATCTGCACGCGAAAATGTTCAAAAAACACGGCATGACGCGGATTCGCAATTTTGATGCGCTCAACGACTTCAACAATCTGATCTATTCCGGCCAGTGCATCGTCGATGCCGGGCTCGAGCATGAAGTCGTGGTGACCATGATGGAACTGCCGCGCGGCTGTTCCGGTGCGCACGATGCCGAATTCTATGTCAACACCCTGCGGCAGATTCTTGACGCCGGCGTCCCCTATTCCAGCGTTTGCTTCAAGGATGCCTCGGGCACGTCCAATCCGCGCAAGGTTCATGAAACCTTCAAGGCAGCGCGCAAGTTGCTCGGCGACAAGGTTGAACTGCGCATGCATACGCACGAAACCTGCGGTACGGGCATCGCCCAGTACCTCGCGGCGATCGAAGCCGGCTGCGATGGCGTCTGTGTCGGACGCGCACCGCTCTCCGGCGGCACGGCACAACCTGACCTGTTCTCGCTCTGGCACGCGCTCAAGGGAACGGACTACGATCTCGACATCGATGTCGAGAAAATCATGGAAGCCAACGTCATTGCCAAGGAATGCCTCAAGGACTACGAGTTCCCGCCTGAAGCGCTCGGTATCGATACCGACGTGATCTTCAGCCCCATGCCCGGTGGCGCGCTGACAGCCAACACCCTGATGATGCGCGAAAACAAGACCTTCCACCGCTACCCGGAAGTCATCAAGGCCATGTCTGAATGTGTGGCACGGGGCGGCTACGGCACTTCGGTCACTCCGGTATCGCAATTCTACTTCCAGCAAGCTTATGCCAACGTAATGCTCGGCCCATGGAAGAAAATAACTGACGGTTACGGCAACATGGTTCTTGGCTATTATGGAAAGACCCCCGTTTCGCCTGATCCGGAAATCGTGAAAATCGCCTCCGAACAGATGAAGAAGCCTGTTTTTACTGGCGACCCGATCAAGGATCTTGAGCCAGGCATCCCCAAGGCCAAGAAGGTTCTCGAAGAAAACAGCCTACCGGTGACCGACGAAAACATCTTCATCATTGGCGCTTTGGCTACCAAGGGCGGCAACAAGGGCCTTGACTTCCTCAAGGGCAATTTCAAGGTTACCGTACCCAAGAAAGATCCGAACAAGCCTGCGGCAACACCTGCACCCACACCTGCTGCAGCCCCGGTTGCTGCTACCGCTCCGGCAGCACCCATTGCCGCACGCGCCACGGGCCAGAACGGCAGGACTTACAGTGTTTCGGTATCCGGAAAGACCTTCGAACTGCATGTCCAGCCTCTATAGGCCGGCCAGGAATCAACTTAAAAGGCTCCGTTCAGGAGCCTTTTTTCTGCCTTCAATTTCGGACTCCCGGCCAACTTGCCAGCGTTCAGTCGAGCTTGATCCCCGAACGGGCAATGACGCCTGCCCAGGCAACGGTTTCGCTCTTGAGCAGCGCGGCAAACTGCTCCGGCGTACCTCCCGCTGTTTCAGCGCCGGCTACCAGCAGGCGCTGCTGCACATCGGGCATGGCCAGAATCTGGCCAATCGCCTTGTTCAGACGTTGCACCACGTCAGCCGGTGTATTGACGGGGGCCAGAAAACCGTTCCAGGTTGTTGCATCAAAGCCCGGAAAACCGGACTCGGCCAGCGTCGGCAATTCGGGGATGGCGACCGAGCGCCGGGCGTTGGAGATGGCCAGCAGTTTGATCTTGCCAGCCTTGACCAGCGGCTGCACGTTGGACAGGGCGGCAAAGAGCAGATGCACCTCGCCCTTGGACAGGGCCAATGACGCCGCCGGCCCGCCGTTGTAGGGAATATGTACCATGAACGTTCCGCTCTGCATCTTGAACAGCTCCATCGACAGGTTCGACAGTGAGCCGATGCCGACAGAGGCGTAGTCGAGCACGCCGGGCTTGCTCCTGGCCAGGGCGATGAGTTCCTTCACCGAATTCACTTTGAGGTCGGCACGAATCGCCAGCACGTTGGGTTGCGTTACGGCCAGAATGATGGGCGCCAGATCACGCTCGACGTTGTAGGGGGGTTTGGGCGTCAGCGAAGGCGAAACGGTCAGCGGGCCGTTATAGCCGAGCAGGAGGGTATGGCCGTCACGGGCATTGACCACGGCATCGACACCGATCGTACCGCCGGCTCCGGGCTTGTTGTCTACGATGACAGTCTGCCCGATCATGGCGCCGAGTTTATCCGCCACCACACGCGCCACGATATCGACCGAACTGCCTGCCGGGGTCGGCACAACAATGCGCACGGTCCGGCTTGGCCAGGGATCTGCGGCATGCGCAGCCATCGTCGTCATCAGCGGGAACAGACATACCAGAGCAATACGCAGCGCTTTGAACATTTGATCGATCTCTCGGAAAGGTTGTGACGATAAACGGCAATCCTGATAGTATCCCCGAACCGGACAACTCCGGTCAATGGCTGCTCACCTGTTGTAATGCCGAAGATTGCAGTCAGCCTGAGCGAGGCAGTCTGGCAACCTGACAAACGGTGCGCGAGGTCAGAGCAGCACCGTTTTTCTTTGCCTTTTCTTGACCATTCAAGGGATTTCAACTAACGTTCACCGCCCATTCCATTAATGAATACTAAAGGAGCTTGTACCAATGCAAAAATCAACTCTGGTCAAATTATTTGCCACCGCATTTGTTGCCGTACTCGTCGCCTCACCCGCCAGTGCTGCCGATACCATCAAGATCGGCGTAGCCGGACCACACACCGGCGACCTTGCCCCCTATGGCATTCCGACCAAGGAAGCGGCTGAAATGGTTGTTGCGGAGGTCAACGCCAAGGGCGGAATCAACGGCAAGCAGATTGAACTGATGATCGTGGACGATCAATGCAAACCGGAAATCGCTACGAACGTAGCCACCAAGCTGGTCTCGGAAAGCGTCAATATCGTCATTGGCCACGTATGCTCGGGTGCAACCAAGGCTGCCATGGGTATCTATAAAGGCGCCAAGCTTATCGCCATCAGCCCTTCGGCGACCAATCCACCCCTGACCAAGAGTGGCGAATATCCAAATTTCTATCGCACCATCGCGGCTGACGATGATCAGGCCATGCTGGCCGCGTCCTTTGCCACTGACAAACTGAAAGCCAAGAAAGTCGCCATCATTCACGACAAGGGCGATTACGGCAAGGGCTTCGCTGACTTCTCCAAAGTTGCCATCGAGACAGGCGGAAAAGCCAAGGTCGTTATGTATGAAGGAATCCAGCCTGGCGCTCTGGACTATTCGGCCGTCGTTCAGAAGTTGCGTTCGGAAGGGGCGGACACCCTGATATTTGGCGGTTACCATCCGGAAGCCTCGAAAATTCTGTCGCTACTGAACAAGAAGAAAATCAAGATTGCCTTTATCGGGCCGGATGGCATCAAGGGTGACGGTTTCCTCAAGATCGCCGGCAAGGACGCTGAAGGCGTCTATGCCACCGGACCGAAGGACGTCGCCAAGCTCCCGCTGAATATCAAGGCACATGATGAATACAAGGCCAAATACAAAAAAGAGCCCGGCACTTTCTTCGATCAGGGTTATGCGGCAATGCTGGCAGCGCTGAATGCCATCAAGGTCGCTGGCGGCACGGACTACGACGCGCTAGGCAAGGCGCTCAAGAGCAGTTCGGTCGAAACGACGGTTGGCAAGATCAAGTTTGACACCAAGGGTGATGCTGAAGGCGTCGGTTTCTCGGTCTATCAGGTCAAGAACGGCGCCTTCGCCGAGGTCAAGTAGGAGCGGCCGGCAACAAGTGGTAACAACCGTGAGGCGGTCTTTGGCCGCCTCACGGTTTTTTGGCTTCATACACCGAAGGAGCAGCCTTCCGGCCGTACGTGATGACGTGCCACGGCCCGTGCCAAAAAGGCCGTTCCGGGTTTTTCCATTCCAGTCAATAACGGTCCCCCATGGATTTTGAGTACTTGTTCGAGTTGCTGTGCAGCGGAGTGGTCAAGGGGAGTATCTACGCTCTGATTGCCCTCGGCTATACCATGGTCTACGGCATTATCCAGTTGATCAACTTCGCCCACGGTGAGGTGTACATGATCGGCGCCTTTGTTGCCTTCATCGTTACCGGCGTGCTGACCCTGAGTGGTCACAGCGGCTTGACAGTGCTGCTGCTCGCTGCGCTGGCGGCGGTAATCTATGCGGCGGCCTACGGCTATACCCTGGAGAAGATTGCCTACCGCCCCCTGCGCAACGCTCCACGCCTGTCGCCATTGATCAGCGCCATCGGCGCGTCGATCTTTCTGATGAACTTTGTGCAACTGGTACAGACGCCGGACTTTCTACCCTTTCCTGAACTGATCAGCGACTTCGATTTCATGGAGCCGATATCGCGTTATCTGAGTTCGGTCGATCTGATTATTCTGATCGTGACTACCGTGACCATGATCGCGCTGACCGTACTGATCAAATACACCCGAACCGGCAAGGCGATGCGTGCCACCCAGCAGGATATGATCATGGCGCGCCTGTCCGGCATCAACGTCGACCGCGTCATCTCGGCGACCTTTATCATCGGCTCCGTTCTCGCCGCTATTGCTGGCGTGCTGATCGCTTCGCGAACCGGCCAGATCAACAGCGCCATCGGTTTCACGGCAGGACTCAAGGCCTTCACTGCAGCGGTTCTTGGCGGCATCGGCAACATTCCCGGCGCGGTGCTCGGCGGGTTGGTCCTCGGAATTGCCGAGACGCTCGGCGCTGGTTATATCTCCAGCGCCTACGAAGATGTCTTTGCCTTCGGTCTGCTCGTCCTGATTCTCACCCTGCGCCCGTCAGGCCTGCTCGGCAAAGCGGTAAAACAGAAGGTGTAAAGTTATGGCTCACTTCAAACGCTCTCTCGGTATCGGTCTGTGGTTCATGTTCCTCACCCTGCCGCTCATGGTGGTCAGGGTCAACACGATCAGCCGGGAAGTTGAATGGCGCTGGTACAATCTGGCTTGGGCCGGTCTGTGTGCCTTTGTCATTGCCTGGTTCTGGCAATTCTCAATCGAGCGCAGAACCGCCCGCCGTGCACAGGTCGCCGCCAACCCGCATCCGGCGGTGGAAAAACTGTCGCTGGTGCAGCGCCTCGCCGACGATCCGGTGCTTAGCAGGCGGTTACTAGCGGTGGCCGCTGTCGTGGCGATCATCTTCCCCTGGCTGGTGTCGACCGGACAAAACTTCTACCACGTCAATGTGATGGTCAGCGCCCTGATCTTCGTGGTGCTCGGCCTCGGCCTCAACATCACCGTTGGCCTCGCCGGATTGCTCGATCTGGGCTATATCGCCTTCTTTGCGGTTGGCGCCTATACCTACGCGCTGCTCAGCAAGAATTTCGATCTCGGCTTCTGGACCTGTCTGCCACTCGGTGGCCTGATGAGCATGCTGTTTGGTGTCATTCTCGGTTTCCCCATCCTGCGTCTGCGCGGTGACTACCTGGCCATCGTCACCCTCGGCTTCGCCTCGATCACCAAGATCGTTCTGGAGAACTGGGATACGCTGTTTGGTGGTGCAGCTGGAATTGCCAACATCCCACGACCAGAGTTCTTCGGGATGGCACTCGACAGCCGGCAGAAGTCGGTCTACACCTACTACATCGTCCTGGCGCTGGTAGCGGTCACCATCTTCGTCACCAACCGGCTCAAGAACTCGCGCGCAGGTCGTGCCTGGATGGCCTTGCGCGAGGATGAAATCGCCAGCGTGGCGATGGGCGTTGATATGGCCCGCACCAAACTTTCGGCCTACGCGCTTGGTGCCTTCTGGGCTGGTTTGGTCGGCGTTGTTTTCGCTGCGCACAATAACTTCATCAATCCGGATAGCTTTACCTTCATGGATTCGGCCATGATCCTAGCCATGGTCGTCCTTGGCGGCATGGGCTCGATCCTCGGCGTAATCATCGCAGCGCTTGCGCTCAAGCTGCTCCCCGAGTATCTGCGCGCCTTTGCCGAGTACCGCATGCTGGTGTTCGGCGCGGTAATGGTGCTGATGATGATCTTTCGGCCGCAGGGTCTGATCAACAACATGCGACGCAAATACGAGTACGACACCGCGCAAGGAGGTAAAGACAATGGCGGCAACTAAAGGCGAAAAACTGCTTGAAGTCAGCGGCCTGAGCATGGATTTCGGCGGCCTGCGCGCCATCGACAACATCGGCTTCGAACTCTTCGCCGGCGAAATAGTCGCCCTGATTGGCCCCAACGGCGCAGGGAAAACCACCGTTTTCAACTGCATCACCGGCATCTACGAACCGACCATGGGCGACGTCACGATTCACCCGCCAGGCGGAACTTGCCGGCGCATCAATGGTATGAAGCCGAACAGCATTACCTCGCTCGGCATGGCGCGCACCTTTCAGAACATCCGCCTGTTCCCGGCGATGACGGTACTCGAGAACGTCATGATCGGCCGCCACTGCCGCACCGGATCGACCATCATCGACGCCATCCTGAGCAGTCGCCGGTCCAGGCGTGAAGAAAAGGAGACGGTCGACAAAAGCTATCGCTTGCTGCAGAAGGTCGGCCTGGCCGATGTGGCCGACGAATTTTCGCGCAACCTGTCCTACGGCGCCCAGCGCCGCCTCGAAATTGCCCGCGCCCTTGCCACCGACCCGTTCCTGCTGCTGCTCGACGAACCCGCAGCCGGCATGAATCCGCAGGAAACCCACGAGTTGGACGAACTGATCGTGCGCATCCGTGCCGAGGAACAGGTCGCCATCCTGCTCATCGAACACGACATGAAGCTGGTGATGAACATCTCCGACCGTATCTACGTGATGGAGTACGGCAAGGAAATTGCCCAAGGAACACCGCGAGAAATCAAGGAAAACCCCAAGGTAATCGAGGCCTATCTGGGTGAGGAAGTCCATGCTTGAAGTACGTAATATCCAGACCTGCTACGGCAACATTCAGGCGCTCAAGAACGTCTCGCTGACCATCAACGAGGGCGAGATTGTCACCCTGATCGGCGCCAACGGTGCCGGCAAGAGCACCACCCTGATGTCGATCTGCGGCGTGATTTCGCCCCGTCAAGGCGAAATCCTGTTTCGCGGCGAACCGATCCATCGACTGAATGCCGAGAAGATCGTCAGCCTCGGCATCTGCCAGGTGCCCGAGGGGCGACATATCTTCCCGCAGATGAGCGTTCTGGAAAACCTGGAAATGGGCGCTTTCCTGCGCAAGGACAAGGGCGGAATCAAGTCTGATATAGAGCACGCCTTTGAGCGTTTCCCGATCCTCGGCAGACGCCGCCATCAGGCTGGCGGTACTCTCTCCGGCGGCGAACAGCAGATGCTGGCCATCTCACGCGCGCTGCTGTCCCGGCCGTCGCTGCTGCTGCTTGACGAACCGTCGCTTGGACTGGCGCCATTGATCATCAAGCAGATTTTCGAGATCATCAGGAAGATCAATGCCGAGAGCAACACCACGGTCTTTCTGGTCGAACAGAACGCCAATCAGGCGCTGAAGATTGCCCATCGCGGCTACGTGATGGAAAACGGCGTGATTACGCTGGAAGACCGCGCGGAGAATCTGCTGAGCAACGAAGACGTTAAAAAAGCTTATCTCGGCATGTAGCCGGCCAGAACAACGGCAAATGCCATGTTGCGGCGACGGCGCTGTGGCCGGACAAGCCGAAGCACTTAATCCCCCATAGGAGGCCTTGCTTCAGAGAATTCAAACCTTCCGTCTGCGACGCGCCTCGTACAGGCAAACGCCGGTCGCCACCGACACATTCAGGCTCTGTACCGAACCGAGCATCGGTATGCTCACCAGTTGGTCGCAGGTTTCGCGCGTCAGGCGGCGCATGCCGTCACCCTCTGCACCGAGTACCCAGGCGGTGGCTTCCGGCCACTGCGCCGTGTAAAGATCGTCTTTGGCCTCATCAGCGGTACCGATTACCCGGATTTCGCGTTCCTTCAATTCTCGCAGTGTGCGCGCCAGATTGGTCACGGTGATGTAAGGCACACTTTCCGCCGCACCACTGGCCACCTTGATGGCCGTTTGCGTGAGTCCGACGGCCCTGTCTTTGGGAACGATTACGGCATGTGCGCCGACGGCATCGGCAACCCGCAGGCAGGCGCCGAGGTTATGCGGATCCTGGATGCCATCGAGCACCAACAGGAATGCAGGTTCTTCCAGCGTATCGAGCACATCATCGAGCGTGACATGGAGCGTCTCGCCGGAAACCCTGGCCACCACGCCCTGATGGCGCGTGCCGCCACCGGCCATACCTTCAAGGCGTTTGCCATCCACCGGAACGACGCGGACTGAGTGCAGTTCGGCATGACGCATCAGGTCACGCACCCGGGCATCGTGACGCCCGGCGTCGATGAATATCTCAAGAATGGCCTCGGGCTGATGGCGCAGTTTGGCAATGATGGAATGAAAGCCGTGGATGAAGCTGATCTGTGACATTGATTATTCTCTAGGACGGATTCTGCTGTGTATTTTACGATGAACGGCTTAATGGTGTTTTTTCGCCAGCGAATGCTTCTTGCCGCCGGGCGAAGACTTCGGCTTTCGTGCGGATTTATCGGCTGATCGAGAGACGCCCTTGGCTGCTGGTTTTTCCACTGTTTTCGCTAGCGAGCGCGGGAAAGGCATTGTCGCCATCTTCTGCACCGGTGCTTCCATCGTCGCCGGAGGCGTGGCCAGCACGAAGTCGATGCGTCCGCTTTCCAGATCGGCGCGCACCAGCCTGACTCGCAGGCGATCACCCAACCGGTAGCGCTGGCCACTGCGCTCGCCGAGCATCTGGTGCTTGACGTTGTCGTACTGGAAGTAATCCTCG
Organism: Accumulibacter sp.; assembly: GCA_020049495.1. Taxonomy (GTDB): domain Bacteria; phylum Pseudomonadota; class Gammaproteobacteria; order Burkholderiales; family Rhodocyclaceae; genus Propionivibrio. The sequence continues at coordinate 40,616 of JAIFKU010000074.1, forward strand.
CCGAGCTCGGAGACATGCACCAGGCCTTCGACATAGACGGAATCGAGCGCCACAAAAACTCCGAAAGGCACCACCGAGGCAATCGTTCCGGCGAACTCCTCGCCGATGCGATCCTGCATGTAGTAGCACTTGAGCCAGTTATTGACGTCGCGCGTGGCTTCGTCGGCACGTCGCTCGGTCATCGAACAGTGCATGCCGATTTCATCCCATTTACCCGGTGTATAACGCGCGCCATCGAGTACCGCCTTGATTGAGCGATGGACCAGCAGATCGGGGTAGCGCCGGATGGGTGAAGTGAAGTGCGTGTAGTGTTCGTAGGACAGTCCGAAATGGCCGACATTGTCCGGGCTGTACATGGCCTGGCGCAGCGAGCGCAGCATTACCGTCTGCAGCAGCTGGGCATCCGGGCGCGGCTTGATCTTCTCGAGCAGCACGCCGTAATCCTTGGCCGATGGAGCCTCGCCGCCGGGCAGACCCAGTCCGAATTCCTTGAGGAAGTTGCGCAGCCCCTCAAGTTTCTCCGGTGTCGGTCCTTCGTGCACCCGGTACAGGCAGGGCTGCTTGTGCTCTTCGAGGAAAGCCGAGGCGCACACGTTGGCCGCCAGCATGCACTCCTCGATCACGCGGTGGGCATTGTTGCGATAGACCGGAACGATGTTGTCGATCTTGCCCTGGTCGTTGAACAGCATCATCGTCTCGATCGTCTCGAAGTCGATGGCGCCGCGTTTATGCCGCGCCTTGAGCAGGATCTTGAACAGCGCGTACAGGGCCTGTAACTGCGGCTGCAAGGCACGGTGGAGGTCATTTTCCGGCTCTGCCTGGCCGGACAGCCAATCCCAGACCTGGTTGTAGGTCAGCCGCGCCTGCGAACGGAAAACCGCCGGATAGAACGTGTACGCCTTGATTTCACCGCTGTTGTTGATATCCATGTCGCATACCATGGCCAGGCGTTCGACCTCGGGATTCAGCGAACACAATCCGTTGGAGAGCTTTTCCGGCAGCATGGGGATTACCCGGCGCGGAAAATAGACGGAATTGCCGCGCTCCATGGCGTCACGATCCAGCGCCATTCCGGGCCGCACGTAATGGCTGACGTCGGCAATCGCCACCACCAGTCGCCAGCCACGACCCTTCTTCTCGGCGAATACGGCATCATCAAAATCCCTGGCCGTCTCGCCGTCTATCGTCACCAGCGGCAAGTCGCGCAGATCCTTGCGGCCATCCCATTCGGATTTCCTGACCTTGTCCGGCAGCGCCTTTGTTTCGTCAACGACCTTGGGCGAAAACTCGAAAGGCAAATCATGCTTGCGCAACGCAATCTCGATCTCCATCCCCGGATCGGCATAGTTGCCGAGAATTTCGACAATGGTTCCGATGGGCTGCGAATGACGGCTTGGCTGTTCGATGATCTCGACCATCACCACCTGCCCCGCTTTGACTTTGTGCTTCTTGTCCGGCGTGACGAGGATATCCTGATTGATGCGCCGGTTTTCCGGCACCACGACGGTAATGCCATGCTCGATCATCACGCGACCGACGACCCGGCTGTTGGCGCGTTCGAGCACTTCGACGATTTCACCTTCGCGCCGCCCCTTGCGATCCAGACCGACGACACGCGCCAGCGCACGGTCACGATGCAGGACCTTGGACATTTGCTTGGCGTCGAGAAAGAGATCATCGCCGCCATCGTCCGGCACGAGGAAACCGTAGCCGTCGGCATGCCCCTCAACGCGCCCGGCAATCAGGCTGGCGAGTTCCGGAAGAATGTACGACCCTTTGCGGTTACGCATCAACTGCGCCTCGCGCTCCATGGCCGCCAGACGGCGCTGGAACATCTCGTGTTCCAGCGTGTTGATATCCAGCAGGGCACAGAGCTGCTCGAAACTGACCGGCTTGCCCTGATCGACCAGAACCTGCAGGACATACTCCCGCGAGGGCAAAGGTCTTTCGTATCTGGCCACTTCACGCTCGAAGTGCGGATCGTTTTTTCTGATTCTGGAAAGCTTTTTGATTGACATTTTCTTATGTTCCTTTAGAATTCGGCCTTCTCTGGAAATGCCCAGGTGGCGAAATTGGTAGACGCGCTAGGTTCAGGTCCTAGTGGTGGCAACACTGTGGGGGTTCGAGTCCCTTCCTGGGCACCAAGTAA